>JBDWTN010000007.1:705000-1057500 GCA_039984955.1 Marinobacter alexandrii
GGTTGGTTGAGAATACCTTTGATGAAACTACTCTGAGAGAAATTGCGAAGATTGGGAATGGAAAATTCTATAGAGTGTCAGACAAAGAAGCACTTGTTCAAGTGTTTGATGAGATTGACAGTCTTGAAAAAGCAGAAATAAAAGAAACACGCTACAAAGACACAAATGACTTCTACTATGTCTATCTAAAATGGGCCGCTGTATTTCTTCTACTTTGGTTACTAACCAAGTCTACTTTTGTGACGAATGTTTTGACAGATTGATAGTGTTTGAATAAATACTTAAAACGTATTACATTTGTATTACACATGAAAGATAAAAAAGAAAATATGCTAAATGTAAGACTGGATGAAGCAACTGATAGAAAATTGGCGGAGTACAGTAAGCAAATGAATTCTTCCAAATCTTCAATCGTAAAAGAAGCATTATCCATGTATTTCAATAAAGAACAATCTAAACAACTTCCTTATGTCTTAGGCCATGATCTTTTTGGGACAGATAAAAGCAGTAATTCAGACAATTCTTTGACTTACAAATCCAAGCTAAAAAGTAAGCTTCATGAGAAACACGCTCATTGATGCCGGCCCTCTCATAGCATTATTCGATCGATCCGATCAATATCATTTAAAAGCTGTTCGATTTCTAGAAGATTATGAAGGCTACCTATGGACCACATGGCCTGTAGTGACAGAAACTTGTCATATGTTAGACTTTAGTGTAAAAGCTCAATTAGCTTTTCTAGAATGGATTGATCGAGGCGGATTAAAAATTTATGAACTTGTTGAAAATCATATTTCACGCATTAAGCAATTGACACATAAATTCAGTGATGTACCTATGGACTTAGCCGATGCTAGTTTGGTGGTTGTTTCAGAACAATCAGGATATCATGAAATTATCTCGATTGATTCCGATTTTTACATTTACAGAGATATCCGAAATAAGTATTTAACTAATATATTCCGCTAGTCGAAAATAATTCTTTCTCCTTTCTGTAACTTTTCAATCAGCATGTACATCATCTAGCTGAATGTCAAATAATCTATACCATAAGCACATCTTACCCGCCTCTGACGGCATGTATCGATACGCGTTATCGATTGTACATGAACCTGAAACGGCAAGAGATGCAGTACAGGATTGTCTAACAAAAATCTGGAGTATCCGCAAAGACCTGGATAAAGTAGAAAAAGTCAATGCATGGGCTTTTCGCATTGTCCGAAATAGATGCATCGAAATTTTGCGAAGAAATAGATACGCAGACCTGGACGAAAAAGTAGTGAATATGAGATATTCCGGTACAGTAGAAGAACAAGCCATTACCAATGACTTTATGTCACAAATGAGAATGGTTTTGAAGACGCTACCGGCCAAGCAGCAGGAGGTTTTCCATCTTCGTGAAGTGGAGGACTTGAGCTATCAGGATATAGCTGAAACATGTGAACTCAGTGAAAGTGATGTAAAAGTCAACATTCATCGAGCGCGCAAAAAAGTAAAAGAAGCCATGCAAAAAATAGACGCATATGGGATCGCAAATTGATAAGCTAATAGAAAAATACTGGAATGGTGAGACCAGTTTGGAAGAAGAAAGAGTGATTAAATCACATTTCAAATCCAATCCTGCTCTCAACAGCGAAAGCCATTATTTCCGATACCTCACTAGCCAAAAGTCAGTGAAGTATAAAAATTCTAAGGTTGTCAATAAAAAGCGAGCTTGGGTTTCCGCAGCAGCTACTATCACGATTGGGATAATCACAGCAGTATTGGTATTCAATGATGCTGGAAAAGATCCATTTGCAATTGATGATCCTGAAAAAGCGCTAAAAGCTACTAGAGAGGCGCTGATGATGATATCCTCAGAACTGAAGGAAGGTCAGAATCACACCCTAGAATTGACCAAGATAAATAAAGCAAAAGAAGAGCTTCAAGAGGAATCTTAAGTGCTTCGTAAGGACCAAAACCTTGATTTTAAAGACACTAAAAAAATAAAACCATGAAAAAAATTATATTATCAATAATGATCTTATCCATCACAAGTCTGGCTTTTAGTCAGCAAGTAGTAACCAAGTACATGGATAGGTATGAGGATGATGAGACATTTACTAAAGTCTCTGTAAGCAGTAAAATGTTTTCTCTATTCACTGAAATGGAAGGAAATTCGGAAGATGAAAAAGAGTTTTTGGACGTCATCAGCAAGTTGAAAGGCATGAAAGTCGTGGCTAGTGAGAAGGTATCCAATCCAAAAGCACTCTACTCCGAAGCAAATAATGATGTTTCTAAAGCCGGTTATGAAGAATTGATGACTGTAAAAGATGCTGAAGAAAATGTAAAAATTTCCATTAAGGAAAAAGACGGCATCATCGAAGAACTCATACTTGTAGCTGGAGGTAAGGAAAAGTTCGCAATGGTTAGTCTTTATGGAATTATCGATCTAAAGCAAGTATCTAAGCTAGCAAGTATGATGCGTATGAGCGAACTTAAGTATCTGAAAAATTTAGAAGGCAATGATTAAAAAAGATCGTTAGGTAATGGGCAGGTTGGCACCCCAACCTGCCCTTATTATTTTACGTGCTTAACAAAAAATTCTACTATACATAAAGACTGCATGAAGAAACACCTACTCATTACTTTTCTTACAATCATTACACTTCCTTCAATAGGACAAGAAAAGATCCTAAAAGACTTTGCTGAGCCAAGAAGACCAAATGGATGGATGAATCCGATCTGCCTGTATCCTAGTACACTTAGGATGGTCAATATCACACAAGATCCACAGTTTTACGAATTGGTTAACGACATTGAAAAAATATTACTATACAGGCTAGATTCCGCTACTACGGCTTCCAAGTCTCATGCTGACTGGCTTAAAGACTATGAAGAGATAGGCTATGAAGAATATATTATCATCCGAGGGAAACAGGAGGTAAGAATAATAGGGAAAGAAGATGAATATGTTGGTGTAATGACTGCAGAAGGCAGAGCAATGGCTTTTTACTTAAGGGGAGAAATTCCATTTGGAAAAATCCCTACGCTAATGCAAACTTTTCAAGGCAGTGACATGCTTCCATTGATAACCGATCAGTTCAAATGAATGTACTTAAGATCAATAAACTCACTAAAAAGTTTGGAAAACTTACCGCTGTAAGTCAACTCGATTTAACAATAAAACAAGGTCAGGTATACGGTATTTTAGGGCCAAACGGAAGTGGTAAAACAACGACACTGGGGATGATTTTGGAGGTAGTTGCTCCTTCTAGTGGTAGTTTTGAATGGTTTGGGGGAATAAACAATGTAGATGCCCGACAGAAAATCGGATCCATTCTAGAGACACCCTGCTTTTATAGCTATTTGACTGCTACTCAGAATCTGAGAATTGTAGCTCACATCAAAAAGTGCGGCACCAATAGGATTGATGACATACTCAAACAAGTCAACCTATACGAACGAAGAAATGATAAATTCAAGACCTTTAGTTTAGGTATGAAGCAACGACTTTCTTTAGCAGCAGCATTACTGTCTGATCCACCAGTATTGATGCTTGATGAACCTACAAATGGACTAGACCCTGAGGGGATCGCAGAAGTTCGCGAGTTGATTAGAAATATTGCAGCACAAGGAAAAACCATCATTATGGCAAGTCACTTGCTTGATGAAGTGCAAAAGGTTTGCACGGATTTCTGCATTCTTAGAAAAGGTGTTAAGCTTCATGAAGGATCAGTGCATGATATTCTTGGAGAGACTAATGTGGTAGAAATATCAGCAGACGATCTTGATGTACTTTCCTCTACTATTGAAAAATTTGATGGATTGGAAAAATTGGAAAAAGAGAACGGTTCGTTAAAAGCCTATCTCAAGGATGGGCAGTCTTCAGATTCATTAAACAAATTCTGCTTTGATCAAGGAATCTCCTTGAAAAGACTTGTACCTCAGTCTAAATCACTTGAACAAGAATTCTTGAAAATATTAAAAGAAAATGATTAGAGCATTTACACTAGAATGGTTGAAATTGAAGCATTACAAGGTGTTTTGGATCCTGTTTGGATTATACCTTTTAGCTCAATTGATCATTACAAATGGAGGCGTCTTTTTTCTTGAATGGCTGAAAAGCAAAGGCGCTGATTTTCAAGGAATAGATCCTACAATCCTTCCCATCTACGATTTCCCTGATATTTGGCAGAATTCTACTTGGTTAGCTTCATTTGTTAAAGTATTAATCTCTTTTATTGTCATTGTTTCTGTAAACAATGAACTCTCGTATAATACACTCAGGCAGAATATCATCGATGGGGTAAGCAAGCGCGAATTTTTGCTATCCAAATTTTCTCTGATTCTATTTTTAGCAGGTGTTTGTACACTAGTCCTGTTTCTATCTGGACTGGTTGCCGGCATGATTTACTCGCATGTGACCGACCTTAAATATGTATTCGATCAGCTAGATTATCTATTGGCATATTTTCTTCAACTTGTCGTTTTTTCGCTTTTCGCTTTCAGCATTGCTATGGTCATAAAAAAGGCTGGCTTTGCGATCGTTTTGATTTTCTTGTATAATCTAGTGTTCGAGCCTATCGTCACAGCTATCCTCGAGTTTGCCCCATTCACAAGAGATTACACTGCAGGAATCGTAAAATTTTTCCCAATGTATTCGATTGAAAAGCTTTGTGGTAAAGCATATGAAAGTCCTTTTGCCAGGTATCTCTTCCAAGAAATAAAAGATAGTATCTATTGGTACGAGTGGTTAATTGCCATTGGCTGGGGACTACTATTTATTTTGTTTATCAACTGGGTTTTGAACAAACGCGACTTAAAGGCTTAAACGAAAATAATCGGAGTTTCACCTAACATTTTTTAGCTCTTAACTAATAGCTGCATACCAAGTCAGGGTTTTGGACGTTTTTTGTATAAGTAAAGTATAAATAGCCAGTTATGATAAAGTTTGTTTCAGTTCTTGCATCAGTAGTATCGATAAACTTTCTTGTCGCATTTACTACTACTACCTCACCAGAAGTAGAATTAGAGTTTAGCAATCAGGCAATCGCTATAGAAAGCGGACAGCCTGTTTTTTCAAAAGATACGAAAGTATGGGTATCCAATCCTCGCAAAGAGGAGTTGAAGTTGTATATCAACGAGGTAGAGAAAGAAATCAGTGAAGGAAAAGTAGATCTTGCAGATATTACAAATTTAAATGAAGGTACTTATACATTAATTGTAAATTCTAAAACTGAAGAAAAAGTATTCGGATTTACAATACAATAATAAAGTTAGGTTAGGTTATTAAGGTCAAGGCATCTCTCATTGAGATGCTTTTTTTTATGCGTAATTGCTCAATAGAAAGTATAGAATCTGACAAGCAAATAACACAAGAATAACGGCTATTGTACGATTCATTCCCCTCACAAATTTTACTGTAATCAAATGCTTTAGGCGATGAGCAATAAAGGCTTTGCCAACATCCATACTAAAAATAGTAATGAGCATACCTCCAAAAAATTGCAACTGTTGATTGAAGTCATATTCAAAATTTATTGTACTAGCACTTATCAATGTAGCCCAAGACACTATGATTAATGGATTTAATCCATTGAGGAACAATCCTTTTGCAAACTGTTTTGCATAATTAGAATCATTCATTACTGCATTATCACTTTCAATTTTAGGTGTTTTAAACCAAGAGTATATGCTATAAGCCCCAAGCATTATCACACCAAAAATCCCCATCCAGAATTTAAAATCATCCGTTTCCAGGGCTTTTGTCAGCCCCAACAATACAATTGCCACATAGAAAATATCACTTACAGATATACCTATGGCCAGGAATATCGCTTTTTTTAAGCCTTGCTGAATACTCGTCTGAATAAGGGCGAAAAAAGCTGGTCCAAGCGCAAAGAGAAAAATAAGACCAAAGATTAGTCCATTAAGTATTGGGGGCATTTAATTCGCTTGGATATTTTGTTCTACTAGAAAATTTCTCCAAAGTTGGGCCTTTTCTTTCTTTAATACACGAGGAAATTTATTTTGACTACCCACTTTTCCTTGCTCTTCCATCCATTTATAAAAAATATTTGTAGGTAACACGCTCAATTTAAGCTCTTTAAGAGCAGATTCTCTTTCAACTTTATAATCGTCATTAAGATCCATTAAATGATAATCAATTCGATCAATCAACTTCTCTCTATCAATTTTATCATCTGTACCAATATACCAGTGATGAGCGAATAAGCTCCCAGATCTATCTCCAAGAAGTGTAAATTCTCGAATATCAATTTTCATTTCCTCTTCAACCAACTCTACAGCTTTATTCATATTATCTAAGCTAAGATGCTCACCACATAAACTCATAAACAGTTTTGTTCTACCGGTGATTACAATTTCGTTCTCCTCCACGGAGGTGAATTTTATTACATCTCCAATCATGTATCTCCATGCTCCGGAATTTGTGGTAATTAATAAAGCATACTCTTTATTTTCCTCTACTTCATCAATTTTAAATGTTGTTGCATTTGCCCTAAGCTTACCCTCTTCATCAAAGTTTGATTCTGTAAAGGGTACAAATTCGTAGAAAATTCCATTATTCAAAACTAGTCTCATCGACTTTTGATTAGGATACGCTTGAAAAGCAATAAATCCTTCTGAAGCTAGATAGGTTTCCATGTAGTGAAGTGGCCTTGCAAGTAATTTTTCAAATCCACGCTTATAAGGCTCAAAAGACACTCCACCATGTACGAAAATTTGCAGGTTAGGCCAAATGTCATGAATGTTATTAAGATTATACTTTTCAATCACCTTCTCCATTAAAATCTGAAGCCAAGCTGGAACTCCAACAATGATTCCTATGTCCCAGTCAGGAGCACTTCTAATAATCTCTTCAAGCTTGTCATTCCAATCTTTCGTCTTAGCTATTTTTTTCCCCGGCTTATAAAAGTGTTGAAACCAAAAAGGGATTTGTGCAGCTGTAATTCCACTCAGATCTCCTTCAAAATAATGACCACTTCTTTTCAAATCGGTACTTCCTCCAAGCATTAATATCCCCTTTGAAAAAAGAGAAGCGGGCAAGTCATACTTGCTCATGGTTAAAATCTGTCGCACAGACGTCTTACGGATTGATTTTACCATTTCTCGCGTAAGCGGGATGTATTTGGAAGGTGCTCCAGAAGTACCGGAGCTCAGAGCAAAGTATCTGATCTTACCTGGCCAGCAAACATCTTTTTGACCCTCCTGGGCTAAATGCCACCACTCTTCATAAATTTTATCGTAATCAAAAATCGGGATCTGGTCTTTAAAAACCTGATAAAAATTGTCATTTCGTTTCTTAAAGGATCTTAAAATTTTATCAAAGGAATGTTCCTTGCCAAACTTCGTCCCCTGACAATGAATGAGTAGGTTCCTTAACTCTTGTTTTTGCAAGTCAAGAGAAGAAGTATATAGCTGCTCTAAACTTTCGCGCAGCATGATTCCTTTCTTGAGTAATGTCCCTAAAATTGCCATTCAGTCCTCTTTGAAACTTATTCGTGAACTTTCATCTTTAAAAGATGTAAAAGAGACAATAATGAGCGAAATATCAAACCAACTAAACGAATTAAAGAAAACTCTTTCAGAATCCTGCACACTTGTAGCCGTGAGCAAAACAAAGCCTAGTTCTGACATTGTAGAAGCATATGAATCTGGACATCTTGATTTTGGAGAAAACAAAGTACAAGAACTCACAAAAAAGGCTGAAGAGCTCCCAAAAGATATCCGCTGGCATATGATAGGACACTTGCAGAGCAACAAAGTAAAGTACATCGCACCTTTTGTTCATTTAATCCATGGTGTAGATTCTTTAAAGCTTTTGAAAGAAATCAATAAACAAGGGAAAAAAGTCGACCGTATAATTGATTGTCTTCTGCAAATTCATATCGCTAAAGAAGAAACAAAATTCGGATTAGATCAAATGGAGCTTGATCAACTATTGAACGAAGAAGAATTCGAAGAGATGCATCACGTTCGGATTGTAGGGCTCATGGGAATGGCTACAAATACAGATAACTCAGAACTTGTAAAAAAGGAATTTAAATCTTTGAAAGATCTCTACGATGAAATAAAAAATTCTGACCATACTAATGCTCAAATGAACGTACTCTCTATGGGCATGAGTAGCGATTATGAAATCGCACTAGCAGAGGGAAGTAATATGGTCAGAATTGGAAGCGCCATTTTTGGTGCTAGAAACTATTAATTATTTGGGTCTGGAGCTGTCACGTTTGTGACAATCTTCACTCGAGCAGGGTTATTGACTGCATTTGACATCACGGTAATCACCTTGTTCTGCATTCCCATTTTACCCGCGCTATTAAATACAACTTTAATTTTGGCAGTGGCACCAGGAGCTACTGCATCTCTTGGCCATTCAGGAGCCGTACAACCACATGTTGTCCGAACATCAGAAATAATTAAGGGCTCGTTTCCAATGTTTTCAAATTGAAAGATATGCTCAACTTTCTCACCTTGACTGATTTCACCAAAATCAAACGATTTCTCAGCAAATGAAATTTTTGGCCCTGTCATCGGCTCTTCTTCCTGTGCTGTTGCAAAGAATGCAAATCCGATCAACAGCAATGATGCTAAATATTTCATATTTAAATTTATTTTTTTGTTCTTAATAAGAATCAAAGTTAACGAACATCTTTTGCAAATGTTAGACCAAAATCAATTCAAAAACCCATTTGAGGGAAAAGTGAGAGTTCGTGTCTGTGGTATTCTTGAAGAAGATGGCAAATTCTTATTGCTAAAGCATCTTTCCATAGGCCCTGCAGGGTATCTATGGTCTCCTCCTGGTGGAGGTGTAGAGTTTGGAGAAAGTGTCCATGAAACACTCAAAAAGGAATTTATGGAGGAGACTAATCTAAAAATAGATGTCAAAGAATACCTTTTTACCAATGAATACATCGATAATAAGCATCATGCCATTGAATTATTCTTCAATGTATCAAGAATTTCAGGTACTTTGAAGCTTGGAGAAGACCCTGAATTGAACAAGAAAAGTCAAATTCTAGCGGAGGCAAGGTTCTTTTCAAAAGAAGATTTAAAAAAACTTTCGCAAGAAACCATTCATAATGCTTTTAACACCGCTGGTGAAAGAGATAAAATTGCCGAACTTAGGGGTTTGGTTACTTTTAAGCATTAATAATATTTTGGTGCTTCAAGAATCACCATTAAATATTTATAATTGCAAAAACCTAGCGAAAAAGAAATTTAGCAATGAGTAAAACAAAAATTGTTTCTGTGGTCATGCTCGTGGTATGGGTATCATTGGCCGTATTTTTAGTGTACAGTATCAAATCATCCATTGATGAAGCTGAGCGTATCGAAAAAGCCGAAGGGCGAATTATTGAGCAGTTGAAGATGATCCGAGAAGCAGAGATTGCTTTTATGGCTGTAAATGGCCAATATACAAGCGACTGGGATAAATTGATGGCCTTCATTGATACAGGTAGTTTTTACCTAACAGAAAAGAGCGAGACTATTATTCCTCAACCTTACGGTAAGGATAGCATAGTTGTCAATATTGACACTCTTGGAACTGTTCCAGTAATGGATTCTTTGTTCAGAATGGGAAAATGGCCAAGGTTTGACTTAGCTACTCTTCCATACGTACCTGGAACTCAACCTCCCGTAAAGTTTGATGTTTGGGCAGATAAAATTCTTAAAGCGGGACTATTGGTAAATGCCATTGAGGTGAAGAATCCTCGACCAATTGATCCTAGTAGAGATGAAGATAGCGAATACAACACCAGGAAACCACTGAGATTTGGATCACGAACAAGTGTGACCACAGCAGGAAACTGGGAATAAAATATTTTGATTGCACAAGACACATCGACCTATAAGCTTGTTAAGCGAGTAAAAGACACAAAGTTCACGATTGATGAACTAGATCACTACTCGCTTATCATGCAGGTTGGGATTTACGATCTGCAGTTTGCAGTGGTTGATTCCCAAGATAATGTAGTCATGGGTCTTGAAGATTATCGTTTTCAAGGAATCAAAACTGTAAATGGTCGGTTAAGACTCATAAAAGAGATACTTGATAATCATGAATATTTAACGGCGGGTTTTTGGAAAGATGTGAAACTATGTCTCAAGACACATAAATTTTCACTCGTACCAGCCAATATGTTTGTCCAAGAAGCCTCGGCAGACTATCTCGCCTTAAATAGTGAAATTAAAACTGCTTTTGAGGAAGTTCAATACTATAAGCAAATAGCAGTTGATTCAATAAATGTATTTGCCGCCGAGAGCAAACTTTGTAGGTGGATTGAGTCTATTTATAAAAAGAAAAAGGTTCATATAGTCCATCAAGGAAGCGCTTTGATCGAAGGCTTCATGAAGCATGCAGATCATATTGAAGAAAAAAGCATGTATGCGTATGTGGATAGAGGGATTCTACATTTAGTAGTGACTGAAGGTCAAAAACTTCTATATTATAATCAGTTCGCTGCTCGCAAGAAAGAAGACTATCTAAAGTATGTCATGCTTGTTTTCAATGAATTAAAAATGAGCGGTAAAGAAAGTCACGTCTTTCTTTGGGGTTTTGTAAAGCCTAGTTCTGATGAAATGTCATTACTTAAGAGATATATCAGAAATATTTCATTCGGGTCTAAGCCATCGTTTCTTAAGTTTAGCTACCTCTACGACGAAGTAGAAGACCATCAGTACTTTGATGTGCTGAGTGGGTATCTTTGTGTGTAAGCACAAATCAAACACAGTCATGAAGACAGCAATCTTTCCTGGTTCCTTTGATCCATTTACAAGTGGTCATTTTGATATTGTAGAAAGAAGTCTGGACTTGTTTGATCGTGTCATTATAGCGATAGGACACAACACAACCAAGAATAAGCGATATTTTGAACTTGAGTGGATGGTTGAGAAGATCAAAGAGGCCTTCAAAGATGAACCGCGTGTTGAGATTGAAGTCTACGATGAACTGACCGCTTCACTTGCAAAAAAGTATAGTGCTAAATTCATGGTCCGAGGCTTACGAAACACCACTGACTTTGAGTATGAGAATAGTATATCGCAAATCAATAGATATCTCAATGAAGATCTTGAAACCATTTTTTTGATAACCTCTCCGGAATTAGCCCCAATTAGTTCAAGTATTATCAGGGAAGTACATAGATATGGAGGTGACGTTAATCCATTTCTTCCTTATGAGGTATAGGTCAAACCTCCTTCATCATTTTAGTATACTCCTGCATCACATATCTGATCGATCGATAGGAATCATGCAGTGCTTTTCGAACCTGCTCTAGATCCATCCATTCTACTTTTTTGATACCTTCATCTTTTTGAGGAGCCATTTTACTGTCATTAATACATTGCATAGCGTACCAATGAGTCTTCTTCAGAACATATTTTTTCTTTGTGACATAGGTATGCCATACTGCATCAATTTTATGGTCAATTTTTACTTTAACCCCTGTCTCCTCTTCAACTTCCCTTATGGCGCATTCTTCAATATTTTCTCCTTTGTCCAATTTCCCTTTAGGGATATCCCACACTTTTCTTCTATAGATCATAAGAAGCTTTCCCTCCTTTGCTACAATGCCACCACCTGCTTCAATAACTTTGAATTTTCCTTTGAGGTAATTGATTAGCGATCTTTTTTCGCGTGACGAAATGAAAATAGAGTGAACTTTCTTGAGCTTTTTATCGGTCATTAACTTAAGCAAGCTATCTACCTGATCAAATGAAGCGTTCATGATCAAAACATCGTCTACCAATACCTCAGGAACAATCGTCTCAAACTCTCTAACGATCAGTCCATATGCCCTATTCATATTTATTTTCTTCTCAGAAAGTATGTAAACAGGGATATCATTAATAAAAATTTTCATGCGAATTGTCTATTTCTTAAGGCCATATCGGTCAGTAGAATTAGAAGTTCCCATGAGCAATAGTCGTTTGGGGTTTTTCCTTTTAAAGTCGTGCTCATTTCATCAATCAGAATTACATGGCAATTAAATAATAAATTAAAAACGAAACAAGCTCATAAGATTATTGATCGATAATACAGGAGTTATTTATTTTGCAGTCACATGAGCATCAAAATTTACAACACAAAGTTGGCAGCTGAAGTAGCTGCAGATTTATTAAAGATCGGAGCTATTAAATTAAGCCCACAGGAACCTTTTACCTGGGCATCCGGATGGAAGTCTCCAATCTATTGCGACAATCGCTTAAGCCTCTCCTACCCAGATGTTCGTTCCAAGATAAAAACGGCACTAGGCCTGGCTATTTCAAATTCATTCAATGGAATAGACGTGATTGCAGGTGTTGCGACTGCTGGAATACCTCAAGGAGCACTTGTTGCAGAAGAGCTTGGTCTTCCTTTTATCTATGTTCGGTCTAAGTCTAAAGGACATGGACTACAAAACATGATTGAAGGAAAGATTGAGAAAGGACAGAAAGTCCTTTTAGTTGAAGATCTGATATCAACCGGAGGAAGCTCGCTCGCTGCTGCAGATGCATTAAAAGAAGCAGGTGCAGAGGTCGTTGGTATGGTGGCCATCTTCACCTATGGTTTTCAGGTATCAGAAGATAATTTCACAAACAAAGGCGTAGATCTTGTTGTACTAAGCGACTATCACCACTTGCTGGAACATGCCCAAGACGAACGTATGTTTGAAAATGAGGTATTGAAAACACTGAAGGAATGGCGCGAAGATCCGGGAAATTGGGGGTAGTAAAACACTCAATACTATGGTTCTTCTTTTATTCACTTTTCCTTAATAAATCTCTGTAACCACAAATTAAATTAGGTTACTAGAAATCTGAATCAAGAAATCTTCTACTCTATGTAAACCAAGAAAAAGGGTATCGGCTTCAAATCCTTGCTAATGACGGGTAAATGTCAGGTAAGTGCTTTGATTTTTTATCCTAATCTGTAATCGCATCCTCTAAATTTGGTTGAAACAGATTGGATCAATCACATGTACTACATCATACCTGCACTTTTGATAATTGCTTTACTCATCTTAAATCAAAAGCACTACTGGAAGGTTAATTCACTTCTGAAAATAGATCTTAAAAAGGATATTGCTATTTCTATATTATGTGTTGCCACATCCTTTATCTCTATTGAACTTCAAGATAGAAAAGCGGAAAAATTTCAAAAATTCCAAATTGGAAGTTTGGATCAAACTAAAATTGATCAAATTAATTGGTTAGATAGAATTGTAGCAGGAAGGTGGGACCTTTTGGCAAAGGATAATGGTAAAGCTCTGATGAGTATAGCTATTTATATCATACCATTATCCCTATTTCTTTTTCGAGGTGGTATAAAAGAAAGGCTTGGTCTTTTTTTCATTTTCACTCAAGGATACATACTTACTGAAAGCGTCACTGGAATTGTCAAAGGGTTGACTGAAAGATATCGTCCTTTTGCATACAGAAGCCTTGTTGAAATACGGCAATTAGGAATGGAGGCCAAGGAAGAATTCGTAGAGGATATTTCAAAATATGACATTGAAAACTCTTTTTTCTCAGGCGATGCAGCCCTAACAGCCTTTAGCCTTATTTTCTTTGCTTACGCTTTTCAGGTCATCTATTCAGAAAGCAAGCTTAGAAAAATAGTTTGGGGCTTTATGCTATTAGGCATAGTAATCAAATGCTATTTCCGGACTATGTCAGGAAAGCATTTCCCAAGCGATGTAATGGTAGGAGCAGTATTCGGTTCAGTACTCGCTTTTTTTATCATTAAGCTGCATCTAACCAAGACTAGCTCTTTATCAAAATCCTAAAATTTCTCCTCTACTCCCAGCCCAAACAATGCAAAATCATATTTAACTGGATCATTGGCATCTAGTTTTTTAAGATTTTCTGTCAGTTCAATTGCTGTTTGCCAATCAGTTTGCTTGCGGTGAATAAGGCCAAGCTTACGAGCTACTCGATCTACATGTAGATCACATGGACAGATGAGCTGACTTGGTCTCATGGTATCCCATAAACCAAAATCCACTCCTTTATCATCTTTTCGCACCATCCACCTCAGGAACATATTGATTCGTTTGCAGGCCGACTTTCTTGCTGGATTAGGCACATGCTTATAGGTACGTATTGGGTGATCTGGCAATGAAAAAAATAATTCAAAAAAATGAGTTAGTCGAACTTCCATTTTTGCTTCTCTACTCAACTCTTCTGTAAAAGCTTTTTCCAAAGAATCGTGCTGCCTATAAAACCACTGAAAAAAGTGAATAAAGTAAAGTGCATCTGTGCTATTAAACGTTCGATGTTTAAAATTTAGAAAAGGTTTAAGATCTGCTTCCGAATGATTGAGAACAAAGCCATGCGGATCATTGTCCATGTAACCTAAGAATTCATGGCTCTTGTTGATGATCGTTTTCCGTTGACCCCAAGCAAACACGGCTGCCATCAATCCAGCTATCTCTATATCTTGTTTTTTAGCATACTCATGGGGAATACATATCGGATCATTCGGAATGAAATCAGGCTGATTATACTCTTCAAACTTCGAATCAAGAAAGGACTTTAGCTCTTTTTGACTCACTCCTTGCTGTAGGATACTTCAACCCTTGATTTTGAATCTAAGATACCTAGTTGATCGTAAGCTGGCTGTGAAAGTCGTAGCAGTAGTTTTTTGTTTAGCCCAGTGTTTGGGAGTTTGCCTACAACTTTCACGTATGCCACTTGATTGTTCATGAGGTTTCTAACTTTCAAATTGGTACCAATCGGCAAGGTTCTGTGCAATGCTAGAAACCTTGAGGTATTCATGGATTGAATAACAGATGCCACGCCTTCTTCGAAGATTTTTTCAAATCCATCTTCATCAATTTGCGTTCGTATTTTTTTCTTAGGTTCACTCAGGCTCGTATCCCTTGATTCCACTTCATCTTTAAAGACCAATTGTTGCCCAATCTTTAAAAAATCAGAATCTAAATCATTCCAAAATTTTAAGCTATCCATACTCACACCTATTTTCCTGGCTATGGTAGCAAGTGTCTCTCCAGTTTGCACCAAGTATTTTTCAAAATCAGCAAGTGGGTCATTTGGTTCATCTGCCGTACTATCGCTCTTTACTTGCATGGCTTCCAATGAATCAACATCCGCTAAACCATCAATTGGAATAACTGATAATGCGTTTTTACTCAATTTCAATTGCATTCCTGGTGAAATGTCATTGCTCGAAAGATCATTCCACTTTCTTAAATCCTTGAGTTTTACATCATGCAGTTTGGATATGCTATACAAGGTCTCTCCATGTTGTACGCTGTGGATATTCTTATTTGTTGGTGATTTTTTTATGATAACTGCCTGAACAGGCTCCTCATTCTTAATCAAAACAAAAAGTGTCTGACCTATCTCTATTCTATTGTCAATGATTTGATTGTGTTTGATGATTCCTATTACCGAACCACCATAGCGCTTTGCAATAGAATAGAGGGTCTCCTCCTCTTCCACTTCGTGGACAATAAAAGTTCCTTCTTCTCTCTGCTCTGCACGCACACTATCCGCGGGGTTAGCATAAACATTTATTAGAAAAAGCGTACTAATCAGCGTAAACACAAACTTCATTTCGGTCTTTAATAAAAATCAACTGGTCTCCTACAACAAAAAATGCACCAGATGAAAAGCCTTTCATCGATTCATCCTGTTTGATCTTCCATTCCTTCATCCCGTCTCTCAACAGCAACAGGTATCGATCAAATCCATTATCAGAACGAAGATAGTAGCTGATTATGATTTTATCATTCCATTCTAAATATTCACATGAAAGTGGTAGTTCTAAGCCTAAAAATTCAGCTACTGTCTTAAAGTATTCGGAACCATGCTCATAAATCTGTGCATACACTGCAGGCTCTGTAAAATGAGGTAGTTGCGTTACTGGCTCTAGAAGTTGTTTCCCCGGATCAAACATTAGAAAATCATTACTTGAGGGATCATTAGTGTCCAGGTATCTAATGAAGTAGAGCTGATGATTTTTAATACCAATCAATTTCATCCACTTATTTATTGGTTCAATTGGTATTGATTCACCAACTAATGAATCAATGTCTAGGGTAATAATATCAATATCCGTCCCCTCCTCGTTGCGTATATCTAAAACTAGTTGATTAGCATTCGTTAAAACCGAACTCCATATATTCTTATCGAATTTGATTGAACGAACTGAAGTAGGTAATAAATACATAAGATTTGATATGAAAGAAATTGCCATGTCGATCTATTTTGGAATAACTTTAACCACAGATCAACAGTCCCAAAAATGAGACATTTGTTCTGAAATAAAGATTTTATGAAGAAAGTATTTAGTCTACTGTCGATTCTGGTAAGTATCCTTCTTTTCTCACAAGAAAAGGAGAAGCCTTTGGTTTTGCATCTGAAGATCGGCGATGTTATTGATCCAAGGACGAATAGGTATTCTGAGTTAGGACTTGAAAAGGCTCTTGAGTTGGATGCTGACTATGTAATCTTAGAATTAGACACTTATGGAGGAGCGCTGAATGATGCAGACGATATCCGAACACGTATCTTGAATTTTGATCGTCCCATTTACACTTTTATCAATAAAGATGCTGCCTCTGCTGGAGCATTGATATCCATCGCTTGTGACAGTATCTATATGGCGAAAGGTTCGAGCATTGGAGCTGCGACGGTGGTGACCCAGGATGGTGATGCTGCTCCAGATAAGTATCAGTCATATATGCGGTCTATCATGCGCTCGACTGCAGAAGCAAAAGGCAGAGACCCTCGTATGGCAGAGGCAATGGTAGATGAAGATATTGATTTGGATAGCATAGCCACCGAGGGTAAGATTTTAACTCTATCCACCTCTGAAGCCATAAAGTATGGCTTTTGTGAAGCTGAGGTAAGCAGTATAGATGACATAATGAAACGTTCCGGTGTGGAAGACTATACTGTTGAAGAATTTAATCTCGGAGTATCTGAAAAAATTATTTCTTTATTTCTTAATCCATTTGTGAGCGGTATCCTTATTTTGATAATTGTTGGAGGAATCTATTTTGAGCTGCAAACTCCTGGGGTTGGATTCCCTATCCTTGCGTCCATTGTAGCTGTCATTCTCTACTTTGTTCCAAACTACCTCAATGGTCTTGCAGAAAATTGGGAAATTATTCTATTTGTCGTAGGCATCATCTTAATAGCATTGGAGGTTTTTGTCATTCCAGGATTTGGCGTTGCTGGAGTTTTAGGACTAATATGCACCATAGGTTCTCTGGTTCTGGTGATGCTTAACAATGATATGTTTGATTTTTCCTTTGTAGGTGGGGATCAATTGTTTATTTCTTTTGCTACCGTAATAGCCGGATTGCTAGGTGCTATGATAGTCATGTTTTTAGGAGGAGCCAGATTACTCAATAGCAACGTATTTCAGAGAGTAGCATTGCATGATGTGCAAAGTAAAGAAGAAGGTTTTACATCTACTTTTTACAAGAAAAAATCCTTAATCGGTCAAAAAGGGAAAACTTACACAAGGTTAAGACCAAGTGGAAAAATTGAAATTGACGGGGAAATTTACGATGCGTTCACCCGAGGGAATTTCGTTGATGAAGGCATAAATGTAGAAGTGATTTCGGACGAAGGTACAAGCTTGAAAGTAAAAGAGGTATGAAATTATTTCCAACATTAATTTGGACATTTACTATTCTGGCTTTCTTGTTTCTTTTCTTCTCGCTTAGAAGTCAGATAAATCAAGTGCTTTATAGTTTTATCGCTCTGGGATTGTGGGGTGTGGCATTTTTACTCAACAAGTTTAAACCAGGTGAAAAAGAGAAGGAAACATAGCAGATGTCTAAACTGCGAAGAACCATTAGGCAGAAAAGCTAACTATTGTCCCAACTGTGGACAGGAAAATACCGACAATCATGTAAGTATTGGTATGCTCTTCCGAGAATTCACATCTAATTTTTTCTCGCTAGACTCCCGTTTTGTAAGGACATTTAAACCGTTCTTGTTTTCTCCTGGAAAAATCACTAACGCATTTATAAATGGAAAGAGGGTTCAGTTTGCAAATCCAATTCGCTGGTATTTAGTCATCAGCATCTTTCATTTTTTCTTTATGGCTAAAGTGTTTTCACCAACCTTACAGGATAAAAAAGACAGAGTGCTAAGTAGTAATGATTCCAAGGTTCTTACTTCAGTTCAATTTGATAGTTTAATGAATCTCCCCGATTCTATTTACGCTGAAGAATGGCCGCTCTCCAAACCTCATAGAAGACTTGTGGATCATTTGATAGATCAAACCACATTGTCCTCTGAGCAAATCTTGGATACCATCCAAATGGATACAATTAACACCACCAATTATTTCATTGTTAATCAATTCGTAAAGATTGGTCAAGAGTCCAAGGCTTCCTTTCTCTCCTATATACTCAGACAGATACCTATCATTGTTTTCTTCATTCTTCCGGTTTATGCATTTTTACTGAAACTCTTTTTTTGGCGAAAAGGACTGTACATCAAGCATTTGATACATTCCCTTCACCTACACTCGTTGTATTTTTTTCTCCTAGGATGGGTCTGGCTTTTCTCTCTATTCTTCGAGGCATTTCAAGAAACAGGACTTAACATAGCCACACTGATTACATTCATCTATGCCATTATAAGCTTTCGCAAAGTTTATAAGATAAAAATGATTTGGTGTGTGTTTAGAGCTATATGTATTGGACTGATTTATACTTTTGCTCTTGGAGTAGTTTTGGGCACAGGGATTTTAATTTCCTTAGCCCTTATCTAGACAGTTATTGAATAAGTTCTTCTTTATACTTGAGATTGGATAAAAGAATCAAAAGAATTCACAATTTGATCCACTTCGGTATCACTGATGCTATTGGATATAAATAATGATTCAAATTGAGATGGTGCCAGATATACTCCTTTGCTGAGCATGTGTCTAAAGTATCTTCCGAATAATTCGGTATCACATGACTTTGCAAGCTCAAAATCCGTTACCTTTTTGTCCGTAAAGAATAAGCTAATCATGCTACCAATGTTATTCATCGTATAGCCAAGCTTGTGTTTTTTAAGTATTCTTTCATAACCCTTTTTGATTTTCAGGGTTGTTTTTTCAATATTCTCGTAAACTTCAGGGTGTTCATTTAAATAGCTCAATTGTGCATAGCCTGCGGCCATTGCTACGGGATTTCCAGAAAGAGTCCCAGCTTGATAAACAGGGCCTTGAGGAGATACAAAATCCATAATATCTTTTCGCCCTCCGTAAGCTCCTACTGGCATACCTGCTCCAATGATTTTTCCTAAAGTGGTTAGGTCAGGTATGACACCATAAATCTCCTGAGCACCTCCTTTAGCTAGGCGAAAACCAGTCATAACCTCATCAAAAATGAGTAAGATTCCATCTTCATCGCAAATTGATCTTAGTCCATCAAGAAAACCAGGCTCAGGAAGTACGCACCCCATATTTCCAGCAACGGGCTCAACGATTATAGCTGCGATTTCACCTGCATTAGAAGATACAACTTCTCTTACTTTTTCAATATCATTGAATGGTGCAAGCAGGGTGTCTTTCGCTGTTCCTTTCGTTACGCCAGGGCTATCTGGTGTACCCATAGTCACTACACCACTACCAGCAGCAATAAGAAATGAATCGCCATGACCGTGATAGCATCCTTCAAATTTCAGAATCTTATCACGCTTGGTGAAACCACGTGCCAGGCGGATAGCGGACATGGTAGCTTCAGTTCCTGAATTAACCATCCTTACCTTTTCAATAGATGGTACCATTTCCGTAATTAATTCCGCGAGTTCCACTTCCATTCGGCTTGGTGCTCCAAATGAAGGAGATCCAATAACCGCTTTGAAAATAGCCTCCTCAATTTTCTTATTTGCATGCCCCAGAATCATTGGCCCCCAACTATTGATTAAATCAATATACGAGTTGCCATCTTCGTCATACATATATGCACCTTCCGCTTTTGCGAAAAAAATAGGATCTCCTCCTACGGCCTTAAATGCTCTTACTGGTGAGTTGACTCCTCCAGGTATATAGTCCTTCGCTCTTTCAAAAAGTTCCTTACTGGTCTCAATCTTCATTTGCTCCTTCAACTTCTTGTTTAGTATTTTGGTTTTGTAATTGTAAGCCCTTTAAAGTAGTAATGGGTACGACCTGATTATCATTGTAGATTCCATATTTTAATCCTTCCATGATAAATCCAGATTGATAAGTACCATCTATCAACCCTCGTTGGAAATACTTTCCATGCTTCTCCATCATTACACCAATGTGTTTAAGTAGTTCGTATCCATAAATGTGATATTCGCTTGGTTCTCTTCCAATTTCAGATATAAAGTCAGTAACTAAATCTTCATATTTATAAGATTCATTATCAAAGTATGATGGATTTACAAAATCTACTTGGAGTCGTTCAAGTTGGCTATATGAAATCAACGAAAAGTCGAGCCAATCTTCGTATCCTATGATACCAATACTATCACTCCTAACCTCTGCAAGACTAATGAGATTATTTGCAAGCAAGTTGCTTGATGTCGCGGCAAAAACATGTCCTATACTATCTGCTGGAATAGTAAACTTCACCTCGTAATATTCAGGTATCTCTTCCCCCTCTTCGTCGCGCATTATTTTACCTGTTTCTTCATTTCTTAAACTCCGAGTACGCACCAGTCTTCCAGGAATCAGAGCAATAGAGTCAATCTCATCTTGTGAATACATGGTATCTAATCTTACTTCATATTGCTCGGTAAAGTCCTTTTGAATTTGAAGAGCATCCTCATCGGTTAGTCTTTCGAATCGGATAACAAAAAAGCTATCTTTTTCGATTGTTTCTAGATAAGACTGAGCCATGATACTATCACGATTGGTTTCATAAAAAATAAAAAGTTTCTTATTATCTGCAAATTTTTCAGCGGCATACTTAGCCGCCTTTCTTCCTTGTGTAGCATATGATGGTTTAAAAAGATACGAATAAGGGTTATCAGCAATTATTCCATCATTTGATGATAGTGGATTCACCATAGTTACTTTCTTATCCTTCGAAAACTGATTGATGTATTTACTGGGTCCCGAGTATAACGGACCTATAATGACATCTGAATTATCAAGTTTATTCTCTTTTATTAAGTCATATGTAGTTGCACCTTTCTTTTGAGTGTCAAAAGGAAAAAGCTCTACATGAATACCTGAATCAAACAACTCTTGCTGCGCAAAAAGCATTCCTTGATACAAGTCAAAAATGATTGAATTTCTGATGACAGACTGGGGTGTCTCCAAGGTCTCGAACATAAAAGGCAAAACAACCGCCACAGCATATTTTTCTTTCTTAATAAAAGGTAGATCGGCAGAGGGAATAAGAGAGATGTCGAATTTCTCAGATAACTCAATCAACCTTAACTGATTTCGCTCCTCATAAGGTTGATTATTAATGGCTTTAAAGAGATACTTTGCCAGGTAAACATTTTCTGGATTTAATGTGTAAGCAGAATCCAATCCTGTAAAAGGCATGTTACTTAGGTAAGAATCGATAAGATAGTCCTTCCAATCCTCAGGAAGTTTTTCAGCTCTACGAAATGCACTCCAAAAATTTTGCTGCACAAATGCTGTGTAAGTCAACCAGAAATCAACCTCAGATTGCTTGTCCCAATTTGGATATTTTGTCTGAATCTGCTTGAACATATCCTCAGCAACCTTTGGTTGATTGAGTTTCAAAGCAGATAAGGCGTAATAGAAAGAGGCGTACTCACCGAAGTTTTTATCCCCACTTAGACTTTGAAATGACTGCATCGCAGCTTTATAGTTCTGAAGACTATATTGTCTTTTAGCCTCTAGGTATTCTGCTTGACTGGATTGGCCAGCTAACATGAATGAGGAAAGAAGAACTATACTAAAAATGAGGGCTCTAACCATGCTATTTTTCTTTAAAGCTACGTATTATTCCCACTCAATGGTGGCTGGAGGTTTAGAACTGATATCATAAACCACTCTATTTACTCCTTTCACTTGATTTATGATTTTATTAGAGATTTGACCTAAAAACTCGTAGGGTAAATGAACCCAATCTGCTGTCATTCCATCCAAACTAGCAACTGCTCTTAGTGCAACTACATTTTCATAGGTCCTCTCATCTCCCATTACTCCAACGGACTGTACAGGAAGGAGCATAGCACCAGCTTGCCATACTTCATTGTAAAGTCCATCTTCTTTAAGTCCATTGATAAAGATTGCATCTACATCTTGAAGAATTCGCACTTTCTCTGCTGTAATATCACTGAGTATTCTGATTCCAAGACCTGGGCCTGGAAATGGATGCCTACCCAGAATAAAATCAGGAATTTCGAGGGTCTTACCCACATTTCTCACTTCATCTTTAAAAAGTGTATTGAGTGGCTCTACCACTTTCAAGTTCATCTTAGCTGGAAGTCCCCCTACATTATGATGTGATTTTATAGTCACCGATGGTCCGTTAACAGAGACTGACTCAATTACATCTGGATAAATTGTTCCCTGTCCCAACCATTTTACATTCTGGATACTTTTGGCCTCTTCATCAAATACTTCGATAAAAACTCTACCAATGATCTTTCTTTTGCCTTCTGGGTCACTTTCTCCTTCTAATTCATCATAGAATCTAGATTTAGCATCTACACCCTTCACATTAAGTCCTAGGCCTTCATAAGATTTCAAAACATCTTCGAATTCATCTTTCCTTAACAATCCATTATCCACAAAAATGCAATAAAGGTTTTTTCCAATCGCCTGATGAATTAGCATTGCTGCCACCGAAGAATCCACTCCTCCAGAAAGACCTAAAACCACTTTATCATCTCCAAGTTGCTCTTTCAATTGAGCCACTGTTTCCTCTACAAAAATATCGGGTGTCCAATCCTGAGAAGCCTTACAGATGTGCACTACAAAATTTCTTAGAACATCTTTCCCATGAGTACTATGTGTTACTTCAGGATGAAATTGAATACCGTAAACCTGTTTGTCTTTGATTTTGTAAGCCGCTACTGGAATTGATTCTGTTGCAGAGATAAGCTGAAAATTGTCAGGTAAATCTGTGATAGTATCCGCATGAGACATCCAAACTTGACTTCCAATTTCTATTTCCTTTAATAAATCGAAATGCGAATCGACCGATTTTAGATTAGCACGACCATACTCTCTATGATTAGATTTTGCGACTGTCCCGCCATTTTTCTTAACAAGTAACTGAGCACCATAGCAGATTCCTAAAACAGGCAACTCGCCTAAATCATCCATATTCATATCAGGAGATCCTTCATCCAGTACAGAGCATGGGCCCCCTGATAGAATTACTCCTTTAATATCAGGAGTAATCTCAAATTTGCTGAATGGATGAATCTCACAATAGACATTAAGCTCTCGTACTCTTCTCGCAATCAGCTGAGTATATTGAGAACCAAAATCGAGGATAAGAATTTTATCTTGCATGCCTGCAAAATTACATGGATCGAACGACACGATGAGGGTATATCTTCATTGAAAATTCACACAAACCAAAACAATTTTAACTCTGAAATAATTTTGGTTTAATACCTTCACAACTTTATTCATCGAAATTATGAAAAAAGCTTTTTTTACTCTTTTAATCACACTTTCACTTACATCCTATACACAGGATAAGCCGAAAATTATTATCGGAATTGTAGTGGATCAAATGCGGCAAGACTACCTACTGCGATTTCAAGAGAAATTTTCAGATGGCGGCTTCAAAAGATTAATACATGATGGATTCCAATTTAAGAACGCGCACTATAATTACGTTCCTACCTACACGGCCCCTGGACATGCTTCTATTTACTCAGGAACAACTCCATCAAATCACGGTATAATTGGAAACAGCTGGTTTTCTCGAGAAAAAGGCAGTGCAGTCTATTGTGTCTCTGATTCCGACGCTTCAGGAGTTGGAGGAGCAGATAAGAACGGTAAAATGTCTCCAAAAAATTTATTAGCTTCTACCATCACAGACGAGCTACGTCTAAGTAGCAATTTTAAAGCTAAAGTAGTAGGAGTCTCGATTAAAGATAGAGGATCCATATTGCCTGCTGGACATAATCCGTCTGGTGCTTATTGGTTCGATGGCTCGACAGGAAATTTCATGACCAGTACATACTATACCAATGAGTTGCCTGACTGGGTAAGTTCTTTCAATAGCAAAAAACTAGTGTCGACCTATCTCAAAGAAACGTGGAATACGCTATTGCCTATTGCACAATATACTGAGAGTACAGACGATGATGTTCCTTATGAACGAGTCTTGAAAGGCAAGAAAAGCTCCGTTTTTCCTTATAACCTTAAGGATTTAGCTAAATCTAACGGACTGGGCCTTATCCGGTCGACACCTTGGGGAAACACACTCGTACTAGATATGGCATTAGCTGCTATTGAGGGTGAAGGTTTAGGAAACGATAGTACGACTGATTTTTTAGCTGTTTCTTTTTCTTCAACGGATTATGTAGGTCATGCTTTTGGTCCCAACTCCATTGAACTACAAGACACCTACCTAAGACTAGATGGAGAAATAGGGCGTCTTTTAGAAATTTTAGATAAAAAATTTGGTGAGGATTACGTGGTTTTTCTTACATCGGATCACGGCGTATCAAATATTCCCATGTACCTGCAGGATGTGAAAATGCCCGGGGGATATTCGGATGGAAAAAAGGCGACTGAGGAAATCAAAAAATTCATGACTGAACGATACGGTGATGAGGACTGGGTATTGGATGTTTCAAATGATCAGGTTTTTCTGAACAGACCCTTGATTGAAGAGAAGAAGATGAACCTAAAGAAAGTACAGGAGGATTTACAACAATTTCTACTTTCCTTCGAGCGAGTAGTTGATGTCTTCACATCCAATGATCTAGCTAAAAGAAACGCTACCGCCGATCCAAAGATGCTTATTGAGAACGGTTTCAATACGAAAATGAGTGGCGATTTGGCTGTAAGGCATAAATCAGGATATGTAGATGGAGGATATGGTAAGCAAGGTACCACTCACGGATCTGGATACACGTATGATACACATATACCCATTATTTTCTTTGGATCAGGTATCAATCAAGGGAAAAGTGTCAGAAATGTAGCAATCATCGACATTGCCCCTACGCTATCCATGTTATTGGGCATCTCTTTGCCAAGCGCGGCTACAGGCAAGCCATTAAAGGAGTTGTTTGAATAAAACTATTTAATTAAAGATGAGTATAATTGGGTCTATGCGAAAACTTTGGATTCTATTTTGTTTCGTCTCATCTACCTGTATAACAGCTCAACCTGTAAAAATAGCTAAGCTCAAATATGATGGCGGTGGAGATTGGTATGCCAATAAAACTGCTCTTCCGAATCTTATAGATTTTTGCAATGATCAAATCAATACCAATCTGGCACTATCTGAAGATGTGGTGGAAGTAGGAAGTCCTGATCTTTTCTTATATCCTTATGTGTATATGACTGGCCATGGAAATGTATTGTTTAATGGTATTCAGGCTGAAAACTTAAGAAGCTACCTAACCTCAGGAGGCTTTCTTCATATCGATGATAACTATGGCCTTGATCAGTTTGTGCGAACTGAAATGAAAAAGGTTTTTCCTGAACTAGATTTTATTGAAATACCCTTCGATCATCCTCTGTACCACCAAAAGTTTGATTTTGACAATGGTCTTCCTAAAATTCATCAACATGATGGTAAAGCTCCAAAGGGTTATGGCATCATTCATGAAGGACGCCTCGTTTGTTTTTATTCCTATGAATCAGATTTAGGAAATGGATGGGAAGATCAATCAGTTTACAATGATCCTCAGGAAATAAGATTGGAGGCACTCAAAATGGGTGCTAACATCATCTCATATACGTTCACAGCGGAATTATAAAAAGGAAGCCCCACTCTTCCTAAGAATCATGGGGCGATTACCTACCTGAAAACTTACTTACCAAATTATCTTCTACCTCTAGGTGTAATTGTTTTTGTGAAAGGCTCACCCCCGTTGATGGTTATTGTAACTTCATTATCACAAGTTCCATCTCCATAATCTACGATAGCTATATTATCTCCTGATGTAAATTGTTTGATTCCAGATACAGGAATGAAAACCCCGCTTGACCAACAGGCTCTTTTGTACACTAGTCTTGTAATAATCTCCATTTCATAGGATACACCATCTCGTTTAGTACCATTCGCTTCGCCTTCAACCTCAGTCGTATCATTTAATGGGTTACTTGCCCGAATCCAAGTTCTTGTTCTTTCCGCATCTCTGGTAGCTATGGTCTCGTCTGTGAAAGTAAGTTTGCCTCCTGTCAGCGTTACACTGAATGTAGGATTGTCCTCTAAGCTTTCAGAAACATTATCCACTCTTCTGGTTCCCTCTACTTGTACATCATCAATACTAAAGTTTACAAAGGTTGTCTGTCTGAACGCTCCTGGAATTAAACGATGTTCGTTATAAGTAATTTCGATAATCCCTGCTCTGATACGACCGCCGGGTCCTTCACATCCTTCACCGTAATCGATGATGAGCTTCTTGTTTTCCTCGTCATGTGTAACTGTCGCACAGTCTAAAATAACATCTCTGGTTACTCTTCCTCCAGCTGAAGACAAGGTCTCCATTCCTGCTCCTACTATAAGGTCAACATCCTCAAAATTGGATTCGAGTGTGGCCTCAGACTCAATGTCTAATTCTTGAACCAGGTCTTCAGAAGAAGAAGTTTCACTATCATCATTACACGAAGTAAGAAATGAAGCGAAAGCAATTGTCGAAATAAATAATAGCTTTTTCATAGTTGTCATATTTCAGTTTTTTATTTTCAATTGATTTTGATGCTTAGACATCCTATGAGTTCGATGGTTTAACCTTCATTGAATAAATTTTTAAGAAAGAGTTCATTAAGCGATTATTAAGGTGGACAATAGGTAGACACTTTCATATTTGAACTATCGAAAGACCGAACTAAAGGAGGGTAAGTGGTTTATGATTGTTTATTATTGTAATGGATTACAATACTCTTCTTATGCGATATTTTATCATTTGTATCAGCTTTTTCCTATTGATCAATCAATCAGCTGCTCAAGGTTGCAGCGATGCAGGTTTCTGTACAATGGGTGCAATGAAGCCAGATCAGAACTACAGCAAGAGGGTAGCTATTAAGTTAAGGTCTGTTGAGTTTAACTACTATCGAGGTACAAGCCTACTCACTCCTGTAATACATGCAGCAACGGTGGATTTTACGTTAGGCATTAATGATTTCAGTTCTATTCAAATTAAACTACCATATCAGTGGGTCACAGGGACTTTGGGAGAAACCGCAGGAATAGGTGATTTATCTTTAAGTTATACCAGGCTTTTAAAAACTTCTTCCAAGTGGAATGTAAATGGAACTTTAGGAGCTAAGATTCCATCGAATGATGGAAATAAGACTGTCAACAATGAGAAAACTGGTGGTATAGACGCTCCAATTCATATGTATTATCAACAGAGTCTAGGATCTTATGATGCAATAGCAGGAGTTTCCGTCATCAGTAGCGATTGGCTTTTTGCCACGGGCATCCAAATACCCCTTACCAGAAATGGGAATAAATTCACATGGCCACAATTCCCAAATCATCCAGATAGAGAATATATAAGAAAATACAACATTGGCAATGATTTGCTAAGAGGAATTGATGTAATGATTCGTGTAGAGAAAAACTGGCGTTTCACCAATTTCAATTTCTCTTTGGGAGCACTGCCAATCTACAGAATCACCAAAGATGAGGCTGCAGATCCTATGACAGGGGAACGCTCAAAATTAGCCAAGACCACTGGATTAGCTTTATCTGTAATTGGTAGCTTTGGTTATCATTTTGATGTAAATAATAGTATTAAAATTATTCAAGGTATTAAACTTGTGGATAGAGATTTTAACCCTGATGGACTTACACGAAATGAAGTCTTCAGTGTGAGCTACGTTTACAAATTTTAATTTTAATGAAGTATATCGGAATCGCGATAACATTATTATGTACCCTTGGCATCAATGCTCAAGAAACACCCTTGAACCAAGCCAACGCTTTTTTTGAAAAAGCTGATTATGAAAAAGCTTACGAGCAGTACAAATCAGCGGGTGATATCTTTTATGCAAATGATGATTTTGCAAAGTATGTTGACACTCATCTAAAAATGATTGAATCTCAGCTGAATATGGGAGATCCATTTCACGCTAAGAGTCTAGCCACTAATACACTAGAATTTATCGAAGCTGAGTTTCCTAATGAACGTGTGCTAAAAGCCAGATGCTTGACACTTCTCGGTGAGAGTCATCTAAACCTTGGACACAATGAAGATGCTTTAGAGAGTTTATTGATCGCTGAAGACAATTTCCCTTCTGAAGGCAGTCGAGAAAAAGCCACCTGTTTAAATGCCATTGGAGTGGCCTATGATGACAGCTATAATACTCAACTTGCAATCCAATACCATGAACAGGCTTTTGCGATGCGTCGAAAGTTATTTGGGAATCAATCCATCGACGTAGCTAACTCTTATAACAACCTGGGCAGGGTATACTTAAAAAGCGATCCATTACAAGCGCTAATCTATTTCAATCGAGCCAAGGGTATCTACGTGAAAGAACTTGGTAACAATAACCAAAGAGCTCTTAGAGCAAGCATAAATATAGCCTTCGCAAATATGGATCAAGGCAATTTCGATGAAGCACTAGATCAGCTAAATGATGTAAAGCTAATTTATGATGCTACCTACCAAGAGGAGCACCCTAATAAAGCATATATTCAATCGCTAATTGGACGAGTGCTGCTTTCCAATAAGGAAAACGAAAAGGCACTTCTAAATCAGAAAGATGCACTTCAGATGTATATCAGTCTATTTGGCGAAAAGCATCCTGACGTTGCAAATACCTATTTTTTGATTGGAGAAATTCACAAAAATAGAAATGAATTTAAACTAGCTGTTGAATTTTATCAACGTGCTATTTATGCAAACCTACCTGATCAGACCTCAACAGATTTTTACAGTCTACCCAAACTGGAAAACTATTTCAACGCTGACATTTTACTTAGGACACTCCAAGCTAAAGCTATTGCTTTAGCAGCATTACATTTTGAGAAAACCTTGAATGTAAAAGATCTTACAGGAGCTATAGCTACCTATCAAAAATGTGATGATTTAATCAGCATTGTTAGAAGAAAAAGGCTCAATGAACAGGATAAATTACGTCTGGGACAAATAGCTAAGGAGGTATATGAGAGTGGGATAGAACTTTCTGTTACACTAAGCAATCAAAGTTTCAATCGAAAAAAACATCTTCAAACTGCCTTTGACTTTTGTGAAAGAAGTAAATCTTCAGTTTTACTAGAAGCCATCACCGAATCAAAAGCAAAAAAATTCGCAGGTATTCCGGACGAGCAAATCCAACTTGAAGATAGTTTGAAAGATGAGATATCCTTCCTTGAACAACAATTGGCACAACAGGAAAATGCAGGCAATCAGGACATGAAAGACTTGCTGTTTTCCTATCAAAATACTTATCGAGACTTCATATCCAGTCTTGAAACAAACTATCCAGAATATTATAAATTAAAGTATGATCATTCAATTGCTACGGTAGCTTCAGTTCAAGAACATTTAACAGAAAAATCAGCCATGCTATCTTACTTTCTTGGAGAAGAAGAAATCTATATTTTCATCCTCACCAAGAAAAACGTTCAAGCTGTTCGAAAGTTGAAAGGAGAAAACTTCGAAAAACTAACCAAAGGCATTAGAAATGGCATCAAGTACAATAGCAAAAAAACATTTCTGACAACCTCAAAAGCACTCTATTCATTGCTAATTCCTGATTTACCGTCAGACATAGATGAATTGATCATCTTGCCAGATGGCATCTTGGGTACATTGCCTTTCGAAGCTTTTATAAACGATGAAGATGAAACAGAAGATTTCGCGAAAGCGGATTTTCTTATTAGAAATTTTCATGTATCATACGATTATTCGGCAACTCTTTTCAACGAAAGACACGCAGATGATGAGCAAATCAGTCCTGAAATATTGCTAATAGCACCAGTGAGTTTTGAAGAGAATGAGGTGCATATGTCTTCTCTTCCAGGATCAGAAAAAGAAATTGATGAGATACGATATCTATTCATGGGAAGTGATTCCGAAACAAAGATTCAATTGCGAAGTGATGCGAGTGAATTTAACTTCAAAAATGAGAACCTAGGAAAATATCGTTACCTCCATTTTGCTACTCACGGATTGGTTAATGAATCAGAGCCTGCGCTATCAAGAATATTTCTTAAGCCTGGTAATGATGAAGATGGTAGCCTTTATACTGGCGAAATATATAATCTAAATATCAACGCAGATCTGGTTACACTATCAGCTTGTGAAACGGGGCTAGGTAAAGTAGCTAAAGGAGAAGGAATTGTCGGGTTAAGTAGAGCATTGCAATATGCAGGTGCCAATAACATTATTGTTTCGCTATGGCAAGTAGCTGATGCTTCTACAGCGCAAATGATGATCGAATTCTACAAGTACAACTTGAATAATGACCATCATGGATATAATACAGCGCTTCGAGAAGCTAAATTATCACTACTCAATTCCGAAGAATATGCTCGACCATATTACTGGGCACCCTTTATTTTGGTAGGCATGTGAAAGATGAAAAAGAATACCTTATTTCTGCTTATTGTCTTTCTATTAGGCTTAATTCTTTTTGATGCAGCACAGCAGAAATACTACATTGACAATTTTTCTCCTGCAACGAACGATCCCATCTCGTTTTTAGAATTACTGAATAATCAATTCATCAGATGGGCTATCTGGACCACACTTAATGTTCCCTTTTGTTTACTTATATGGAAATACTATTTTAAAGAAAAGAATCAACCTCATATCAATTGGATTGTCATTGGATTAACGATAGGACTATCTACCATAATATCTCTGGTCCTCATCAGTACACATTCCATCCTTTCACAAAATGTTAGTTTAAACGAGTTCGGCGAATTTTTTCAATTCTTTATTTATCAAAAAGGATTAACCTTTCTTTTAGCAACCATCATGTTGACGCTAGTTCTATTTAACTACTCCAAAGTAAGGACAATAAGTAAGCAAAGTGTAGAGATCACGAACCTCAAAAAGACCACTCATAATCTACAGGAAGCATTGGCACATGAAGAAACTCCGCATCTAAACGTAAAAACTGGATATAAATTAAAGCCTATACCTCTGGATGAGATCATCTGGATTCAATCGGATGATTACTGTGTAAAAGTGCATACACATGAAAGTTGTTTTACGCTTCGCCAAAGTCTAAAAGCATTGGAAGAAAAACTATCTCCGTTTCGCTTTATCAGAATTCATCGTACTGCCCTTCTTAATTTAGATTACTTAGATCAAATCAATTCTGATACCTCAAAAATTATGCTTACCAATAAAACCGAAATACCCTATTCTAAAACAGGAATAAGATCCTTGAAAGAAAAAATGAAGGATCAATCGGTTTAGTTCACTGCAAAATAGGTTTGATTAGCTGCAATTTTTAGGGTTTCAAGAATCTCCTGAGTTTAGTTTACAAAAACAGAATAAACTCATAATGAAAAAGCTATCCTCAATACTTTTTACACTTTTGCTTTCCTTCACCATATTTGCGCAGTACGACTATGAGCCGTCCAAGAAAAACCCTTTTGGTCTCTTGAATCCTGAAGCTCCAAAGCAAACAGCCGACTATGCTCCTATCATTGGAGAGTGCACTTGCAAATCGGTTTCAAGAATCGATCAGAATACCTGGGCGGATACTGTCATGATGAAATGGACCTACAAGTACATACTGAATGGTATGGCAGTTCAGGATGAAACTCTAAAAGAAGATGGAACCCATTCGGGTAGTATTAGACAATACAATGCTGATAGTTCGCTTTGGTATGTTCACTATTATTCTTCAAATGTAGCTACACCTACACTCTCTGCATGGGAAGGAAATATGACTGAATCTGACAAAATGGTTCTTTATAAAGATCAAACTGCACCAAATGGAACACCCGGTTTTTTCCGGATTACTTTCTCAGATATCACCGAAACTGGATTTAACTGGACAGGAGAATGGGTAAATAAAGCAGAGACTTTTGTATATCCAACCTGGAAAATATTCTGCCTCAGAAAAGAGTAAGGATTCATAAATCTTAACAAGTAGTCTTCTTGGTGTCATAATCATTTCAAAATTATTGTGCACCTTACTCTTCCTATTAAACCGGAAATCGATTGATATGAAGAGGATAAAAATCGGTGACATGGTGGAGAGTGACTATGGTAAAGGAAGAGTGCTAGCTGAAACAAATGAGTGGATCATTCATGACAATTCAGCTAACAATAGCAGCTCTGAGTTTGCAATTTTGAAGTCCGATGATCACTTAAAGATTATAAGTGAGATGGAACTTCAGTCTTCTTGACTTGTCAAAAAAATAACTTATTCAGCAACTAATTCATTGATGATGTCATTGAATTGCTGATCGAAAGCCTGATAATACTTACCTGTTGCCGGGCCATTGAAATAGCTATGTACATACCGTACATAGCCTTGCTTATCCAAGATGACAAGCGTAGGAAATGCTTCAATTCTTTTCATAAAAGGAAATGGCATAGCTGCTCCTGTCTTACTTAATCGACCTCCTAACACCAAGTCATACGGAATATTGTTGACCTCTTGGTATTTATCAAGTCTCTCCAATCCATACTCTTTGGAATAATTAGCTTCAAAAGATGACGCAAGAATTGCCACATTCTTTTCTTCATTCCTCTTATACCAATCCACCAGGTATTTGGTCTGGTCGTGACTATTTGGACACCACGTACCAAACAGCTGAATGATCAAAATTTTACCCTCATATTTCAAAGGATCTATCGCATTCTTTCCCTCCCCTGCTCCGAGCAAATCAAAATAAGGTTTATGCTTACCCTTTTCTAGCTCGACCATTTTAAACGGATCTTCCAATTCAGCCTCTACATCGTATATTGCAGTCCATGGTTCTGAGTACCCATTATCATAGATCATCTCACCACTCCACTCATTCCCGATCTTCACTCCTCTAAATAAAAAAGCATGTGCCCCATCAAAACTTGAGAGTTTTAAAGAGTCTCCATCTAATATCCCTTCAAAATAGCGATAATCACTAACCTGTGTCATGATCGTTCCAGATATCGCATTTCCTTTTTGCTGAAAAAGTCCCACACCTTTGGACATGTCTGAAGAATTGGGTGAAAAAGTGATTCCCCATCGTTCTTGAATAGGTGCAGAAGGTCTCACACTATTCTTCATCATACGCTGCTTTCCATAGGAGGCAGAGAATCTCAATTGCAAGTCTCGATAAAACTTCTGATAGACGCCTTCCAAATTCATGGCTGATAGCTTTGCCCTGATTTCAACATCGAAAGGATCAATGGGAATCACGATGCTGTCACCTTCAATTCTGGCATTTGATACAATCCTTCTTTCTGCCCCATTGACGAATGTAATCTCAGGAACCTCGCCCTGTGGGTAGCCAACTTCCAAAATGAATGGAACTACGGCATCATCATAATGAATAAACCCTCTCCATTGACCCTGTTTCATTATCTGAGATGATACAGAGAAAGACATGATCAGTAAAACTGCAGTAATAGATGATTTCATGACTTGAAGATAAAGATCTTAAACGAAGTAAATCGAAATAGCTATCTTTAATACATAACTAACCTAATTAACCTATGACAAATGAATCAATAAAACCACCTACCTGGTTTTGGGTAGTCGCAATTATTGCCCTTGTATGGAATTTACTAGGTGTTGGTGCCTATTTAGGCCAGGCATATGTGTCAGACGATATCTTCTCTCAAATGGAAGAGGCAGTGCAAGATTTGATTAATCAAACCCCTGCATGGGCTACCGCAGCTTTTGCTATTGCCGTTTGGTGTGGAGCGCTCGGGAGTCTTCTGCTGGTATTACGAAGAAAGCTTGCTTACATGGTATTGATCTTATCGCTCATGGGCATTTTAGTTCAAATGTTTTACAACTTCTTTATGAGCAACTCTATGGAAGTTTATGGACCTGGGGGAGCAATAATGCCAATTTTTACAATCATCGTAGGAATAGGCTTGGTTTTGCTTGCCAAAAAGGGGAAATCCGTCGGCTGGCTGAGGTAAGAACTATTTGCAAAGTTAAGAAGAATGTCTCCAGAAGTATCATTCTGAAACTATCTGTGGCGACTAGTTGGAGTGAAGAATCTCTATGAGTTTTAAATAACCAAACATTGATAATATCAGATTCTTCATTCCTCAGAATGACAATATTTTGATGTCTTCATAGACAATCCCTTTTATTTGGATTGATTGTAGCATCTTTGCTACACATGACATTCAATGATTTCAACCTTGACGATCAACTCACCGAAGCGATCGATCATATGGGCTTTACAGAAGCCACTCCTATTCAAGAAGAAGCTATACCAGCCATTTTAGAAGGAAAAGATTTAATAGCCTGTGCACAGACAGGTACTGGTAAAACAGCCGCTTTCGTCATTCCGATACTTAACCATTTGGCGCAGAATCCCAGTGAGGATGTGAAAGTACTCATTGTAGTTCCGACAAGAGAACTAGCTATTCAGATTGACCAGCAAATCCAAGGGTTCTCCTATTTCCTACCTGTACACTCCATAGCTATCTACGGTGGTGGAGATGGATCAGACTTTGAACAACAAAAAAGAGCACTTACACAAGGAAGCAATATCGTTGTGGCAACACCTGGTAAACTCATTTCGCATTTGAATCTGGGCTATGTGAAGTTTGATCAGGTTTCCAATCTTATTCTGGATGAAGCAGACCGGATGTTGGACATGAACTTCTACGATGACATCAAGAAGATCATCATGCACCTCCCTAATCTGAAGCAGACATCCATGTTTAGTGCCACCATGGCACCCAAAATTGAAAAGCTGGCAAAGAGCATATTGACGAATCCTAAGAAGATTACGCTCGAATTGGCCAAGCCTTCAGAGAAAATCAGTCAGGAAGTTTATCGTGTGGAAGAAGGGTATAAAACAGAACTCATTGGTAAACTGATAAGCAGGTATGAGGCTTTTGAAAGCATCCTTATTTTCACCTCTACCAAAAAGAAAGTAAGTGATATTGTCAAGGGTTTAAAAGGAGTAAAACTAGAAGCTAAAGGCATTTCATCTATGCTGGAGCAAGACGAACGTGAGCGAATCTTACTAAAGTTTCGTGCTAAAAAAGTGAGAATCCTAGTCGCCACGGATGTGCTCTCAAGAGGCATTGACATCAAGGACATCAACCTGGTGATTAACTATGATGTACCCAATGATGCAGCGGACTATGTGCATAGGATCGGCAGAACTGCTAGAGCAAAAACCAGCGGCGTTGCTATTACACTGGTGAGCAAAGACGACAACTACAAAATGAAGCGCATCGAAAAACTCATCGATCGTGAATTGGAGAAAGTAGACTATCCGATGCGGAGGAGATAAACCGTTCCTTCAGTAGATCCTACACTTCATGCTCTAAAATCGACTGTTTATTCATTGGATAGCATTTTCAATAATGTCTTCATACTGGATCGTTATCTTTGATTGTTCACTATCACTTTATTAAGAATACACCATCCAGAATTATAACTTTCGATTATATAGTAGAGTTGATCGAAAAAAATCTGCACAGCGAAGATGATGGGGTGACTAATGAACAATCCGTAGATTACTCTTACAACATTCGTGGGTGGCTCACCAGTTTGAATGATTCACAGTTGGCTGATCCAGACGATCTCTTTGGGATGGAATTGCACTATAACAGCAACCCGATTGATGGGGCAAACAAACATTTCAATGAGAGTATCTCTGCCATGCAATGGAGCGATGCTTCCGGATCTGGATCTAGCAATTACCGATCATACAATTATTCATACGATCATCTAAATAGATTGACTGATGCAGATCACCGCATCAATGGGAACAACAACAATAGCTACGATGTAGAAAACTTGCAATATGACCTTAATGGAAACATTCAAACACTTGACCGCAGGGCGGAAGCGACAAGTAGTTATATTGATGAACTCTCCTATTCATACGTAGGCAACCAGCTGCAAAAAGTAGATGACTCAGGAGACGATTCTGCTGGCTTTATCGAAAGTGGTTCAGGTGCAGACTATACTTATGACGAAAATGGAAATATGATCTCAGATGCCAATAAAGGCATTACAGACATAGATTATAATCATCTGAACCTGCCGACCAAAGTGGTTTTTGATGCGCAGAACTACATAGAATACCTCTATGATGCTGCTGGCATTAAACTCCAGCAAAAAGTCTACGAAGATGGATCATTGATTAAGACCACCGACTATGTGGGTGAATTCATTTATGAAAATGGAGTGATTGCTCTTGTACAACATGAAGAAGGAAGAATAGTATCTAAAGATGGGGACTGGGATTACCAATATCACCTCAAAGACCACCTCGGCAATGTACGAATGACCTTCAGTACCACCCCTGAGGATTATACAGAAATCGCGACCTATGAGGATGCTAATACTACACAAGAAGTTGAGTTTTTTGGCAATCTTAACCCAAGAATTTCGCACCCTCTAGGTGGCAAAGGAGCCCGACTAAACAATGCCACCCCCAACTGGCGCAAGCGTCCGCTTGTGCTAATCAATATGAATAGCTAACATTGGTATGTGAGCAGGAAATATAAATTTCAAGATCAGACCAAATTATATTTTGTGAGTTTTTCAACTGTACATTGGATTGATCTTTTTGTAAGAGAAGAGTACAAACATGTATTAATTGATAGTTTGAAATACTGTCAAAAAGAGAAAGGTTTAGAGATATATGCATGGTGTTTTATGTCAAGCCACTTGCATTTGATTATAGGAACAAGGGGTGAAGCAATGCAGAACATCTTAAGGGATTTTAAAAGTTTTACTTCCAGAAAATTGAAAGATGAAATTAAAGGACATCCACAGGAGAGTAGAAGGGAATGGATACTTTGGATGATGGAAAGAGCTGGAAGTAAAAATTCGAATAATAGCGAATGGCAATTGTGGCAACAGCATAATCAACCGATTGAACTGGACACAAATAAAATGCTAAGGCAGAGGTTAGATTATTTACATATGAATCCAGTTGAAGCAGGTTTTGTAAGTGAACCAGAACATTGGAATTACAGTAGCGCTATTGATTATGCTGGAGGTAAAGGATTGATAGATATTTGCTTTATTGAATAAGCACAAGTGGACACTTGCGCTAGAGCGGGTGTTAGCAGAACAATCGTAGATCGTTGGTCACAAGACCAACGATGGCAGTGAATTCAAACCGTTATTGAGATCGCTTCGCCAATTCACGATGACGATCTAAATCGATTAATTTCAAATCGAAATCACCCTTCCCTCCGCAGCACCTCCATTGGAGATTGGCGCACTACACTTCTGCTGTTGAGCAAACCAATAAATACACTTAATCCTGTAACCAGGATAAATACGATTCCTATCTGAGATAGATTGGGAATGAACGTAAACTCAAACACAAACTGTCCGAGGAGTGTAGAGAAAAGTCCTGCTAAGAATATTCCGCTAATAGCTCCTAAGCCTCCCAAGAAAAAGTACTCTGCTATAGTAATCGTCCAAAGCTGCTTTTTAGAAGCTCCTAACGTACGCAAAAGCACGTTTTCTTGCACACGCTGAAACTTGCTGAGGATGATCGAACTGATCATCACAATGATACCTGTACCAATGCTGAAGAACGCCATGAATTGAATCACAAAAGCCACTTTCCCAAGCACGTCTTCCAGTGTTTTCAAGATCAGCTCCAAATCAATGATGGACACATTGGGAAACTGTTTCACCACGGCTTGCTGGTACTTTGCAGATGCCAGCATATCATCTATGCGAGTTACCAGCACATGAAACTGCGGCGCTCGTTCCAATACGCCATTCGGGAAGAGCACAATGAAGTTCGTCTGTACCCTTCGCCAGTCAATGTCTCTGAAGCTACCGACATACGTTTTGAGAATAGCTCCTTGTACATTGAAAATGAGCTCATCTCCTATCTCAATGTCCAGGTTATCCTTAAACCCATTCGAAATACTAATGAAGATACTATCGTTGCGTACCTCCCCTATCCAATCACCCGCTACTACTGTTTCAGAATCAATCAACGAGTCTCTATAGGTCACTCGATACTCTCGACTATACGCCCAGTCTGAAATAGCTACCGTAGTGTCATTGAATGCTTCATCTTTTGTGTAACCATTGACTTCTAGCAAGCGCATGGTTACCACCGGCACATCCTGAATGATTGGTAATTCGTATTCACTTGTTAGTTCTTTCAGTCCGGCATGCTGCTCAGATTGTATATCGAAGAGGATCGTATTGGGACGATCATCAGCTGCAGTGAGTGACACACGCTGCACAAGCAAGTCCTGCATAAAATAAAGTGTCGCTAAAAAGGAAGTACCCAAACCTAAAGCGGTAATGAGTATGATCGTCTGATTGTTGGGACGGTAGAGATTGGAAAAGCCCTGCCTCCATACATAGGATAGGTTAGCTGGAATAAGTTTCTTGGTTAGCCAGCTTATCCCCTTCCCTATGGCACCAAGTGCCACAATGGCTCCAATCAAGATGCCTGAAAAGGCCAGTGCTTGCCCAAGCGATTGTATCTGCCAGTATACGGACAAGAAAATGAAAAGAATGATTGCTCCGCCTATGGGGATCAAGAGCCGATCAAATTGAAATTTACTATCTCCAAACCCTAGCCTGATTGCTGAGAGAGGGCTTATTTTTCTAAGCCCAACCAGCGAGAGCAAACCAAACAGCAAAGAAATTATAATACCTATGAGAACGCCAACAAGAAGCGCTGGCCAGTACGGTACAGGGTCTAATTCAATAGGTATAAAGTCTTTAACAACTGTCGGGAGATACATGTGGATGGCAAGCCCAAGCACACTCCCTATAAGAGCTCCAATAAAGCCAAAAAGTGTGACCTGTATGAGATACACACTCACAGCTTGTTTTGCCTTCATCCCCAAACATCTCAATACAGCCACGGCTTGTACCTTACCCTTGGAATACACGTAAATAGAGCTGGCAACACCTAAGCAGCCTAGCAAAAGAGCCGTAAAGGCCACCAGTTCAAGGAAGTTTGAAAGGTTCTTAAAATCTTCACCTGTCTCACTCTTTTCCTCAGCTACCGTTTCCACATCATACCCCTTACTCTCTACATAGTTTGAGAGCTTGTTCCAGACCTGAGATGTATCAGGTTTTTCTGGAAACTGTATGTATTCCACATAGTTAATCCTACTTCCTTTTTTAATAAGCCCAGTAGCTTCCAGGTATTGGTACGGAATGTATACCACTGGAGAAATGGACGAAGAGACATCAGTCTGACCAGGAATCTGAGTGATTAGCCCGGTAATCATAAAGGTAACTTTGCCAACCTGTAGACTATCGCCAACCTGCGCATCGTATTGTAGCATGAGTTTCTCGTCCACCAGTGCATATCTGCTCAACTGAAACTCCTTAGAAGCCTGCTTGGGTTTAGTAGCAATCTCCCCGTAATAAGGATATTTCCCCTTCAAAGCACGTACTTGCACAAGTCTGGTTCCCCCAGTCTTAGGAAACAAAACCATCGAAGCAAAGTAGCTTTCCTGAGAAAAATCAGCAGCCATTGACCTAAAAGACTGCAACAAACTGTCAGGAAGGATTCGACTCCCTTTGATTCGTACATCAGCTCCAACCAGTCCTTTTGCTTGCTTGTCGATTTCATCCAATAGGTTTTCTCGAAAAGAGGTAATGCCTACCATCGCCGCTATTCCCAATGAAATAGAAGCAATGAAAAGAAGAAGCTTACCTCTGCTTTTGCGACTATCTCGCCATGCCATTTTCCAAGGCCAGGATTTACTGTATTTGGAAGGTTCTATTTTAATCTTTTTATCCACAGTTAAGAGGCAGTTGATCTTAATTGAGACATATTATTTCCTGGACGCTGATCAATGATCTTCCCTCCTTTTAACTGGACAATCTTACTGGTCTTTTCAGCAAGTTCCAGGTCATGTGTAACCAAAATAAGCGTTGTTCCTTTTTCTCGGTTGATCTCAAACAATAAATCTTCTACGGACTGACCTGTTTCTTCATCCAGATTCCCGGTGGGCTCATCTGCAAAAAGAATTTTGGGTTCATTAGAAAAAGCCCGAGCTATAGCTACTCGTTGTTGTTCTCCACCAGAAAGTTGTGATGGATAGTGATTAACTCGATCTTCTAACCCAACTCGAGCAAGCAAGGAAGACGCTTGATGCCTGGCTCCTTTCATACCCCTCAATTCCAGAGGAATCATGACATTCTCTAGCGCCGTTAGCGTTTGAATCAATTGAAAATTTTGAAAGACAAACCCGACAAATTGATTTCTGATTTGAGCCATTTCGTCTTCACTTAGCCTGTCTAACAGCACATGATTAAGTGTGATAGACCCTTCGGTTGGCCTATCCAATCCAGCGCAAAGACCTAAGAGTGTCGTCTTGCCACTTCCTGATGGCCCTACGACCGCTACTGAAGCACCTTCTTCTACGCTGAAGTTGATGTCTTCCAATACATTGATTTCTTTTGATCCGTTCTTAAATGTTTTTGAGATAGATGAAACGGCTAAAATTGATGCTTCGTTTGGCATGTATAAAAATTTAGAATAGTAAACGGAAAGGCGCACTACATGTTTGTAACTTCGCCTAGTCAGTTGCAAACTGTTTATCACCGTAAACTAACAACCAATTAATTCCCATGTTTCAACGAATCAACAAACTTTTTTTCCTCGTCGTTCTTATCAGCTGCAATACCTCTCAGGAATCGTCAAATAATGAAGTCGCAGAAACAGAAAATGAAAATGAAGTTGTCGCTGAAGAAGATGTTAATAAAAAAATCATTCTATTCTACGGCAACAGCATAACTGCTGGGTATCAATTGGATCTGGACCAAGCGTTTCCTGCGCTAATTCAACAAAAGATTGATTCATTGGGATTTAACTATAAAGCCATCAATGCAGGTCTCAGCGGAGAAACATCCGCAGGCGGTAAAAGCAGAATTGATTGGGTCTTGCAAACTGTTCCTGACATCTTCATTTTGGAACTTGGTGCTAATGACGGCTTGCGTGGATTAAAACTGGAAGAAACAGCAAAGAATCTTCAAGCCATCATTGATTCTGTCAAAAAAGAGAATCCCGAGGTTCAGATTATCATCGCAGGCATGATGGTGCCTCCAAATCTAGGCATTGATTACTCCAATGAATTCCAACAAGTATTTTCAGTCCTTGCGGATGAAAATAATGCGATCATTATTCCTTTTCTCCTGGAAGGCGTTGCAGGAGATCCCGATCTCAACCTGGAAGATGGCATTCATCCTACCCCTGAAGGTCATACAATAGTTGCCGAGCTCGTTTGGAAATACCTGGAGCCGATCCTCTGATTCTTTTCTACTAAATTTGCGCTCCAATCATGAAAAAGGTCGCATTTTATACGCTGGGCTGTAAGCTCAACTACTCTGAGACATCATCTATATCCAGGATGTTTGAAGACAAAGGCTATTCTAAGGTTGACTTCACCAATGAGCCCGATATCTTCATTATCAATACTTGTTCCGTCACAGAAAATGCAGACAAAAAGTGTAAGAAAATTGTCAAAGAGGCAAAGAAAATCTCTCCTGAGAGCTTTGTGACTATTATCGGATGTTACGCTCAGCTAAAGCCTAAAGAAATATCTGAAATACCAGGTGTAGACGCTGTATTGGGTGCCGCTGAGAAATTCCGATTATTTGACTATCTGGATGACTTCACAAAAGGCGGTGTTTTTGCATCAGAAATCAAAGAAGCCAAATCATATAACGCTTCCTACTCAATCGCTGATCGTACGCGTACATTTCTAAAAGTGCAAGATGGGTGTAATTATGGATGCTCCTTCTGTACTATCCCACTGGCAAGAGGTAAAAGTCGTAGCGATACTATCTCCAATATTATTAGTCAGGCAAAAGAAATTGCTCAGACGGGGGTCAAAGAAGTGGTTCTGACGGGGGTCAATATTGGGGACTTTGGTATACAAGAAGGTCGCAGAAAAGAAAAATTCATCGATCTGGTAAAAGCATTGGACGAGGTTGAAGGAATCGATCGATTTCGGATTTCATCCATTGAACCCAACTTACTTTCTAATGAAGTGATTGAGTTTGTTGCTCAGTCCAAACGGTTTGTGCCTCACTTTCACATCCCTCTTCAATCAGGTAGTGACACCATTCTTAAACGAATGAATCGTCGTTATTTAAGCGATCTCTATAGAAGTCGTGTTGAAACCATAAAGTCATTGATGCCCGATTGCTGTATTGGAGTAGATGTGATCACTGGGTTCCCTGGAGAAACCGAGGAAGAATTTCTAACTACTTATAACTTTCTGAATGAGTTAGATATATCCTATCTCCATGTTTTCACCTATTCAGAGCGCCCGAATACTAAGGCAATTGATATGGAGAATGTAGTTGATCAATCTGAGCGTAATAGACGATCAAAAATGCTGAGAGGACTTTCTGAGAAGAAAAGAAGGTATTTCTATGAACAGCACTTAGATAAAACTTATCAGGTCCTTTTTGAAGAGGAAGTTACAGACGGCATAATGAATGGCTTTACAGATAATTACATTCGTGTTGCAGCAAAGTACGATCCTATTTTAGTGAACGAATTGAAAACTGTTACATTGAAAGAGATCAACATCAATGGTCAAGTGGATGTGGAAGAGCCAGAAGAAGTTCTCCAACACAGTTAATACTTCACTCCCCCCCCATCCTTCCCATTTATTAAAAGATTCTGATACAAGTTCAGAATGACGGGCAATCGTGATTATTTTTGATTCATTAGAAAGTTAAGCGTATGAAAATAATTTGTATTGGTAGAAACTACGCAGCGCACATTGAAGAGCTTGGGAACGAACGCCCAGAGCATCCTATCATCTTCATGAAGCCAGACACTGCCCTTATCAAGAACAATGATCCATTTTATTACCCAGACTTCTCAAAGGATATCCATCATGAAGTGGAAATTTTGGTGAAGATCAAAAAAGAAGGAAAATCAATTCAGCAAGAGTTTGCGCACCAGTACTATGATGAAATTGGTTTAGGGATAGATTTCACTGCCAGAGATTGGCAGAATATCGTAAAAGAGAAAGGTCATCCATGGGAAATCGCAAAAGCATTTAATGGTTCTGCACCCGTATCTAAATTCTTTCCAAAAGGAGATAGAGATATGACCAATGTAAACTTCCGTCTGGAGAAGAATGATTTGGAAGTTCAAAATGGAAACACGAGTCTAATGCTCTGGCCTATAGATGAAATCATTTCGTATGTTTCTAAGTTTATTCTTTTGAAAATGGGTGATATTATCTTTACCGGAACACCAAAAGGAGTAGGTCCTGTAAAAATTGGTGATCGTTTGGTAGGATTTTTGGAAGAAGAGAAGATGTTTGATTTTGAGGTTAAATAGTTAGTGCGATTATTATCGATTCTCTTATTTGTTTTAGGCATATCCCTGAATGCTCAGGATGTAAATAGTATTGACTATCAATTCCCTATAAACCCTGGCCAGCAGAATTATCTAGCAGGAACTGTCGGGGAAATTCGTAGTTCTCACTTTCATACTGGCATTGACGTGAAAACCGGCGGCAGAACAGGACTTCCCGTTTTTGCAGTAGCAGGTGGGCACATTTCAAGAATTAAGGTTTCTGGTTCAGGATATGGATATGCGCTCTATATGAAGCATCCAAATGGCACATTTTCTGTTTACGCTCACCTGGAAGCCTTTGACCCAAGAATTGCAGATTGGGCTCTAAAAGAGCAATATCATAAGGAGTCATTTGAAGTAGATCTATTTCCGGAAGCCAATCAGTTTGCATTTAAGAAAGGTGATATCATTGGTTATTCAGGTAATACGGGATCTTCAAGTGGGCCACATCTTCACTTCGAAATAAGAGACGCTAATCATCAGCCACTGGATGTTCTCCAATTAGACTTCAAAGAGATCAGAGATAATATTGCTCCGGTCGTAAAAAAGGTCGCATTTGTGACGCTCGAAGAAAGCGCTCGCATAAATGGATTTTTTGGAAGATATGAGTTCGATCTGATAAAATCTACACGTTGGTATCAAACAAAAGAACTCATTAACCTTAAAGGAAAAATCGGTGTTGAAATCTACTCCTATGATCCAATGGATGGCATCCCAAACAAAAATGGAATTACAAAAACAGTGTTTCAAGTTGATGGAGACACATTATTCACTGAGTTCAAGGAAGCTTTTCCGTTTGGTAAACAAAGAAATGTATTAGTTCATTATAACTATTCGGCACATAAGAAAGGAAGTAGAAGATTTAACAAATTATACCTTTCTGACGGGAATGAGCACACCATCTATGGAACAACAAATCGTGGAATTTACTTCGATGATCAAAATGAACTATTGATTGAGACAGAGGACAGTTATCAAAATTCCTCTACAACGAGGATTTTGCTCACAGATGAAGAAGTAACCAATATTCCGAGATTACGTGTTCCTGAAAAGATTGGCAACTACTTACATTTCAAATCAAATCAGCAAGCTTCTGTGATGCTTAGTGAATGGAAAGGAATAGAACCTTATTATACAGATGAAAAATGGCAGTATTACCTATGGGATCTAAGAGAGGGTACTCCCAGTAGTCTCTTCATCAATGGTGAAACATTTGACACTTTCTTGGTTGGCCAAATACCTTCAAATCAAGAAATAAGTTACGTTCAGGAAGAATTCACACTCGATATGAAAAGAAGATCACTCTTTGACACACTTTATCTGGCGTTCGAAAAGGAGTATGATACCTTGAAAAACCTTGAACTATTCCATTTCAAAAATGCAACTCAGCCAATCCGATCAACTATTGACATTACATTAAACCCTGTTAAATCCTCCAATAAAGAAAAAGCTGCAGTCTACTCAGTCTTTGGAAAAAGATTTAACTACATGGGAGGAGAATGGAACGGTGAAAAGATTAAATTTTCTACAAGAGATCTTGTCTCATATACTATTCTAGAGGACTCAGTACCTCCTTCAGTAGAAGTCAAAATGGTAAATAGCGATTACTTAAAATTTCGAATAGCCGATAAAATGTCTGGCATTAAAAGTTTTAAAGCAACTATAAACGGTGAATTCGTATTGATGCACTATGAACCAAAACGAAATTTTATCTGGTCTCAGAAATTAAACAAAAACATTCCTTTTAAAGGAAAGTTTATATTGGAAGTAATCGATAATTCGAACAACGGAACGATTTATAGCAAAACATTATGATCACATTGAAACCCGGCGATATAGCCCCAAACTTTGAAAGCAAAGACCAAGATGGAAATTCAGTTAAGCTCTCAGATTATGAAGGGAAAAAAGTAGTCCTTTACTTTTATCCAAAAGATAACACTCCTGGATGTACCGCTGAATCGTGTAATCTTAGAGATAATTACGAAGCTTTACAGAAGCAAGGGTATGAAGTATTGGGCGTTAGTAGTGATGGAGAAAAATCTCACCAAAAATTCATTACTAAGTATGAGCTACCATTCAAGCTACTTGCAGATGAGGACAAGTCAGTTCATGAGGCTTTCGGAACTTGGGATCTTAAGAAATTTATGGGGAAAGAATACATGGGTACCCTTCGATCTACCTTTTTGATTGACGAGCAGGGAAAAATTGAAGAGGTTATTGAAAAAGTGAAAACGAAAGATCACACAGCTCAGATATTAAAGTAAAAATAAAGACTGTTAGCTATTAATAGCTAACAGTCTTTATCATCATCTTCTCACTTCTCCAGGAAATACAACTAGACTTTCCTTCCCATCCTTGCCGACCGCAGAGACTCCAAAAAAGTAGTTGTCTATCACAATTCCTTTCAAAGTGAACTCGGTTTTGTCTTTGTCTACCTCGTAAAAATTATCCCATGTAGGCGAAGTGGTGCTTCTAAAATAAACTTTGTACCCGCTTAGGTTCTCATCTTTGATTTCATCCCAATAAAGAGTCGTGGATGGCTTAACAGCACCGCTTATAGCCACATTTTGAGGCTCCTGAGGGGCAGATGCTAAGGAAGCCAGTGAAATCGCATTCACAGCTGTAAGCTTTTTAGCATATTCAAAGTTTACTCCTTCGATCACATCACCATACTTGATGCCATCTTCTTCTCGAATATCTTGATGCTGACGATTATAGTTCTCGTGAGCTTCCATGATTCGCACACCTGCAAAGCCTTCATCATTGAATGGGCGATGATGGCCTCCCCTTCCGAATCTATCTAAACGGTAGATCATCATAGGGTTCATTTCTGGCATATATGTTTTAGTCATTTGATAAACATATCTCGCTAGCTGACGTGAGGTGCCATCTACTTCTCCTCCATAGTACCTGCGCATACGCTTCTCAAAATCAGAGTCTTTTGTATTGGTGGGTTCAGAAAATATTCTGAATGTACGATTATCTATGACTCCATCTACGCCTTCGATGTTTCCTATCATGTCATTATTCAGAACACCTACAATTTCCCAGCCTTCCTCTCTGGCTTTAGCAGCAAGGTGTTTTCCTCCATACAATCCTTGCTCTTCTCCTGAAAGCCCTACCAGCATGATAGAACTCTCAAATTTATATTTAGAAAGAACTCTGGTAGCTTCAATGACCCCTGCCATACCTGTAGCATTATCATTTGCTCCCGGGGAATCATCCGTATAATTCAAAGCATCAGAAATCCTACTATCGATATCTCCAGACATGATTACGTATCTATTGGGGTATTTTGTACCACGTATCACTGCCATTACATTGACAATCTCAGTATCCTTTGTAATGCGAGTCTTCTCATTTCCTTTCTCCAGCGTTCGCAAAGTAGAGACCTCTAAGCATCCTCCACAATCTTTACTAATCTGCTCAAATTCAGCCTGAATCCATCTCCTTGCGGCTCCTATTCCTCTGGTGTCGGATTCTGTATCTGACATGGTATGTCGTGTACCAAATGAGACTAATTTTTTAATGTCACTCTCAATACGATCAGAACTGACATTATCAATGATTTCATACGGATTTTGTGCTTTGGTTAGAACTGATACAGCACAAAGTATCACAAAAGATATCTTTTTCATCTTACATGTTATTATTAATATAATTCACTACTTGCTTAAGGTCAGCTTCATCTTTAACATTCCACCTATTAGACTTAATTGTCTCTTTGATTCCTGAATATTTTGAATTCAATAGCTCTATAATCTTCTTTTTGGAAGTAGGTAAAAGTGTTGGGACTCGGTTACTCATGATATAGTACTCGGATTTCCTCTCTAACCTTGGCTCTTTAGCTCCTACATCTAATGCAGGATTGTAACCAGCTTCAAATCTTTCGAAGGTATAATATTTTAAAAGGTTAGCATCACCTTCATTAAGCACTTCATAAGCTCCTATAGGATAGCTTGTTGGTTGCTCGAAAGCATTATTGGTAATGATAAAAACATTTTCGCCATCGCCTCTTGGAGATTTAAAATTCAACGACTCAATAAAATTTCCTTCTAAAACCTTTAATGCAGTTCCGTCTTTGATCTCAATCTGATGGTTCAGAATATCATATCGAATAGGATTTTCAAATGCTCCTAAATCATTGCGAATAATAAAAGTGGCAGGCACCCAATTTTCAAAAAGATAAAGCGCGTTGAGAGCTGGGGCTTTATCTGGTTGAATCTGCTCCACGATACCACCAACGGCAGTATTTACATTGATTACTCCTGTAGGATAGCGCATTTGACCCGAAACAGAAATTGATAACCCGATCAATAGAAAATAAATTAGTCTCATAGTAAAGTTGAATTATAAAAAAAGCCTGAATAATTACATTCAGGCTTTAAGTTAATCAATATGTTAAAATAATTATTCGGGTTGCGCTTGAACTTTATAGTCAAATGTTACTTCACTGGTAACACCTCCACCTGCTTTCACAATGCTTCCCAATTGAATAGCTGCATATCTTCTATTATCAGCAGCTGGTGCTCCTGACTGAGGAATGTCACCCAATTGAATTAAGATTATTGCATTCGTATTCAATGATTCAATATCTGACACTGTAGCAGAAGCTATACCTGCAGCATATGCATCTCTGACTGACTCGTAAGTGGCCGAAGAGAAGCCGAATGTTTCATCTGCAACAACGAACATCGTACTACTTCCTGCTCCAGAAGCAAGATCAAGTTCACCTGCATTTAGTAAAAGTTGAATATCAGCTGAGTCAGCATCAGTCGCTAGTACTTCATCAGATATAAACTTTAACGCTTTGAAGTTATATGCGTTTCTTAGCGAATCAGTAACACCTGTTGATATCGCATAATCAGGTGTCCTTAAAGTAACCGTTCCCGACTCGGAAAGATCAACATCTGTTACAACTAAAAATCCAGATATTGAATCTAGAAGGCTACCAGAAGATACTTCAAGCTTATAATATATGGAATCTCCAATATCATAAGTAGTATTAACCGCTACAAATGTTAAGCTATCCTCTAATGTAAGCGCATCATTTGTATTTGAATTATCTGCAGTTGCACTGTAGTTTGATTCTGAACCTATCTTAAAAAAGATGTCATAGGAATCAATAATACCATTCTCCGTCTCCGCTGAAAAAACAATACTAAAAGTCGAATCCAATTTCGCTTCCGTAGATGTTGTTTCTTCAAAAGATGCCGGATTACCAATAGAAAGTGCAAGCAATTTTTGCGTCTCGCCATCGCTGAAAATCAATGTTTCGGAATCTGGATTGCCAAGTTCCGCCAGAGTCCTGGTAAATGTACCAGCTCCGCCAGCCATGGCTACCGTACCAAAATCTCCACCATCTCCAGTTACTGTTAAAGATGCAGCGTCCCCACTAGATCTGACATCCATAGTCACAACATCCAATGTTGTAAAAGAAGCTGAAAAAGCAGGGTGGTCAGGGAATGTGATTTTATTATCCGCTTCTTGGAAGCCTAACAAATCATCATTTTCCTCACACGAAATAATCATTAGCACCGCTAGCGATGCTAGTAATAAGTTTTTATATCTATTAATCATAATAAATTTGATTATCAATTAATTATTGAAAAACCCACAAAGCTTGATCCATTAAATCACTATTCTGATTCTCAATTGCTGCATTTACATTGTCAGTATTTAAGTTTTTCTCAGAGTTAGGATAAATAAACCTTCGTGGAATACCATTGTGTGGATTTAGGCCTTGGTTACCATCAACATTTGGAGTAATTGCAGGAAAGCCAGTTCTTCTATAATCATCCCAAGCTATGTTTTGCGGATATAGAGCTTTGTACTTCTCTCCTATAATAGCTGCAAGGTCTGAACCAGTGATTCCTAATAGATAGTTATCTCTATCTTCAGCACTTACACCCATATCATTCATGTTTGCAGCAATACCATCCTTAACAGCTGCTAGAACAGCAGCATCAGAACCGCCAGTCATTCTCAATGCCTCTGCTTCAATAAATTTCAACTCAGCATAATTGATAATCACTGTAGGAGCATCTTGTTTCCCCCAAAAAGTAGTTGGGGCAAAACCAGCAGTACTACCAGGTTCGCGTATCAACGCAAGTCTTGGATCACCGGACATTTGTCCCATGAAATAGCCAGTTAAAACCATCGTATTACTACGATCTCTGTGAAACTGATTCAAAGGGTTCGCTCCATTAGCTGATGCATCAAAAACTAGATACGCATTGTCATCATTTGATGTGAATGCATTACCCACAGCAGTCAAAGCAGCTGTGTAATTCGTTGCTCCTTTTGCCGACATCATCAATCGATACCTAGCTTCTAAAGCCCAAGCTGTTGCAAGCCAAGCATCATTATCTCCTCCGAAGATCAAGTCATCCGAAGTAGGCACAATGTCGCCACCATCAGTTGCTAAATCTGTTCTCGCCTCTGCAAGTAAAGCGAAAACCGTGTTCATGATAGTTTCCTGATCGTCATACGCAGGAGAAAGTACGCCATCTTCTCCTTGAAAAGCATTCGAGTAAGGAATATCTCCAAAGAAAGATGTAGCTAGACCCAAGCTATTCGCCATAAGTACCTTGGCAATGCCACTATAATAAGGAGCATTCTGATCAGGTGCTTGTTTAATGATAAGGTCTAGATCCTTCATTGCTCCTCCATAAAACCCTGTTCTCCAAAGGTTATTGAAAGTAATATCAGGCATTAGATAGCTGGTATAACCCAACTGCTGAGCATCAGTGCCTTCAAAATATTGCATGATAATACCAGGGTTTCTCGAAGCAATAGCTCCATTATTAAACCCTACCTGAGCAATTGCCGAAGGTAGTACAAGATTCAAATTCACTTCAGCTAGATTTTGAGGATCAATATTGGTATCTCCAAAATCACAAGAAGGAACAATAACGAGTGTAGCAAGCAATAGCGCTACTATATTGATTTTAAATTTTCTCATTTTTCTATTCATTTAAAAAATTACAGACCAAGTCGAAGTTTAAATGTATAGCCTTTGGTATTTGGACTATTGAAATAATCCAATCCAAATCCATTAGAAGCTCCAGTAAGGTTAGTCTCCGGATCAATACCTTCATAAGATGTACTTAACCATAGATTTCTACCTACAGCAGAAAACGAAGCTGATTTGAATGGTGTTTTATCCAAAATAGACTTAGGCAGATTATACGTTAGAGAAACTTCTCTCAACCTCACCCAAGAAGCATCTTGAACATTTGACTCACCCAGACCACCAAAACCGTAACGAACATATCTATAAGCACCTATGCCTTGAGCTTCATTGGCAAAATCAGTCTGAACATTATTGGAAGAACCTCCTACCTGTACTCCATCTTCATTGTCAAGAGATGCATCTCTTAGCACTCCATTAAAGACAACTCCCGTGAGGTCTCTTGTATCTGCAGACTTCTTGGAGGTTCCGAAATAGTTAGCAATACCCGCTGTTCCATTCCATACATCTCCACCTTGTCTAATATCTAAAAGAGCAGAAACAGTGAAGTTTTTATAATTGAATGAATTTCTGATGCCCATGACAAAATCAGGGTTCGGATCTCCAATTACTCCTGCATTAGCATCCTGAAGTGGGTATCCTGTTGCTGGATCGATTAGGATTTGTCCTTGATCATTCCTTTGGAATTTCGCCCCAAAGATAGCTCCAAACGGCTCTCCCGCTATTGCACGAGATGAAGTACTCGTAAATCCAGCTAAGAATATATTGTCAATTCCTGGTGCTAATTCCTCTACTACAGATTTGTAATGAGTGAAATTAACTGTCGCATCCCATGAGAAATCTCCTGACTTATACGGAGTTCCCGTTAGAACTGCCTCTATACCTTCATTCGAAACTAAACCTGCGTTTGTAATAGTCGAAAGAAATCCAGAAGCTGCTGATACTGTCACAGGTATGATTTGATCTACAGTTTCAGAGTTGTAATAAGTTAAGTCTAAACCAACTCTTCCGCCAAGTAACTTAACATCCACTCCAAATTCATACGTTGAAGTAAGCTCTGGCTTAAGTATATTATTACCAAGCGTACCATTCTGTTCAAATGCATTCACCCCATTGAAAGGGAAAGATGTACCTGTAACGAATCCATCGCCTCCAACAAATCCTTGAGCAAAGTAGCTAAGCGTTGAGTAAACAGGGGCATCATTACCCACTTGACCCCAACTAGCACGAACTTTCAAATACGTATCAGATAAGTTCAAAGCTTCACTGGCAACAAAACCTAAAGCGACTGATGGATAGAAGAATGAGTTGTCATTCTCTGGAAGTGTAGAAGACCAGTCATTTCTACCTGTAAAGTTCAAGAACAACATGTCTCTATAGCCAACTCTAAAATCAGCATAAATACCCATAAGCTCACGTTCAACTGGGTTGTAAGAAGCAATTACATCAGATGCATTAGATATGTTGATAAAATCTAAAGAGGCCAATGTATTTCCCGTTGTGATGTTATCCGTACTCTTAGCACTATAGTAATTATGACCTGCAAGTGCATTCAATGTGATGTCTCCATTATTGAATGTCTTATCATAAGTCACAATAAAATCAGAGTTCAAATTGGTCGCATTAATTTCACGATTTACTACTGACCCAGGGTTCCATTCAGTGGATAGGTCATTATTCTGAACTTTTTCAATAAAAGCTACTCTGCTATCTATATAGTTGTCAACACCAAATTTATATTGAACATTAAGCCCTGGAGTAATTTCATAGTTTAAAGCTGTGTAGCCAATGATTCTATTTACATTATCCTCCGTGAAATTCTTATTCACTACCCAATAAGGGTTATCATAAATACCATCACGGTAACTTCTTTGTCCTCCATTAGGATACTGATATGCAGCTTGAAAATCTGCAGCATCTTGTCCTGTTTTACCCAATCCAATATCGAACGAAGGAGTATTTCTAACCAGACCAAGCATAATACCTCTTAGGTTAGAACCTCGCTGCATTCTGATACCGCCTGAGTTTGCATAATTAGCTGACATACTAACAGTCAATTTCTCCGTAAGCTCCGTAGAAATATTTGCTCTGAAAGTCGCTCTTTCGAAGAGCGAATTTGGTACCACTCCTTTTTGATTCAAATATCCTGCAGATAAATAGTAAGTAGTGCCTGATGTACCACCACGGACACTCACGTTATTATCTGTCGTTACACCCGTATCGAAAAAGTCGTAACTATCATAACCTTGTGCAGGAGTTCCATTTCCTTCGCCTGTAGCCACCAGGCTACCTCTTGGATCAAAAGGATATGTAGCATCGCCATCATATTCTAAATCAGCAATTCTTGGACCCCAGCTAAACCCTTCGAATGTTTCAGGTCCTCTGTAACCTCCGTCTCTACCTTGAGCATAAGTTCTTTGAAGTGGTAACGTCTTGTTCACTTCTGTAAATTCAACCGACGAAGAAATGCTTATTGAAGGCGCAGAATTTTTCTTTCCACTCTTTGTTGTAACAACAATAGCTCCATTAGCAGCTCTAATACCATAAAGTGCTGTAGCAGATGGTCCTTTAAGAACTGTTAGGCTCGCAATGTCATTGGGATTAAGATCAATCGCTCTGTTTGATTGAGAAACACCACCTGTTCCATTACCCGCTTCCGAGTTATTTATAGGTATGCCATCTACAACGAAAAGCGGAGAGTTACTCCCACTAATAGAAGTATTTCCACGAATCCTGATGTTTGCAGAAGCACCAGGTGATCCAGAAGAACTAATAACGGTCACACCAGCAGCTTTGCCGTTTAATGCATTCACCAGATTAGTTTCTTGTGTGTTGGCTAATTCATCTCCACCAACATTCTGGACAGAATATCCAAGTGCTCGCTTGTTTGATTCAATACCAATCGCTGTTACAACAACTTCTTGAAGTTCTATTGCTCCGGCCATGGATAAATCGATGGTTGATCTAGCACCAACTTGAACTTCCTGAGTATCAAAACCAACATAAGAAAATACCAATGTTGCTCCGTCCTCAACGGAAATTCTGTAGTTACCATCTAGGTCTGTGGTAACACCAGTTGTTGTGCCTTTGATCACAACATTCACTCCAGGCAAAGATTCACCAGCATCATCGGTGACTTTTCCTGAAACTGTTCTTTGTGCTATCAAACTCGTGATAGCAAAAAAGAACACAGTAGTAAGTAGTAAAATCCTCTTCATACTTTACTTTTTTGTGTTAATAATTATGTTATAAAGACTTAAAGATAAGGTAATATTCCAATCAATATCAAAAACAAAATACCATTAGAAGTAAAAACCTATAATCTTAAACTAAAAAAACTCCAGTTATCAATTCCCTTAAACAATTTGAAAAAAAAGATCCGTAGAGTTTATTCTTCAAAATGATACATTTGCAGCTTTATAAACCCCAACCTATGTCATCAATGCCTGATATATCTACTTTGGATAGTATTTGCTCTCAAGTTCGACGAGATATTGTTCGAATGGTTCATGCGGTAAACTCCGGTCATCCTGGAGGATCACTCGGATGTACTGAATACTTCGTTGCTTTGTACAATCACATAATGAAACATGATTCCTCCTTTAATATGGAAGGAAAGAATGAGGATGTTTTCTTCTTATCTAATGGTCATATTTCACCTGTCTTCTATAGCACCCTTGCGAGATCTGATTATTTCGATGTTTCTGAACTATCCACCTTCAGAAAGATTGGTTCAAGGCTTCAAGGTCATCCAGCCACTGAAGAAGGGTTAGAAGGTATTCGAATAGCTTCGGGCTCCCTTGGCCAAGGCTTATCTACTGGCATTGGAGTCGCTTTAGCTAAAAAACTCAACAACGATGATAATCATGTCTTTGTACTTATGGGAGATGGCGAGCAACAAGAGGGGCAGGTTTGGGAAGCGGCCATGTTTGCTGCTCATAATAAAGTTGACAACTTAATAGCAACTATAGACTACAATGGTCAGCAAATAGATGGGCCGATTTCTGAAGTCAACAATCTTGGTGATATCAGAGCAAAGTATGAATCATTTGGTTGGATAGTACTGGAATGTGATGGGAATGAGATGAAAGCTCTTATTGAAACCCTAGAAGAAGCCAAGGGTAAATCAGGAAATGGAAAGCCAATCATGATACTCATGAAAACAGAAATGGGTAAAGGAGTTGATTTTATGGAAGGCACACATAAATGGCATGGAGTTGCTCCAAATGATGAACAACTTGCAGACGCTTTAAGCCAATTGGAAGAAACCTTAGGAGACTATTAATTACTGATCACTGATGAAGACAAAATTTAACTATACAGCAAAGAAAGATACACGGTCAGGTTTTGGAGATGGGTTGCTAGAGGCGGCTAAATCCAACCCGAATGTTGTTGGATTATGTGCAGATTTGACAGGCTCTCTAAAAATGAATGCCTTCCAAAATGAATTCCCTGAAAGGTTTTTCCAAGTTGGAATTGCTGAAGCAAACATGATGGGAATTGCTGCTGGACTCGCTACTGCTGGAAAGATTCCATTTACAGGAACATTTGCCAACTTTTCTACAAGTAGAGTTTATGATCAATTAAGACAATCCATCGCATACTCTGAAAAAAATGTGAAAGTTTGTGCATCTCATGCTGGACTTACTTTGGGTGAAGATGGAGCTACACATCAGGTTCTAGAAGATCTTGGAATGACCAAAATGCTTCCAAACTTCACAGTCATCAATCCATGTGATTATCATCAAACTAAAGCTGCAACTATGGCAATTGCTGAACATCATGGACCAGTTTATTTAAGATTTGGTCGTCCTAGCTGGCCAATGTTCATGGAAGAACAGCCATTCGAGATTGGAAAAGCCGTAACTTTAATTGAAGGTACTGATGTTTCCATTTTTGCTACGGGTCACTTAGTTTGGAAAGCCATAGAAGCTGAAGCAGTTTTAGCAGAACAAGGTATTTCTGCAGAAGTGATAAACATCCACACCATCAAACCCTTGGATGAGGGTGCCATACTTAAATCAATAGCCAAAACTGGATGTGCAGTTTCTGCTGAAGAGCATCAAATTGCGGGGGGACTTGGAGAAAGCGTAGCGCAGACTATTGTAAGAAATGATTTAGTTCCTCAAGAATTTGTCGCAGTAAACGATCAATTTGGTGAAAGTGGGAAACCTGAGGAGTTACTTGATAAATATGGACTGGGTGTTACGGACATTGTAGAAAAAGCTAAAAAAGCGATAGCAAGAAAAAATTAGAATAAACAACCTTAATCAAAAGCCGAGATAATATTGTCTCGGCTTTTTTTGTCATACATCTTTGCAAAATGCCATCTCACAGACAGCTTTTCTTAAATCATTTAGCTCAGACTTCTGATGCTCCTTTAATGCTGGAAATGGTCTCCGCAGAAGGTATCTACATGACAGATGTTGACGATAAAAAATATCTTGACCTTATTTCTGGGATAGGTGTTTCCAATGTTGGGCATAGGCACCCTAAAGTGATAAAAGCCATCAAAGATCAAGTTGACAAGCACTTACATGTCATGGTTTATGGTGAGTTTGTACAAAGTCCGCAGGTAAGGCTAGCAGAAGCACTAAGTAAAACATTGCCTAATAAAATAGATTCGGTCTATTTGGTTAATTCAGGAAGTGAGGCAATTGAAGGGGCAATGAAATTAGCTAAGAGATATACTGGAAGATCTGAGCTAGTTGCTTGTCATAATGCCTATCATGGATCTTCTCATGGTGCTTTATCATTAACAGGTAGTGAATCCTTTAAGAGAAACTATCGCCCACTGTTACCTGGTGTGTCTCATGTCCGATTTGGTTGTATCGATGATTTAAATAAAATAACAAGTGAGACCGCAGCTTTTGTAATAGAAACTGTTCAAGGTGAAGCAGGGTTAAAGGTTGGGTCTCAAGACTACTGGAAAGCAGTTAGAGATCGATGTAGCCTAACAGGGGCTTTATTGATTCTAGATGAAATTCAGTGTGGTTTTGGTCGCACTGGGAAATTTTGGGCGTTTGAACATTATGGAATAGAACCTGATATAATAGTAAGTGCCAAGGGAATGGGAGGTGGTATGCCAATCGGCAGTTTTATGGCTAGTAAGGAACTGATGCATGTTTTTACTGAAAATCCAGTTCTGGGCCACATCTCAACGTTTGGTGGTCATCCTGTATCTTCTGCCGCAGCACTAGCAACCTTGGAAGTAATTCAAGAAGAAGACCTTCTAGACAATGTAGCAGAAAAAGAATTGCTCTTTCATACATTATTGAAGCATCCAAAAATAAAAGCTATTCGAAGCAAAGGACTCATGATGGCTGTTGAGTTTGAATCATATGATGTTTTAAAACCAATCATAGATAGGGCTATTGAATTAGGTGTTGTAACTGACTGGTTTTTATTTAATGACCAATCTATGAGAATAGCGCCACCTCTAATCATCACTAAAGATGAAATAAAAAAAGCCTGTAAGATAATCCTACAGGCCATTAATGACGTATAACAATGCCTTAGATCAATTGACTTAGGTCTAAAGTGAAAGTCTTCTCCTCTCCCATTTGCCATAGAACCAGTTCCACATCTGAATTAACTTCTTCCAATAGTTTTCTCAATTCTGGCAAAGTGTATTCACTCACATCTTTACCATTCACCTTCAATATTTCGGCATCTTGTTTTATTCCAGCTACTTTAGCAGGGCTGGCATCATACACTCTATGTACAAGAATCTTATCCATCTCTTCATCGAGCTGAAGATACAATCCACTAGCATTTACATTGTATGAATCTGAATAGCTCTTATTTTTCACAAAAAAAATTTTCTCTCTAGAATAGTCAAATGTGATATTGAATCTTTTCAGCATCTTGTTTCCGATAATTCCAGCAACTTTTTTATTGTGCTGAATTCCATGTTTAGCTGTGCTAATACCAATAGGCATGTTTTTGATATCGAAGGTTCCAAAACCAAAATTTTTAACTCTTCCCTCATAATGTGTAGTTTCTTTCTGGCTTAATCCAACTACCGGATAGGAAAAATGCTTCCCGGTTCTTGACACAATATCATTCTTTGCAGCAAATTTAGTATTGAAGTCAAGGGTAGTTCCAGCACCTGTGTTAATGAAAAAATCGCCTTTCAATACCTCACCATCATTTAGTGTAACCTCTCCTTCTATGTGTGGTATATAGTTATCTAATTTAAACTCGAAGCTCTCACCAAATCCATCATGCTTATAAGACGATTGAGTATATAATTCAAAATTGCTTTTATCATAATCTAATCTCACAACGTAATGATGTAAGAGATCATAGCCGATAATACCATCGATATTCCTCCCAATACTCATTTCTAAATGCCGAAGACTTGTGGCATAAAGTTGAATATCTTTCTCTAAGGCAATACCGTTCAATTCTATTAGATTGTGGTCAATCAATGCTCCTTGAATGGCTCCCTGGGCACTCGTCTTTGTTGCTCCATGATTTAGATCAAGGTTTAATGATTTCGCTACATCCAGATCTATTACAGGAAGGCCATCTCCAGTATCAAAAATAAAATCTAGAGGCTCTGAACCATCTACACTCAGGTGTATAAAAATATGATCACCAAACAACTCCATTTGAGTAGATGTAATAGGACTTTGCGAGAATCCCAAAAGGCATGTAATTAGCAGTAGCGAGGAAAGTATTTTTTTCATAGTGATAGGAGTCTTTAAAATTTCAAGTCAATTTAGATATTTTACAAAAAACAATAGAAAAATATAGATATAAGACATGCAAATGATAGAAAAAGTGAGTGCTGCTGTGAAATTCTTGAATGAAAGAGGATTTGACAGCCCGGAGGTTGGAATCATATTGGGAACAGGGCTTGGTGCTTTAGCAGATGAAATAGAAGTAGAACAAGAGCTTGTTTATTCAAATATCCCACACTTCCCAATAGCTACTGTCGAATTTCACAAAGGAAAATTAATCTATGGGAAATTAAGAGGAAAAACAGTTGTTGCTATGCAGGGCAGATTTCATTACTACGAAGGACATTCAATGTCTCAGGTAGTTTTTCCAGTAAGGGTAATGAAGGAACTTGGAATCAAAAATTTATTAGTTTCAAATGCAGGAGGATGTATGAATCTTAACTGGAATAAGGGTGAGCTTATGCTTATAGAAGATCATATCAGTTTGCTACCTGATAATCCATTAAGAGGTCATGAAGCATCCGCATTTGGACAAATTTTCACGGACATGAGTCAACCTTACGATTTGGAGGTGAACAAAAAGTTGATTTCAATAGCAAAGAGTGAGAAAATCAGACTTAATAAAGGAGTTTATGTATCTGTGGTTGGGCCAAGCCTTGAAACAAAGGCTGAGTACCGCTACCTAAGAATGATTGGAGCAGATGTCGTAGGTATGAGTACTGTTCCAGAAGTAATAGCAGCTAACCAAATGGGGCTTCCGGTTTCAGCAGTTTCCGTCCTAACGGATTATTGTGATCCCGACAACTTAGAACCGATTGATATTGAAGATATAATAGCTACCGCGAAAGCGGCAGAAAAAGATTTGGTTATTCTATTCAAAAAATTGATGGATCAACTTTAAGTCAATCTATAAAATCAATGAATTTATGATTTTAATTATCATATGATAATAATTAACGTTTTCACCTACCCCTTTTAGGGTATTTTTCAATACTTTATTGATTCTTCTTAGTTCAAAAAAAATAAAGTTCGTAACTATGATTTGTACAAGTATTCTTCATACTTATCAATATCAAAGAGCTATCTTAAGGATAGTTGGTTGGTCCGGCAATTTACTCACCATTGTAAAGTCGGACCTTTTTTTTGAAAAATATCTCTATTTGAACGCTGGTATACCTGTAATATCTGCTCCTAAAATGAGTAGATGGATATCGTGAGTCCCTTCGTATGTAACTACAGATTCAAGGTTCATCATATGACGCATCATAGGATATTCTCCTGTAATTCCCATACCACCGTGTATTTGTCTCGCTTCTCTGGCAATATTTAAAGCGACCTCAACGCTATTCCTCTTTGCCATTGAAATTTGTGATGTTGAGGCTTTCCCCTCTTCCATCATTTTACCTAGCTTCCAATTAAGTAGCTGAGCTTTAGTTATTTCAGTAAGCATCTCCGCCAGTTTCTTTTGTACTAATTGGAATGATCCAATTGGTTTACCAAATTGCTCTCTCTCCAAAGAATATCTCCGAGCAGAATCATAGCAATCCATTGCAGCGCCTATTGCTCCCCATGCTATTCCATATCGAGCCTTATCTAGGCAACCCATTGGTGCTCCCAATCCACTCTTTTCTGGAAGCAAATTTTCTTTTGGGACCTTAACATCGCTAAATACCAATTCTCCAGTGCATGATGCTCTAAGAGACCATTTACCATGAGTTTCTGGAGTAGTAAACCCTTCCATTCCACGCTCTACGATCAGCCCATGAATTCTTCCGTCTTCATTCTTGGCCCATACCACGGCTATATCTGCTTTAGGTGAATTCGAAATCCACATCTTAGCTCCATTTAGTAAGTAGTGGTCCCCCATGTCTTTGAAGTTTGTTTCCATTCCGCTTGGATTAGAGCCATGATTAGGTTCCGTTAGTCCAAAACAACCCAACATTTCACCAGAGGCAAGCTTAGGTAAGTATTTTTTTCTTTGTTCCTCAGATCCATATGCGTATATGGGGTACATCACCAGAGACCCTTGAACTGATGCAGTGGACCTCATGCCTGAATCTCCTCTTTCCACTTCTTGCATGATTAAACCATAAGAGATATAATCAAGACCTCCACCCCCGTACTCTGCTGGAACTGTAGGTCCAAATGCACCGACTTCACCGAATTTCTTAACGATTTCTTCAGGGAAGTGATTTTTCTCAGCCCACCCTTCAATAAATGGAGTAATCTCTTTCTTTACAAAATCTCTAACAGACGACCGAATTAGCTTATGCTCATCAGTAAGTAAATCATCCATGCCATAAAAGTCCGGTGACTCAAATTCATCTACGAAATTTCGCTTTTCTACACTCATCAGAAGATATTTTTTTGTCTCAGTTGTTAAAATTTTGGCCAAATTTACAACCATAACGCTCAACTACTACGATGCTATGGACGAAAAGAAAATAGACGAAAATATTCTTCAGCAATTAACCAAATTAGAAGAAAAGTATGAGGCCATGGGTCAAGACTTATCAAGTTACCTAGATGGTTTACTGTATTCAGATTATTTGACTTACTGGGACTACATTCATCTTGACACACTTCTCAGTTTACAAACTCCAAGAACTGCGATTCCGGATGAGAAGATCTTCATTTTGTATCATCAAGTAACTGAGCTCTATTTCCGAATGATCTTAAACGAGATGGAACAAGCTGTTTTCACAGATCCTATAGGTGAGAAAACATTTTTAAAGCGTTTAAAAAGAGTTAACAGATATCTGGATCATCTAATAGATTCTTTTGATGTAATGACCGATGGGATGGATCAGGATCAATTTCTGGCATTCAGAATGGCTCTCTTACCAGCGAGTGGGTTTCAGTCTGGACAGTACAGAAAGCTAGAAATATATTCTACAGATTTTAAGAACCTAGTCAATAAGGATAAAAGAGATGAATTGAAAAATGAGCAAGACCTAGCCAAACTTTACGAATTTCTCTATTGGAAAGCTGGGGCCACAGAACTTGCTTCTGGTAAGAAGACCTTGACTTTAAGGCAATTCGAAGCAAAATATAGTAAGGAGTTTATAGAATTAGCGGTCCAAGTTTCTGAATGTAACCTACTTAGCAAGTATCATAACCATTATGAAGGTAACAATGAGGTAATCCAAGAACTCAAAAAACTTGATCAAAAGGCTAATGTAGATTGGCCACTTCAGCATCTCAAAAGTGCGACAAGATATCTTCAAAGAGATCCGAATGTAATTAAAGCCTCAGGAGGAACCAACTGGCAAAAATATCTACCTCCAAGACGTCAAAGAATCATTTTTTATCCTGAACTATGGACATCAGAAGAAATAGAGGAATGGGGTCAAAAATTTAAAAAAGTGTTTACAAGTCTCCATGCTTAGAAATGGCGCTTATATCGTCATTTATTTCCTCACCTTCTGCTTACAAGGCCAGATAAAGCAAGGGAAGTATTATTTTGATTTAGATAGCAGTAAAATCAGCGAGATATATCACTATGCTGAAGAAGACTCTGCTTTACAAGGTTCCTATGAATCATTTTACCTCAATGGATCTCTTAAAAGTTATGGATGGTTTGAGAAAAATCAACCGGATAGTGTTTGGACATATTACTATGAAAACGGAAGGAAAAAAGCACTTGGTAAGTTTAAAAAAAGTCTCCCCTCTGGAAGCTGGTCTTATTATTATGAAAACGGAAACATCAAATCTGAAGGAAAGTTACAAGGAACCTCGAAAGAAGGACCTTGGAAATTTTATTATGAGAATGATGGTGAAAAAAGTAGTGGAAATTATATCAAAAATAAGAAGACAGGAATATGGAATTACTTCTTTGAAGACGGTTCAATAAAAGCACAGTCTATAATCGAAAAAGATATAGGTCAATACACAGAATTCTATCCTTCAGGTTCAAGAAGGATGGAAGGAAAAAATGAAAATGAAAAAAGTATTGGGGAATGGATCTATTATTATGAGTCAGGAGAAATAGAGGCTGTTGGGACATTTGAAAAAGGATTGAAAACAGCAGAATGGAAATACTATCATAAGAACGGAACAATTGCAGGAACTGGCAATTATGAAAAAGGCGTTAGAACAGGAGAATGGAAATACTATCACCAAAACGGAAATCCTAATCAGTCTGGTAGAATAGTCAATGATCAAAAAGATGGTTATTGGAAATTATTTTATCCTTCGGGCGAGGTACTGGGTGAAGTAAACTATACGCAAGGCACTGGAAAGTTCACAGAATATTACCCAAGTGGAAGTCTGAAGTCAAGTGGCGCCATAGAAAATGAAAAAAAGACAGGTATATGGCACTACTATAGTGAAAAAGGAAGTCTTGAAGGAAAAGCAAGTCTAATAGAAGGTAGTGGGGACTATACCGGATATTATCCAGACGGAACAATTAAAATGAAGGGAAAGATAGAGAATGACAAACGTGTTGGCCAGTGGAAGCTTTACAACCCTGATGGAACTTTTGCTGGAACTTATCAACCCATCTATGAAGACAAAACCCCCATTTTCAAGACACGAATAAGCAATGATCAAATAGAAAAAGAGTCACTAGAAAAACCAAATTATCATCCAGAAAAAAGAGGCTTGAGATATTTCTTACCAAGAGTAAACGAGTATAAAGGCGTAATCATTGCTACCAATCCAATCTGGTTATTGGATGATCAACTCCCAATTTCTTTTGAGTACTACATACAAGAAAGACTTGGGTACGAACTACAATTTGATATTATAAGATCTCCTTTTTTTACGTCCGACTCTGATATTGGTGATTATCAAGTTTATCGTAGAGGGGCAAAAATTCACTTCAAACAAAAATTTTATCACGCAGACTCAAAAATGGGCATGTTCTATTTTGGTCATGAAGTAAATTTCAAATACCAGAATAGCAATGTAAATCATACAGATACATTAATAATTCAACAACCAAGACGTTTCGGTACTCTTAGAGAGCAATCCTTTGGTTACGGTATTATTGTTGGAAATAGATGGATGAAAGATGTTGGAGCTTCTGGACTAACAGTGGACGCTTTTATTGGTTTCGGTATATCTGTCAGATCATTTAACAAGCAATATGAACCAATTCAGGTTCTTGATAATTATTTTGATCAAGAAATCAAATCTTCTGTTCATTTTCCAATTATTATTGGGTTGAACATTGGATTTGCTTTGACGAAAAGCAAAAGCAAAACTCAATGAGCAAAAAAACAGCCATTCTCGGAGCTTCACCCAACCCTATGAGGTATGCGTACTTAGCTGCTGAACGTCTCACTATTCATGACCACCCGATTGTACCCATAGGCATTAAGCAAGGCGAGATTTTCGGTGAAAAAATATTAGATCTTCGTGAAAGACCAGAAGTAAAAGACCTTGACACGGTGACGATGTACATTGGTCCAAAAAATCAAGTCGAATGGGAGGATTATATCATTTCTCTTCTCCCAAAAAGAATAATCTTTAATCCAGGATCAGAAAATCCATCACTAGAAAAAAAAGCTATCGAAAAAGGAATTAAGATTGATCATGCATGCACTTTGGTCATGCTCCGAAGCAAGCAATACTAATGGATTGGGATAGGTCTCTCCTCCCTGTGTCTATTGAGATGAAGATCCATATGATGATATAAACTTAATCGAAAAATATGACGCTTTTCATAACTAAATGGCGATCCTTTATGGCGAAAAGTAAACATATAGCCTCCTTGTATTTGAAATTGCTCACTCAGATTATATCCAAGTCCCGCAAAAGAACGATTATCTTCTAAATGATTATAAACAATTGACTTGCCCGCCTGAATAAAGATTTCATTGTAAAGAGACAAAAAGAGTGTATGATTTTCGAATGCTGGTTTATTCAGAGGAATATAAACAGTCATTTTATATCTGAAACGGTGAGTCAACTTAAATGATGAGCCTTTTTCATAATCACGTCTCCATCTCTGCTCCATTCTTAGTTGATGGTATAGTTTAATATGGTCAAAAGGAGTAGCAAGTACCGCTTGCTGCCAAAGACGGTATTGCGGAACAATTTTGTCCACATCTGGATCATTTTGATTAGGCGCCCAGTAGAATGGATGTACAACACCTACAGTAATATCAAGGTATTTCTTTAGTGTGTAAGTAGCTCCAAACCTTAGATAAACTTGAGCCATATCGTCAAACCCATTTTTCTTCCTCACATGATATTCACCATAGTAGGCCCAACGGTCGTTGAAATGATATTTGGTATAAACTCCAAGCCAAACACCTGTAGTAGAAGTAATCTCTTTTTCAAGTGGTGGAGCCTGTTGGGCACTAAGACAGAAGGCGCTGATCATAAACATCATGACCAATACTCTAGAGAGATTCATGCGGTAGGTAGTTAGGTGCGTTAAAATTGAACTTTTTCAAGTAGAAAATTGAATTTTTCAAGATAAAAATCATTCAATTAATCAATAAGTCTCATTTTATTTTTTCCTCTTCAATTATTCATCCTTGATTTCTCCATTGTTCAATCGCACTAATTTTGATCGCGAGATGATGTAAGGATGATTGATTTTGAAAGGGCATTGCAAATTTGATTGAAACTCAAATCTACATCTGATTTTAAGCATCAAAAACATCATAAAATAGGGATAATTTTAGTATTTTTGCAAATTGAAAATGACTACATTTTAAACACTTAAGAGCCTATTCAAGCAATTGAAAAAACAACTAATAAGAGCTCTGAATGCTGTTTTTTAATCACTGCACATGGAAGAAAATAAGGAAAATAAAAAAGGGAATTATTCCGCAAGTAATATCCAGGTACTTGAAGGCTTGGAAGCCGTACGAAAAAGACCTGCGATGTACATCGGGGACATTGGTCTCAAAGGACTTCACCATATGGTTTGGGAGGTTGTTGACAACTCAATTGATGAAGCTTTAGCGGGTCATTGTGATACCATTACAGTAGAAATCAATACAGATGAATCAATTACTGTTACCGATAATGGCCGGGGTATCCCAACCGATATGCACGAAAAAGAAAAAAGAAGTGCACTCGAGGTAGTAATGACAGTTCTTCATGCTGGAGGAAAGTTTGATAAAGACACTTATAAAGTGTCTGGAGGTCTTCACGGTGTTGGAGTTTCATGCGTTAATGCATTATCCTCCAAGCTTGTTGCTACCGTACATAGAAATGGAAAGGTCTTTGAGCAAGAGTACAGCATTGGTATCCCCAAAGCTCCTGTAAAGGAAATAGGCAAAACAGATATTAGCGGAACGATTATACATTTCCAGCCGGATATGAGCATTTTCTCTGCTAACAAATACAATTCAGAAACAATTGCTTCCAGGTTAAGAGAACTTTCATTTCTAAATGCAGGAATTACGATTCATATGATAGATCATAGAGATCTAGATGATTCTGGTCAACCTCTGAAAGAAAAATTCTTTTCAGAAGGAGGACTTGCAGAATTCGTTTCTTACCTGGACTCAACTAGAGAAACTTTAATTCCTGATCCAATTTATATGGAAGGTGATAAAGGAGTTGTACCTGTGGAAGTAGCTCTTAGCTACAATACTTCTTATTCAGAAAATGTAGTTTCTTATGTAAACAATATCAATACTATTGAAGGCGGGACACACGTTTCGGGATTTAGAAGAGCATTGACTAGGACTCTGAAAAGCTATGCTGATAAATCAGGTCTTCTTGACAAAGTCAAAGTAGATATAGCAGGGGATGATTTTCGAGAAGGCCTTACAGCCGTAATCTCGGTGAAGGTTCAAGAGCCTCAGTTTGAGGGTCAGACCAAAACAAAACTAGGCAACTCAGACGTAATGGGAGCTGTAGACACTTGTGTGAGTGAGATATTAAATGAATACCTAGAAGAACACCCAAAGGAGGCTAAACAGATTGTTGCAAAAGTAATTGTAGCAGCACAAGCAAGGCATGCCGCTAGAAAAGCAAGAGAAATGGTTCAACGGAAGAATGTTCTTTCTGGAACAGGACTTCCAGGTAAACTAGCTGATTGTTCAGATAAAGATCCTGCAGTTTGTGAAATCTATCTAGTTGAAGGAGACTCTGCAGGAGGGTCAGCTAAGCAAGGAAGAGATCGTAAGTTCCAAGCCATTTTACCTCTCAGAGGTAAAATTCTCAACGTAGAAAAAGCACAAGAACATAAGATCTACGACAATGAAGAGATCAAAAATATGATAACTGCGTTAGGCGTTTCTTTTGGAACAGAAGAGGATGATAAGGCTCTCAACATGGAGAAGCTTAGATATCATAAAGTAATTATCATGACAGATGCTGATATCGATGGTAGTCATATTAGAACACTGATTCTTACATTCTTCTTCCGATATATGAGAGCATTGATAGAAAAAGGATATTTGTATATCGCCCTGCCTCCATTGTATCTACTTAAAAAAGGAAAAACTGAAAGGTATGCTTGGTCTGAAGATGACAGAGCCAAAGTTACTGCTGAAATGGCTCCTGAAGGTAAGGAGGATGCTGTTGGGGTTCAGCGTTATAAAGGCCTTGGGGAGATGAACCCTGATCAACTATGGACAACAACAATGGATCCACAGTATAGAACATTGAAGCAAGTAACTATAGACTCAGCTGCAGAGGCTGACCATCTATTCTCAATGCTTATGGGAGACGAAGTTCCACCTCGAAGAGAGTTTATCGAGAAAAATGCGAAATACGCAAATGTTGATGTATAAAATTATTTGGATATAATTATCTGATACATTGCTTGGATAAACTTCCAAATTACAGCAAACGTAAAAAGGATGGCAGAACCGAATGCGAAAATGATCAGAAGAAAAAAGTCTAAAATTTTTTCCATACTCTTTTAAAGTTTTAGGGTTGATTGAGAAATGAATATACTGAGTTCAATCCAAGATTCACATGATTTGTTTAACTAATTTTCAATTATGAAATATAATTTTATTAAGAAAGCATTTTCCCTTCTTTTATTTGTCAGCCTGACGTCAGTTGCCTTCACCCAAGGTTATTGGCAGCAGAAAGTCGAGTATGTAATGGACATAGATTTCAGCATAGAAAATCATCAATTCACAGGAAATCAAAAATTGAAATATTTCAATAATAGTCCAGACACATTGAGACGTGTTTTCTACCATTTATATTTCAATGCTTTTCAACCTGAGAGTATGATGGATACCAGAAGTCGTACCATTGAAGACCCTGATGGAAGAGTGGGTGATCGAATCTCGAAATTGAATGATTCTGAGATTGGCTATCATAAAATTCAATCTTTAACCCAAGATGGAGAAAGCGTTAGTTACAAAACTGAAGGAACTGTTCTGGAAGTAGTACTGGCGGAACCTATCCTTCCAGGTTCCGCAACCGTTTTAAATATGAATTTTCAAAGCCAGGTACCATTACAGATAAGAAGAAGCGGAAGAAATAATAAAGAAGGAATTGACTATAGTATGGCTCAGTGGTATCCAAAAATTGCTGAGTATGATGAAAGAGGTTGGCATTCACATCCCTATGTAGGCCGTGAATTCTACGCGCCTTGGGGAAACTTCAATGTAAATCTAACAATAGATAAAAATTTTGTGGTGGCGGCCACTGGAATTCTCCAAAACCCAAATGAAATTGGGCATGGATATGAAGATGATGGAGTGAAAGTCAAAAGAAAGGGCAAAAAACTAACTTGGGAATTTGAAGCCAAAAATGTCCATGATTTTGTATGGACAGCAGACCCTGACTACACACACACCACTGCGATGGTTAATGAGGGTCCCGAACTTCATTTTTTCTATCAGAAAGGAGAAGAAACAAAGGCGTGGGAAGACCTTCCTGAACTAGCTGTTAAAGCATTCAAATTTATTGAGTCAAACTTTGGAGAATATCCATACCCTCATTATTCTATCATCCAAGGAGGTGACGGTGGAATGGAGTACCCAATGGCCACTCTTATCACAGGGAATAGAGAAATTCAAAGCTTGGCTGGTGTGACTGTACATGAAGCTCTACATAGCTGGTACCAAGGTCTATTGGCAACTAATGAAAGTTACTATGCTTGGATGGACGAAGGTTTTACAACATACGCTACTGCGGAAACGATGGCACATATTTTTGAAGGATCTAATCGCACGCAAGCAAGAAACTTTCAGACTTACATCTACTTGACCAATTCAGGTAAAGAAGAACCGTTGAGCACGCATGCTGATCATTTCGCAACTAATTCTGCATATGGTTTAGGTTCATACTATAAGGGTGCTATTGCTCTAGCTCAAATGAACTATTTAATAGGTAAAGAAAAGACTGCAAGAGCTCTTAAGAAGTACTACTATAAATGGAGGTTTAAGCATCCAGATGCTATTGATTGGATAAGAGTATTTGAAAAAGAGTCAGACATTGAGCTTGATTGGTATCTCGACTATTGGGTAAACACGATTCATACAATAGACTATTCCTTGGATGGAGTTGAAGAGATGGAAGGCAGCACAAAAATTTCTTTGAAACGAATCGGAAAGATGCCAATGCCAATGGATGTATACGTCACATTTACTGACGGCACTAAGAAGGTTTATTACGCACCCTTGGCCATTATGAGGGGAGAGAAAAGTAACGACACTACGCTTGAAAGAGTAGTATTATCAGATTGGTCTTGGACACACCCAACCTATAGCTTTACAATCGATGTTCCAATGGATCAAATAAGCGTTATAGAACTAGATGAAAGTGGATATATGGCAGATGTAGACCGAACTAATAACAAGTGGGAAAAAGAGTAGTATTCTATCCTACTTGGATACAGTTCCTTTCAAAGTAATTATTTGCGTTGGAGCTACGGGATCGTTTGAATAAATAGTAATCGACTTGTATTGGTTTCCACGCATCTCAGAGGTATCAAAAAAGACTTTAAGCATTTGACTTTTTCCTTTTTTGATACCTTTATTTTTCACTTCATAAGTAATGCAACTGCAATTTGATTTTATCGCTCTGAAAAAGAGTTTTTCCTTTCCAGCATTAAGCAGTTCAAACTCAGCTTCAACTTTTGCTCCAACACTTATTTTTCCGAAATCAAATGATCTATTGGATATTTGAAGCTTTGCTGCATTATCTAACTCATTAGCAGTCATTTCTGGGAAAAACTCTTCAATTACAGCTATCACAGAAAGGTTTTCTTCCGTGTTACTAAGCTTAATATTGTCACTCACATAACCATAATCCTTCTTTGCAATCGGATCATATATTATCTTTAATTGACCTACCTGTCGAGGGTTCAAAAAGCCTTCTTTGAGTGAAAGGCTTATATGATCTGGATATGTTAAAAGACTATCATTCAAGAAAGCAATAGTATCAGACGAATTATAGATATCGAATAATTTTTCTACTTGCTTTTCAGTTGTCATCTTACCCATATTCAACCCTCGGTATTTTATCCTGAAATCTCCAAGAACAATTGGGAATTCCTCTTCAGGTGTCTTTGGTTTTGGTTTTACAAACCCCATGATATAAAGAGTTTGATTAGAAGCTGCGTCAGTCGTAGTTAACCGGAGCGACTTTCTGAAACGTCCAGGTCTATTTCTTGGGTTATACTTTGCCTTCACATAACCTGAATCGCCAGGCATTACTTCCTCCCTAGTCCACCCAGGCGTGGTACAGCCGCATGAAGCTTTTACATTCATAATACGAATGGGGATATCACCGTTATTTACAAAACTAAAGGTAAATTCAGCAGCTCCTTTCTCTTCCCTTATTTCTCCAAAATCATGATCTACTACCTCAAAATTTAAGTTAGACTGCCCATTTAATTGAATTAGGCAAATTGTTAAAAGGGCTGAAAAAAATACTTTCATTTTAGATCTGTTTTGTTTCACAATTTAAGACGAAATACAAAGGTTCAAATTATATAGGTTTGTACAAATTTTTAATTAATGGCGCGAATACTTACAGGTATACAAAGTTCTGGAAAACCACATTTAGGCAATCTACTTGGGGCAATATTGCCAGCCATTGAGTTGTCTAAGAAAAAAGAAAATGAATCTTTCTTTTTCATTGCAGATTTACACTCCCTTACAACCATTAAAGATTCAAAAATACGAATAGAAAATACAAATGCAGTAGCTGCCGCCTGGTTAGCTTGTGGGTTTGATACTTCCGCAAACACGTTCTACAGACAATCTCGTGTCCCCGCATGCTGTGAACTTACATGGTATTTGAATTGCTTTACCCCATTTCCAATGCTCGCCAATGCGCATTCATTTAAAGATAAAGCAGAGAGACTTTCGGATGTCAATGCAGGTTTATTTGATTATCCTGTGTTGATGGCTTCTGACATCCTTCTATATGACGCTAATTTTGTGCCAGTAGGTAAAGATCAAAAACAACATTTGGAGATGACAAGAGACATGGCGTCATCCTTCAATCATCAATTTGGAGAAACTTTTACAGTGCCAGAGGCCCTTATTGACGATGAAGTTATGACCATTCCAGGAACAGATGGTCAGAAAATGAGCAAAAGTTATGGCAATATTATTGACGTATTTCTTCCTGAGAAAAAGCTAAGAAAGAATGTAATGCAGATTCTTACTGACAGTACGCCCTTAGAAGAACCAAAAAATCCAGATACTGACCATGTTTTCGCCATATATAAACTATTAGCATCGGAAGAACAGACGCAAGAAATGCGGAAAAACTATGAAGGTGGAAACTATGGGTATGGTCATGCAAAACAAGAATTATTTGAACTCTTGCTTAATAAATTCAGAGATGAAAGGGAGAAGTATGATTATTACATGAGTAATCTAGACGAGTTAGAGCTTGAGCTTAGTAAAGGAGAAGAAAAAGCCGCCGAAGTAGCCGATCAAGTTCTGAATCGAGTGAAAACGAAATTAGGATTCGCATAAAAATTGTAAAATGACTGCTGAACAAAAAGCAAATCAGTGGCTCAAAGCAGCCAACATAGACGAGATATCTAAAAAGGAAATACAGAACCTATTGGAGACTAAAGAAGAGCTTGATGAAGCTTTTCTAAATGATTTAGAATTTGGTACCGGCGGATTGAGAGGTATCATGGGTATAGGAACTAGCCGAATCAATAAGTTCACAATCGGGATGGCGACTCAAGGATTCTCAAACTATTTAAAGACGCAATTTGATGAAGTAAAAGTGGCAATTGCATATGACAGCCGCAATAACAGCCATCTATTTGCTCAGACCGCTGCAGATGTTTTTTCTGCAAATGGCATAAAGGTTTTTTTGTTTGAGAACTTAAGACCAACTCCCGAATTATCGTTCGCTATTCGTCATCTGGAATGTCAGGGAGGGATTGTTATTACGGCTTCTCATAATCCAAAGGAATACAATGGATATAAAGCATACTGGTCAGACGGAGGCCAGATTGTCTCGCCTCATGATAAGAACATCATTTCAGAGGTTAATAAGATAGACTCTATCGAGAATATTAATTTCAATGGAAACAAAGAGTTAATTCAGCTTATCGGTGAGGACATTGATCAAGCATATCTGGATATGGTCAAGAATCTATCTCTTTCGCCTGATTCAATTCAAAATAATAGTGATTTAAAAATTGTCTACTCCTCTATTCACGGCACTGGAATCACTTTAATACCAAGAGCTCTTCATGAATTGGGTTTCAAAAATATCTACACTGTTAAGGAACAAGAAAATCCTGATGGTGACTTCCCTACGGTCATATATCCAAATCCTGAAGAAAAAGAGGCAATGTCACTCGCTCTCCAAGAAGCAGAAAAAATTGATGCGGATATTGTTCTGGCAACAGACCCAGATGCCGATCGAGTCGGAATAGCTGTTAAAAACTCCAACAATGAGTTTCAATTGCTCAATGGAAATCAAACAGGAGTTTTGATTGTCTATTATCTAATCAAAAAATGGAGCGAAAAAGGACTCAATGGAAATGAGTACGTCGGCAAAACAATTGTAACTACTGAACTCATTCGAGAGATCGCAAATAGCCATAAAATAAAATGTTACGATACGCTTACCGGATTCAAGTGGATCGCAAATATGATCAAGGAAAAGCAAGGAAAAGAAGTATTCATAGGTGGTGGTGAAGAGAGTTATGGCTATATGATAGGCGAAGAAGTTAGAGATAAAGACGCTGTAGCTAGCAGTGTAGTCATCGTAGAACTAGTTGCTTGGGCTAAAGAAAAAGGATATAGTCTTTTCGAATTGTTGAACAACATTTACAAAAAATACGGATTCTACTATGAAGAATTAAAATCAATCACGAAGAAAGGAATAAAAGGAGCTGAAGAGATTAAAATCATGATGGAAAGCTTCAGATCAAATCCACCTAAAAAACTTGCCGGATCGGAAGTTATCGAAGTAATTGATTATCTGACAGGAGATAAGCTATCATCGGGCAAAAAAGAGGCTCTCGCTTTTCCAAAATCTAATGTGCTGCAGTACATTACTGACGATAAAACCAAAGTGAGCATCAGGCCTTCCGGTACTGAACCAAAAATAAAATTTTACTTTTCAGTTAAAGGCAAAATAGAAAATGATGATTATTTTGAGAGTGAAGAAAAATTAAAAAATAAAGTACATAACTTGTTGAATGACTTGAATTTGTGAACGAATCCCTAATTATTGGATTAAATTTACCAAAAGTGTTAATTTGCGAAGATTAGAAAGATTGTGTTTGCAATTCTTCCAATAACGAGTCACCAAATCTAACCCTAAACTGAATTGAGTAACGTATTACTAAATTTCTTTCTTGTAATCGTAGGATTCGTTCTCCTTATCAAAGGAGCTGATTATCTTGTCAATGGGGCATCTTCTTTAGCCAAACGCTTTAATGTATCTGATATTGCTATTGGCCTAACGGTCGTAGCAATGGGGACTTCTGCTCCGGAATTAGTTGTTAACATTATTTCCGGATCGGTACAAGATGTGGGGAGTGGTGCCAATGAAGTAGTATTTGGGAATATTATAGGCTCTAACATTTTCAACATCTTCCTGATCTTGGGAATCGCCAGTATCATTTATCCATTAACAGTTGAAAGAAATGCTCTTTGGAAAGAAGTTCCTTACTCCCTACTAGCAACTTTTATATTTTTCATCCTAGTAAACGATGCTCTATTTTTTGGGTCAGACACAAACTCGCTTGATACAAAAGACGGGATCATTTTACTTGCAATGTTCGTGCTCTTCTTGGTTTATATTTTCATGAACTTGAATAGAAACCCAGAAGCTGAAGTAGAGGATATAGAGATTCATGGAAGTTTGAAAACAACAATCATGATTGTGCTTGGAATTGTAGGGCTTGTATTTGGAGGTAATCTCATCGTTGAGAATGCGGTTACAATTGCTAAATTTTATCATGTAAGTGATAAAATGATAGGGTTAACTATACTAGCTGCAGGTACCTCACTACCAGAGCTTGCCACTTCGGCAGTAGCAGCTTTTCATAAAAAATCGGACTTAGCTGTGGGAAACATTGTTGGGTCCAACATTTTCAATTTACTTCTTGTACTTGGAGCAACAGCAATCGTTCACTCTCCGTTAGTATTCACACCAACATTAAATACGGATCTTTACATTGTCATGATAGGCACATTGATGCTTTTCGTATTCATGTTTACCCTCAATAAATTCAAACTGGATAGATCTGAGGGGATCATTTACATAGTAGGATTTTTAATCTATTCATATTATCTATTTGTCAGGGAACAAATCCTTCCTGGATTTTTTTAAAACACTTTGAATCATGCTACCAAAAATTGACCCAACGACCACTAAGTCATGGGTGAAATTGACTGAACTTGTTTCTGAGAAAACAGACATTCAGAAATTGCTAAAAGAGAATTCACGAGAAGATGATCTTACGTTTGATCACAAGGACTTCTACTTTGATTTTTCAAAAAACGAATTGACTAAAGAGGTACTTGACCAAAGTATCAATCTAGCTAAAGAATGCCACCTTGAAGAAGCCATAAAAGCAATGTTTGATGGTTCTAAGATAAATGAAACAGAAAACAGAAAAGTATTGCATACAGCTTTGAGAGCTGGTAAAAATTCTGATGTTTTATATGAGCTAGAAAAAATCAAATCTTTTACAGGAAAACTTCACAAAGGTGAGTGGATAGGATTTTCGGGAAAAAAAATTACCGATATTGTTAATATCGGAATTGGTGGATCAGACCTTGGCCCCAAGATAATTACACATGCACTCAAACCTTACTGGAAGAACATCAATCCTCACTTTGTCTCAAATGTAGATGCCGCGCAACTAGTGGAAACACTTGAACATTTGAATCCTGAAACAACATTATTTATTATAGCCTCAAAAACTTTTACTACTCAAGAAACTATTACAAATGCAATTTCTGCTAGAAGTTGGTTTCTACAAAACGGCGGTTCAGAAGTAGATGTTAGTAAGCATTTTGTGGCTGTCAGCACTAATGAAAGTGCTGTTGTTGATTTTGGAATTTCTTCTGAAAACATGTTTGAATTTTGGGATTGGGTAGGCGGAAGGTTTTCACTTTGGTCTGCCATTGGGCTTAGTATAGCTAGTGCTATTGGTTATGAGCACTTTGAAAAATTACTTGCCGGAGCAAGAGAAATGGATGAGCATTTTATGAATGCTGATTTGGAAGAAAATATACCGGTCATCTCAGCCATGATCGGCGTATGGTATAACAATTTTCTGAACTATGATTCATTCGCAATCCTTCCATACGACCATCGCCTAAGATTCCTTCCCTCCTATTTGCAACAAGTTGATATGGAGAGCAATGGTAAATCTATTGATCGCTCGGGTAACAAAATAACACATCAAACAGGACCAATTATCTGGGGAGAACCAGGTACTAATGGGCAACATGCTTTTTATCAACTCATCCATCAAGGAAGCAAAATCGTTCCATGCGAATTTATAGCTATCGCAAAACCTGCACATAATCATGATGATCATCATGAGAAACTTCTTGCAAACTTTTTCGCTCAATCTGAGGCTCTTTTGACGGGCAAAAAAAGAGATCAAGTATTAAAAGAACTTGGTGAAGATGCGAATCAAACGCTAATCAATTCGAAGATTTTTGAAGGTAATAGACCCTCAACTAGTATTCTGATCAAAGAGTTAACTCCGTTTAACTTAGGAAAGTTGATTGCATTCTATGAACATCGTGTCTTCACACAGGGCGTAATCTGGAACATTTTTAGTTTTGATCAATGGGGAGTTGAACTTGGAAAACAACTTTCAAAACCTATTCTAGAAGAAATCAGATCTAGAAAAGAAGGAGATCACGATACTTCCACCAATTCATTGATGCGGGCCTATTACGCCATGCGTAAATGAGAGGCAATAATCCCAGTTGCTATTCCAACATTTAAAGACTCTGCCTTCCCAAATTGTGGGATTGTTATGCTTTGACTGATAAATTTTTTCGTCAAATCACTAATACCATGAGATTCACTTCCCATTACAATTACTATAGGAGATTTGAAATCTGCTTTATCAACAGGCATACCATCCATAGTTGCTGCATAAACAGGTAGCTCATTCTTTTGATAAAAAGAACTCAATTCTAACGTCAAAACGCCCACTCTTGTGAAAGACCCCATACTACTACTTATCACTTTGGGATGATAAAACTCCGCACAATCCGCAGAACAAATCACTTGCTGAAAGCCAAACCAATCTAATGTTCGAATAATTGTCCCGAGATTTCCTGGATCGCTCACCCCGTCTAGCACAAAAATGTGATCATTGTAGTTTATGCCTTCTCTTATATCTTCTTTCATTCTGACCACCGCTAGAACATCTTCATTTGTCTTAAATGTGCTCAACTGTGTCAACAGATCTGCTTTGACGATCTCATTTCGATAATTACCCGATCTTACATGCGAAGAAAAATAAAGTTCAGTACCGACAATAAGTTCAACTTCGAAATCAGAATTCAACAACTCTTGCACATTTTTTGCTCCTTCTACTAAAAAGCATCTCTCACGAGTGCGGTACTTCTTAACTTTAAGCGATTTTATAAATTTTTGTTCCTTATTTGAGAGCATCTGAATTGAAGCATTTTTTTAAACTAAGCCAAATATCATTATTCGTAGGGATATTCCTGACTTCTTGTCTTGGCTCTAAGTTTTTGAAGGACGAAGAAAAAATTCTTGCAAAGCAAAAAATTGAAGGATTATCTGGCTCATTGCATGATGGAGCATCAGGTCTTTATGAGCAAAAAAACAATAGCAGGATACTTTTCAGCTACCCATTCACCCATTTGGCTCATCTATACAAGTTGGGTGAAAATGGATTTATATTCAAAGGATATGATAAACAAAGAGCAATCAAAAAAAGAGATTCTTTGGTGGCTAAATATGATAGAAAAATTGCGATCGCTACTTCAGAAAAAAAGATTCAAAAACTAAGAAATAGAAGGGCAAAAAAATATGATAAAAAGAATAGAAAAGTAAAGCAAGGCAACCAACTAATGAGATGGGGGGAACCTCTTGCTATCTATCATCATACTAGCACTGCTACTACTTCTGAAAGAATTAGTCAATTCCTTTATTCTAAGGGTTATTTTGATGCTACAGTTAAAATTGATACCAGTGGTTACGATAGTCTAAGTTTCATAAAGAAGTTTAGCAGGGATGTCCGAAACTGGGTCAGTGGGTGGGCTGGCAAAAAAGACAGTTATGTGAATCTGGCATATTATGTGGACCTGAATACTCGGTATGTAATTGACTCCATTCAATATGAAATTGAAGACACGGTACTTCAAGCCCTAATTTTTGAAAACATCAAAGATTCCCCCCTTAAAAAAGGATATTATGAACAGGAAGTATTGACTAATGAAAGAGATTTTGTCTATGATCTTGCTGTGAATAATGGCTACTACGAATTTTCGAAACAGTATGTTGGTTTTAAAATTGATTCTGTAAACCTTGGAAGGGATACAGTCATCGTCAGAGAAATAATAAAAAACCCTTCAGGACAGAAACAACACAAAATTTTTTACCTCGATTCAATCGTATTTATCACTGATGCTAATGTGAGTCGAGGTTATCATAGAACTCAAGAAAAGTATCGAGATATTACCTTCCTCTTTGGAAAGAATAGATATTCCAAAAAAGTTTTAGAGTGGAGAATTCCATTAGAACAAGATGACCCATACAGCAGGGATCTCACCATAGAAACACAGCGTCAACTCTCCTATCTAGACAATTTTAAGTTTGTTAACATTAATTATGATACTACAGGTAATTATTTTGTGGCCAACATATTTACTTCTCCTTTTGATAAATTTCAGACATCAAGTGAGTTTGGTTTGAGTAGAACTCAAGGAAGGCCGGGCCCGTTTGTTAATTTTAATCTTAAGAACAGAAATACGTTTCGCACACTTGAAATTCTAAGTTTTGATGCAAATGCTAAATTAGAAGACCTGCAATCAGTTCGAGAAGAGTCTAATTTTACAGGCAATTACACTTCCAGGCAATTTGGAGGAGAAGTGGCTATATCATTTCCTCAATTCCTATTCCCTCTAGGATCCTACTACAAAAATAAAATTGGTCGATTTAATCCTAAAACACGTGTTTCGTTTAGTTTTTCCTTTGAAGATAGAGTCTCGGAATATACCCAACTTATTTACCGTGGAAGGTGGTCTTACAGTTGGCAAGTACGGGATCAAATAAAGTACACACTCACTCCTTTTCAATTGGAATTGATTGATGCATCTACGACTAACTCCTTTCAGAGCTTTCTTAGTAGTCTTGACGAAAACAACCCATACCCACGGGCTTTTGAATCTTCTGTAGTAAGCAGTACTGCATTTCAACTTGATCTAAATCAAGGGGATTTTATAAGTAATCAAGATGGTAGTTATGTACAGCTAAATGGAGAGATTGGTGGAGATTTGAATAATGTGTTTGGAAATTCATTATTTGGTGATAGTCTAGCAACCTTTCAATTTGCAAAAGCTCAAGTAGATTTAAGAAAAATTAATCGATTATCAAGAAATACTAATGTTGCATTTAGGCTCAATGTAGGTTTAGCCTACCCTTATGGAGAAGATAGGTCATTACCTTACAATAGGTACTTTTTTGCTGGTGGAAGTAGTAGCATTAGAGCATGGCGTCCAAGGAGGCTTGGGCCGGGTGCTTTTGGGATTTTTGAAGAAGGGAGTACAGAAAGCGTAGATTATAGTTTTGAACAGCAAGGCAATATCCTCATCGAATCCAGCATAGAGCTGAGGCAAGATCTGGTCGGCTTCCTTGAAGGAGCTATTTTTATTGATGCAGGAAACATCTGGCAATTAAGAAGATCTCTGGTCGGAGAGGATGCAGAAGGAGACGATGGACTATTCAGATTTAATGATTTTATGAAACAAATGGCCGTGGGTACTGGAGTAGGCTTACGCTTTGATTTACAATTCTTGATTTTCAGGGTTGACCTTGGGATGAAGCTTTTTGACCCGGCTCAGAAGCGAGGAGAACGATTTGTAGGTGATCAACTGTTTTCAAATTTTAATAGAAATACAGAAATAAATATTGGAATTGGCTATCCTTTCTGAATTATGGAATTAACAAAAGAATCAATTGCTGAATGGTTCAAGAAATTGCAAAATGATATATGTTTCTCTTTAGAGAAGCTCGATGGAAAATCAAAGTTTGTAGAGGATGAATGGGAAAGATCAGAGGGAGGAGGAGGAAGATCTCGTGCAATACAAGGAGGAAACTTGATTGAAAAAGGAGGAGTAAATTTTTCAGCTGTTTCTGGTCCAACTCCAGAGAAAATTCTACAAGCATTAAATTTATCTCAAGCAGAGTTTTTCGCAACGGGAGTTTCCATTGTACTTCACCCAGAGAATCCATGGGTTCCTATCATCCACATGAACGTTCGCTACTTTGAAATGAGTAATGGAGTATGGTGGTTTGGTGGTGGAATAGATTTAACACCTCATTTTGTTATTCCAGATAAAGCAAAGAGCTTTCATCAGCACCTCCAATCAACTTGCGATAAACATTCCCCTAATTTTTATCATAAGTTTAAATCTTGGGCAGACGATTATTTCTTTGTAAAACACAGAAACGAAACACGTGGAATAGGAGGAATTTTTTTTGACAAGCTTGGTGATAAAGAAGGGAGATCAAAGGAAGAACAGTGGTCTTTTGTTAAAGATGTGGCAGAAACATTTATTCCTGCTTATCAAGATGCCGTTCAGCGTCTAAGAGACGAAAAATGGGCAATAGAAGATAAGAAGTGGCAAAAAATTAGGAGAGGAAGATATGTGGAATTCAATCTCGTTCATGATAAAGGCACCAAGTTTGGGCTTGATACAAATGGCAGAACGGAATCTATTCTTATGAGCTTACCTCCAGAAGTTAATTGGGAGTATAGTCACCAACCCACAACAGACCTTCAAAGAGAAACTCTTGCTTCACTCAAAAAAGGCATTGACTGGATCAATGCCTAATGGTTTGTAAACAAAGCTCTTATATTAAAGAAGGTTAAACTTCTCCATTAAGGACTCTTTGTAAGAAGCGCCAATTGAGAAGGTCTTCTCCCCAATATGTACTTGCAGGTCTTCTATTTTATCAATTTTGTTTCTATTGATAATGTAGCTTCTGTGCACACGACTGTAGATACTTTCGGGGAGTCTCTTCTCTATTCCCTTCATCGTATGATGAACAATATGCTTTTTACCACTTGACGTATTAAAAATCACATAATCAGCTAGTGCTTCTACAAAAAGAATATTGTTATAACTCAATCTAAAGAGTCTTCCATCACTTTTTACATAAATATGATCCTCTTGTTCAGCAATGAGTTTTTCTTTCTCTAATGCTTCCTTGACCTTATTCACAGCCTTCATGAAGCGTTCATACTCCACAGGTTTGACTAAGTAGTCAGCTACAGAATCTTCAAACGCTTCTATAGCATACTCCTTCTTAGAGGTGACAAGGATTACATTATATGCATGTTGCAGCTCTTTTACAAGCTCTAACCCACTCATTCCTGGCATTTCTATATCAAGAAATACTATATCAACATCATTGGCACTTTCTCCTAAAAGGATATCGTGTGCTTCTTGAGTATTGTCTAGATCGTGCGTTAAAACCAAAGAATCGGTCTTATCAATAAACTTTTTAATAACGAGACGAGACATTTTATCATCGTCTACCACCATACAATTAAGTGCCATTATTTTTTATTTAGGATTTGGTGAATGTATTTCCCTATTATATCAAATTCAATATTTACAATAGAACCAACAGTCAGCTGATTGAAGTTGGTATATTCAAATGTATATGGAATTATTGCAACAGAAAAGTGATTTTCATTTACGTTGAAACAAGTAAGGCTAGTACCGTTAATGCAAATGCTTCCTTTTTCCACAATAAGGCCCTCTCCTTTTATATTAAAAGTAAATAGCCAGCTCCCATCTTCATCATTGATTGAAACTACTTCTGCCGTAGTATCTACATGCCCTTGAACGATATGACCATCAAATCTGCCATCTGCTTTCATGCATCTTTCTAAATTGAGCTTGTCTCCAAATTCAACTTGCCCTAAACTTGATTTTTTGAGCGTCTCATCAATAGCTGTCACCCAGTGTTTGCCCGATGCTATTTTAGTTACCGTAAGGCAAACTCCATTGTGAGAAACACTCTGGTCAACTTTTAGCTCTTCCGATAAATTTGAAGAGATAACAAAACCTACATTTGATCCATCCTGAATTATTTCCTCTACTTTCCCTACCGTTTCGACTATTCCTGTAAACACGCTGATTAAATTTAAGCTTCAAAATAAGGCAATTGGAAGATACCTACAAGCATAAAGGATTGCGAAAGCAGTTGGTTCAAGAGATTTCCAGAAAAGGAATAAAGGATAAAGCTGTATTAAATGCTATTCACAAAATTCCACGGCACTTCTTTTTTGACAAAATATTCGACGCACATGCATATGAAGACAAAGCTTTCCCCATTGATGCAGGGCAAACGATAAGTCAACCATACACTGTGGCTTTCCAATCTGAGCTGCTCCAAGTCAAACCTGAAGATAAGATTCTTGAAATAGGAACTGGATCCGGTTATCAAGCATGTGTACTTCTGGAGCTAGGCGCGAAAGTCTATACAATAGAGTACCAAAAGAAGCTCTATCAAAAAGCCATTCGTTTTTTACCCAAATTAGGCTATCAACCTCACATGTATCAAGGTGATGGTTCCAAAGGAATAACTCGATTTGCCCCTTACGATGGCATTATTGTCACGGCAGGTGCGCCTACCATCCCTGAAGAATTAATTAAGCAGCTCAAGATCGGAGGAAGATTAGTAATACCAGTAGGGAACAATGACATACAATCTATGGTTTTGATCGAGAAAGTGAGTGAAAACAAAATAAAAAAGAAGCAATTCGACAATTTCAGCTTTGTACCTTTGCGAGGTGAGCGTGGATGGCCCACCAATGGTGAGATTAAATAATTGGAAAAAATGAAGGTTGGTTAAATTTAGTAAGGGTTTATAGTGAAAGGAATTGAACACGCATTTACTCTAATAGCATCAAGAAACTGAATATGAAAAAAATAAAAAATTGTAAAGATTCCTTCGTGACTATGACGGAACTTGTACTTCCAAATGACACAAATGGACTTGACAATCTTATGGGTGGGAGACTTATGCATTGGATGGATATTGCTGCAGCTATTGCCGCTCAAAAACACTCAAACAGAATAGTAGTAACCGCATCTGTTGATAATATCTCTTTTTCAGAACCCATAAGAAAAGGTAATACAGTAACGATCTCCGCATTCGTTACGCGTGCATTTAGTTCCTCAATGGAGGTCTATTTAGAAGTAGTTGCTGAAGACATTCCCGCTGACAAAAAAGTACATACTAACAGAGCATTCTTCACTTTCGTTGCAGTGGATCAATCTGGAAAACCAATTGATATACCTCAATTGGAGCCGGAAACTGATTTGGAAAAAGAGCTTTATGAAGGCGCTCTTAGAAGAAGACAGTTAAGATTAGTTCTTGGAAAACGAATGAAACCTAGCGAAGCGAAAGAACTACGCTCTATATTTGATATGGAAGAATAATCTCCATGGAGAAAGAACATCTACATCTGCTGATAAATGAGGAAATCTACTTGCTTTCGCAAGACGAAACCATTAAAGTTGAGTATGAAAAAGAGAAGGAAGTTATTTCAGAGCTAGCTGAGCCTGAATTAGAGACGATCAAAGGCGAACCTAAAGAAACACTTGTTGACGAAACTAGGTCAGAAGAATCGGAAACTGAAACTACTCGAGTTTCAGAACATGAACCAGAGCCCGCAGTAGAAAAGTCAGAAGAAAAAGAAGAAATTCAACAAGAGTCTCCCCATATACCTATTCAGAAAGTTGAGGAGCCATCAGAAATTCCTTTTGCCATATTCCATAGCAGTATAGTACCTGCAGAACATGAATTGTTACAGAAAATCATTGATGCGTGTAAAATTCCAGCAGGTGATTACAAAATTTTTTCTAATGGTTTCGATCAATCAGTCCAGTTCAAAAAAGCTTTAGTTTTCGTCCCTGAAGCAAAAGCATTTTATAGCCCCATTCCGTACAAAGGAAGTGCGTTTCTTTGTTCAAAGCCACTTGTCGATTTGGCAAAAGATCAAGCTGAGAAAGCGAAGCTATGGGGTGCATTACAAAAATTCATCTAAATCATAAAAATGAAATTTGTCTTTGCAGGTATCTCTTTGATGATTTTCACTTGCTTAAACGCTCAAAATTTAATTCCTAATCCAAGTTTCGAAGATTATGTATTATGCCCCTCTAACCACTCTACGATTCATGAACCAATAAAAACAAGGCATTGGATATCACCTACTTTGGGAACTCCTGATTTATTTAGCGCATGTGCTCTTCCAGTAGTATCAACTCCTAAAAATTTTGCGGGTATTGCTTACCTGCCCGATGGAAATAATTACGTTGGAATGTATTTTGGTAGTCCACGAAAATCCTCAAATAAGAGTTATAGAGAATATCTTACATGTGAATTAAAAGAACAACTTAAAAAAGGAACTAAATACAAGTTGGAATTCTTTGCTAAGCCAGCAACAAATTCAAAGTTTATAGGAAATAAATTATCATTTACATTTAGTTCAGATTCGATTATCGTTAATGATGATAATGTACTTACCAACCTCCCTTATCAAATCATTCTTGTTGACACTCTTGAGGTAGTCAATGGTTGGTATAAAATCAGCAACACCTTTGTTGCCAATGGAACTGAGACCTTCTTTACCATTGGAGACTTTATTCCTCCAGAAGATGGTGAATTTGAGGAAATGTTCAATATGTTCTCTGAAATAACAGAGAGAATTTCATCTTATTATCTATTTGATGATTTTTTCCTAACTGATGTCAATTTAGAAAACGAAGATTTTCAGATTGAAAAACCATTTAGTCTAGGTAAGATATACTTTGAATTTGATTCATTTGAGTTAAAAGAAACGTATATAGAATTAGAAGCTTTAGCTAGATATATGAAATTAAATAATCAATTAAAACTTCAAATTTACGGTAACACAGATTCAGAAGGATCTGAAGAGTACAATGATAGATTATCAATAAAAAGAGCTCAATCAGTTAAGGAAGCTCTACTAAGATTTAAAGTAGAAGAGAATCGAATAGAGGTATATGGTTTAGGTGAACGTGAAAGCATTTATGATTTCGATTCACTAAATAGAAGAACTGAATTTTTACTTCTTCTTGAGGACTTTCAATCTGAAGATAAATAATTATTAACATGAATCACTAGATGTTATTAACTCAATAGAGCACATTGTAGATAATCTACAAGTAAGAAAGACGATTGAGTGATATCTAAATTTCTGAAAATCAGAATATAGATGTTAGCACTACAATTTCACGAACTCAAGCAAGAATTAACTAGAGCATAAAGACATTTTAAAATGGAATTAAACACACTTCAAAAGTTTTTACTACTCGCTCAACACCCTAAGAAAGGAGCCTTTGCTACATCGCATATCTACATCAGCTATGGAATCATAGGGGCTATATTGCTTGAATTGGCTCTTCTGGATAAGATTTCTATAGAAAAGGAAATTCTCATTGTAAAAAATGATAGAGGAGTTGATCATTCGATGTTTTCTGAAGTTTTGACTAAAATCAAATCTTCAAAAAAACCAAGAAAGGTAAAGCACTGGATTATCAAACTCGCCAGAGAATCACGAGCGTACAAATGGACTATTTTAAACGAGTTAGTTGATCAACGAATAGTGAGAATAGAGAGTAAAAAATTCCTAGGGTTTATTCCATATAAAAGGCACTACTTAATTGATAAGAGAATTCGAACCAAATTAATTGATCAAGTAAAAAAGAACATTTTCTCAAAAGAAGACCTGATTGAAAAAGACGTCATTGTTCTTGGCTTGGTTGAAGCATGCAAAATGCATAGAATCATCACGACTGATAGAGGAGAATTAAAGCGATTAAAAAAAGAGCTAAAAGAAATCATCAAAGATAGCCCAATAGCAGAGACGGTAGATACAACCATTAAACAGGTTCAGGCAACTATTATGATGGCAATTATTGCTGCATCGGTTACTACTACGACCACATCTAATTAGCGATAAAGATCGTCTTAATCCTCATTCAAGGTCAACGCTGGGTTAGTGCTTGCCCACTTAGCGGATCTGGCAGCTGTAATTACAAATACAAGAGAATACGCCAAAAACAATGCAATTGGATACACCCACATGCTCATCTCTATCACATATGCATAGTCTTGCAACCATGTACTCACTACCCAATAGCTAAGTAAGCTCCCAAGAATTGCAGCAGTGAGAATAATAAACCAAAGGTCTTGGTTTAACACACCAATAATTCGTAGAAGTGAGGCTCCCAAAACTTTTCGGATGGTTAATTCTTTGGATTTCAGTCCAATGATATATACCATAAACCCGACCAAACCTAAAACTGAGAGGCTGATTGCCAAAACAGAAAATGTAATGCTGATTTGACCAGTTTGACGTTCTTTGGCGTACAATCGTTTCACGGACTCATCCATCAGATCGTATTCCATCGGTACGTTAGGTTGAATTTCATACCATTGATCTTGAATCAAATTTATGATAGATTCCAGTTCAGATGAGTTTGCACGAATAAGGATATTGGTATTCACAAACTGTGGGTCAGTCCTCAATGAAATAATTTGAGGAGTAATTTTTTCTTTCAACGTGAAAAAATGAAAATCCTTAAACACGCCGGAAACTTTTCGATTCAATTCATTTTCCGTTCCGGGGCGCAAAATAATTTTTTTACCGATAGGATCTTCTTGCCATCCAAACCTTTCAATAAAGCTATGATTGACAAGGGAAATAATCTGTCCAGCTTCAGATGATAACAACACGTTTTTAAAATCACCATGCGTAAGATCCATCCCCATCACATCGAAATAATCTATATCTACACCGTAAGACAATAAATTCTCATACGTTTCGTCCTCCCCTTCTACTTTAAACGCTAAAGGATTCATTCCATCTCCCATCATTGGGCCGAAAGCAACACCACTGATTTGCGGATAGGAAAGTAATTTTGTCTTTAAAAGCTCATAGTTTTCGTATCTACCAATTTCAAAAGCGTTCGTTATTTTGATCACATTGGTTGCATCAAACCCCATGTCTTTATTATCTAAATAGTGAATTTGCTGATTCATAAACCACCCTGAAATCCCAAGTGTGAATAGTAAGATGAATTGAAAAAAGATGAGTCCATTTCTATACTTCGTTCCGCCTGTAATATTCATGGCTGACTTACTTTTCATCAATGTATTTACATCAGTTTTACATAGAGCCAGTGCAGGATATATCACAGTGATGAAGCTTATCAAAGCAATAAAACCAAGTCCACTTAGAATGTACGTAGGAGATGTCAGCAGCTTGTTTTCCAAGCTTACACCTAGAAAGATATTCATTGCTGGCAATGCTAAACTGAAGCCAATCAAAATGATTGGTATCGTAAGTAGAGTGGTCAAAAGTGACTCATAGATAAAAGCGGTAATAATTTGATTTCTTGATTCACCAAAGACTTTTCGAATGCCAACAGCTCGTCCTTTCCCCAAGTAGATTGCCAAAGAAAGGTTGATATAGTTTGTAACGGCTATAAGCAAGATCATGGCTCCAATGATTAGAAAAACTCTGAGTTGTAAAGGATCTCCTTTTCCTCCTGCTCCAAAAACCGCATCTGACTCCAAATAAATCTCTGCTAATGGCATTAGTTGAACGTCAGATAAAACATGAAATTCGTTTCTTGCTACGTCCATTTCCAAAATTTTTCCTTCCAGTTGATCAACATTTACTTCATTACTCAATTCCAGATATGTTTGTGTATGAAAATGTTCTTGTTCGTACAATCGAGGGTTTGTATAAATCAGATCAAACCTTAGATGAGTATCTGTAGGTAAATCAGCTATTACTCCAGTCACTTTAAGCTGAATGGTATCATAATTCAATGCTAACCCAACAGGGGAAACCTCTCCGAAATACTTCTCTGCAGTTGATTCAGTAAGCACTACACTATACGGTTCTCCCAGCAAGCTCTTTTTTCCACCTTCAAGTATTTCGAAATCAAAAAATTCAAAAAATTGCGATCCTATATTCGTTTGAATAACATTTGTCTCTGCAAATTTCTTTTCCTTATAGGAGAAGAACGCTCTTTGAGCCTGATTGAGCTGAACTCTCTTAAGTACCTCAGGATATGAGCCAGCCACCAGCTCGCGTGCATGCTCCATTCCTAAATTAGAAAACCACTGATCTCCATTCGTCTTACCTTCCATTCTATATATTTTAGAAGATTTTGAATGAAACTGATCATAGTGATACTCGTGATCTGCATAAACAATGATCAAGAGGGCTGCAATAATCCCAAATGAAAGGCCCAATATATTCAGACTGTTTAGCCCGACGGATTTAAGAAAATTTCGAATGGTAAGGTTAACGAAGATGCTCATGTCGTAATTATTTCTTCAACATTACGCAAGCAATTACACGAAGTAGAATAACGATTAGTTAAGTTGATTTAACGAAAAATTAAATTGGTTAAAAAAGAGTTAAATACATTTCTATGATTGACTTAGTATCAATTTTTCCGTTAATTGAACAATGCAATTGTCGAAAAAAGCTATTGTACTTGTAATAGGAATAGCTACTATCGCTCTGGTAGGACTATCTATACTTCAGATTCACAATTTGAGGTCTTCTCTTGTCACCAACAAGCAAATTTTTTTACAGAAGGTTGATTTGGCGTCAAGCAAAATTTCAGACGAATTCATATCCAGTCAATACTATGCAAAAGAATTGCAAAGTGCCACCTTTCGGATCAGCCAAACAGATCAGCTTAACGATGAAAAAATGGATCAAACGATGCGAAGCGTCATTGATCCAAAACTAGAAGAGCATGGAATAGGGATTCCGTATGAGTATGCGATCTATCAGCATAAACCTGTGGATGAAGGATTTGATTTTGTTATGGGTGATGATGGCTCAAGTTTGGAGTTTGAGCTAGCCAGCTGCATTAATCCTCAAGAGAGAGGACATGGTTGGTCCAATCTGACTTGCTCTGCTGGAGGGGATTTACATCTTGCGATGTTTTTTCCGAGTCAGGATGAGTATGTATTTGCTCAATCACAGGGAGCTTTGATAATGTCTATCGTATTTATCTCATTGCTAATAGGATGCTTTGCTTATACACTGATTGTGATTCGGAAACAGAAACGCCTTTCACTAATCAAGAATGATTTTATCAACAACTTAACCCATGAATTCAAAACACCTATTGCCTCTATTTCTCTAGCCACTAGCATGCTGAAGAATGACAAATCAGAACTGGAACCTCGCAAAAAGTCTAATTATCTCAACCTAATAGAACTGGAGAGTAAACGCTTAGAAGGTCAAGTAGATAAAGTTTTACAAATAGCGATGATTGACTCAGGTAATTTCACCCTCGAAAAGAAACCCCTTGATGTTCACGAAGTAATAGAACGTGTTGTACACAGTGTACAATTAATGGTTAGCAAGCGAAACGGAAGTATTAAACTTCAATTGGACGCAACCAGATCAGAAGTAATTGCTGATGGGACTCATCTTGTCAATATCATTTACAATCTTATTGATAACGCCCTAAAGTATACATTGGACATTCCTGAGATCTTAATCACCACTTCGGACAGTCCTCAAGGCATTGAAATATCCATTAAAGACAATGGGATTGGCATTGGTGAAGAGATTCAACGGTACATCTTTGATAAATTTTATAGGGCAGAGTCGGGTAATATTCAAAATGCAAAAGGCTTTGGTCTAGGCTTGAGTTATGTGAAAAAGATTATTGAGGAACATAAGGGGCGCATTGATCTACAAAGTAAGTTGGATCAAGGAAGTGAATTCAGGTTATACTTTCCATTTAGCTAAATCATGGGCAATATTTTACTTGTAGAAGATGACGATAGTTTTGGGTATATCTTGAAAGAATATCTTGAAATGAATGATTTTAGGGTGACGCTCGCCAAAGATGGTGAAGATGGTTTGAAGACATTCCAGAGAAGCTCATTCGACCTTTGTTTACTTGATGTTATGATGCCTCTGAAAGACGGATTTACATTAGCTAAAGAAATAAGAGAAGCTGATCCTGATATTCCATTTATGTTTCTGACAGCAAAAGCCCTAAAAGTGGATAAGCTAAAAGGTTTTAGGCTTGGCTGTGACGACTATATAGTCAAACCAATAGATGAAGAACTATTGATCGCGCGAATTAAAGCATTGATCAAGAGAGCTTGTTCGGATGCTGACGTTTTAGATCGAGTAACACATTATCATATTGGTCATTATTCTTTCGATTTTAATAATCAAGCGTTGACTTTTGAAGATCATATTCAGCGACTCACAGAGAAAGAGGCAAAACTCTTACAGCTCCTATGTGAGCATAAGCATTCGGTTCTAGAGCGCAACAAAGCACTAAAAAGCGTATGGGGGCATAGTGACTTTTTCAACCGAAAGAGTATGGATGTATTTATTCATAAGCTCAGGCAGTATTTAAAAAAAGATCCTTCCGTTCAAATTGTCAACATTCATGGCAAGGGGTTTATTCTTGAAGACAAAGTGATTCACTAGGTGAGTTTCAGTATTCATGCGGGGTTTTGACCTTTACTAGTTAAAGGTTAGGTCGAATTCATTTCAGCATCTACATTACCTGAGAGCGATTAATAATATGTCTAAAAACAAAAAAACTGTCTTTTCGAACTTGAGAGAAATATTTCTTATTAAAATGGATACAGATAAGCTGATATCAGCATATTCAAACAGGAAAGATACCTCTGCTTTGCACGGTATGACAGTTTTTTTTTGTGTTTTGCTAACCTATGGAATCGAGCTCAGGTTGTTGTGTATCTGGCTTCCAAATAGATTTGAAACAAGTTCAAGATGACATGTATTAAAACGCCAAAACCTTAACCAAAGAGGATTGATGCAAGACTAATTCTTACCTTTGCTACGCATGAATAATAATGACGTCCTTCGAAGAATCAGATACACCTTTGACTATGGAGATGATAAGATCATCAGAATATTTGAGCTCGGAGGCAAGGAAGTTTCCAGAGAGCAGATAAGCAATTGGCTAAAGAAAGATGATGATCCCGATCAAAAATCTATTTATGATCAAGATTTAGCTGTATTCTTAAATGGATTCATTGTAAAACATCGAGGGAAGAAAGACGGAGATCAACCTAAACCAGAGAAGAAACTCAATAATAATGTCGTATTTCGGAAACTAAAAATTGCGTTAAACCTTCGTGATGAAGATATCATTCACTTGTTTGACTTGGCCAAATTTGAGGTGAGCAAACATGAGATTAGTGCTATTTTCAGGAAGCCTACTCAGAAGCAATATCGATTATGTAAAGACCAGTTTCTTCGAAATTTTCTACAAGGACTACAAGTAAAACACCGCGGAGAAAATAAAGTGGAATCCAAGCCCGAAAATGAGAAGAAACCTGTAAAACGAATTATTACCCGTCCAAAAAGAGATTGAACTTGAGGCTTCTCAATCAAGCTTTTCTTACCCAAATATCTCTTTCAACTTCGCCTCCAAACTAGCACCTCGCAAGTTCTTCGCTATAATCTTACCATCAGGATCAATTAAGAAGGTTGCAGGTATTGCCCCAACTTGATAGTCTTGTGCTGCCTCACTTCTCCAATACTTCAAGTCGGAAACATGAAGCCATGGTAGCCCATCTTGTGCAATGGCTTGGAGCCATTTATCTCTGGTTCTATCGAGAGACACTCCCAGAATTTCGAAATTCTTATCGGCATACTCGTTGTACACACGCACTACATTTGGGTTTTCTGCCCTGCATGGTCTGCACCAGGCAGCCCAAAAATCAATAAGCACGTAATTTCCTCTTAAGGAACTTAGTGTGATCGTTTCTCCATCTGGAGATTGTAAAGCTATCTCAGGTGCTTCCTTACCTATCGCAAGGCTTTTCTTGCTACTTACTTCAGAAAGCAAGCTTGCTACGTGAAAATTTTCAGGCATCTCTGCTTGTAGCTCACTGGAAATAGAATCGATGAATGCAAAATTTTGCGATGCATCGATCATCTGAAGTCCGTAAAATGCAGCAAGTGATGGGCTAGCTTTTCTAATCAAATCCTTAAGTTCTTTTTCTGTGCCCTGTGCAAGATCCATCATCTGGATTTGAGCTGTTTGAAAAGCATTAGGATCATTATCAGACTGGGCCTGACGTTGATTTTGCTGAAACACTTGAATTTGCTGCCGAAAGGCTTGCATCATTTCATCCATTTGATTCTTGTATTCTGTATCATATGAGCCTGATACTTCGGAAAAACCTCTTGGATCATTTCCATGAGCATTTATCTCAACCTCTTGTTCCTCCCCAGTCAATATCAATGTGATGATCTGTCTTCCATTAAAATTAAGCCTGAAGAATGCTGGCTCATTAATCGTCAAGTACTCTTCAAAATCTCCGTTTTCATTGACATTGAGTGTATCAAATGGCTCCACGCCATTCTCGCCAATGCGCTCTACATAGACAAATCCTCCATCAGGTAACTGCTCCACATTTCCACTTAGTTTCACTCCCTCTGTTTGTTCTCCTCCACAGCTGAGGAGCCCTATTAATAAACCTAAAACTGAGAATTTTTTCATCGTACTAATCATTTCATTTTCCCCAACGCATCTTGTAAAAGATCGTTTGTTTTTTTTGGATCTGCTGTACCATTGGTCTTTTTCATTACCTCTCCCACAAACATTCCAATTAACCCTTTCTTTCCATTTTGAAACGCCTTAACCTTTTCGGGATTGGCATTTAACACGTCCAAAACTACGGCAGAAATATCTTCTTTATTTGACTCTGTAAGTCCCAAGGACTTCAAAGCCTCTTCTACGGTGGCATTCCTGTCTTTCATTAGGTACGGAAATACCTGTTTGTTGGCTAACGAAAAACTAATTCCGCCTGTCTCGATCTTCTCGACTAATGCTACTAATTGATCAGCCGTAATGGGAATGGTCTTCCGAGTCACCTCATTCATGATCGATTTAATAGGACCCATTATCCAATTTGAGATCGCCTTATAGTAGGTCGTTTTTGAGCAAGCTTCTTCAAAAAAGACAGCTACTTCTTTTTCATCGGTAAGCACCCTTGCATCGTATGCGGAAAGACTATACTCTTCAGCAAACCTTTCGCGTAATACTTTAGGCGTTGATGGCATCTTTGAGGCAATTTCTTTTAACCATTCGTCAGAAACCTCAAATGGGCTTAAATCTGGTTCAGGAAAATATCGATAGTCATTGAGTTCTTCTTTGGTCCTCATTCCTGAAGTTAACCCTCGGTCTGCATCAAACAGACGTGTTTCAGAAATGACTTCTGCTCCGCCTTTGAGCACACCAATTTGGCGCTCAATCTCATGATTTATCGCTTTACCTACATTTCGAATAGAGTTCATATTTTTCACCTCTACCTTTTTGCCCAACTCCGAATCATTGATCTTCATCACAGATATGTTTGCATCACATCTCAATGACCCTTGCTCCATATTTCCATCACATATTTCAAGGTATCGTACTATTTGCCTGATTTCTGTAAGAAATGCCATTGCCTCTTCTGCAGAATGGATCACAGGTTCCGTGACTAGCTCCACTAATGGTACTCCAGCTCTATTCAGATCAATGAATGATTCATCTGAATGTTCATCATGAATAGACTTTCCAGCATCCTCTTCCAGGTGAATTCGATTCAGCTTTACAACAGTTTTGCCATCCTTGAAAGCCACTGGCACCTCACCTCCAATACAAATAGGCGTTCTATCTTGTGTGGTTTGAAATCCTTTAGGAAGATCTGGATAGAAATAATTTTTACGATCAAAAATGCAGTACCGAGAGATTCGGCTATCACATGCCAGCCCCATCCGAATAGCATACTCTACAGCCTTCTTGTTCAGTTTGGGTAAAATGCCCGGATGAGCAAGAGTAATCACGCTCACATTGGTATTAGGTGGCTGACCATACGCTGTTGAATCGGCAGCAAACAACTTACTTTCTGTCAATAGCTGAATGTGTACCTCCAGTCCTATAACTGCTTTATATTCCGTAGTTCCTGACATTAGGCGTTTTCAACTAACTCTTGACCTATTTTCAATGCTTCATCAAGTCCGGAAAGATCTTTCCCTCCTGCAGTCGCATAAAAAGGTTGACCTCCGCCACCGCCTTTAATAGCTGCGGCCATCTTACGAATGATATCGTTGGCATTCATGCCATTTTTAACTAACTCATCTCCAAGCATAACCGTAATCATTGGCTTGTCGTTGATATCTGCTGCAATTAGTAATACAAGATTTTCTACCTCTCTCTTTAATTCGAAAGCCACTTGTTTCATTCCATCCGCAGAAGGAAATGCTCCCTTGTAAGTAATGAGATTTTTGTTACCAATCTCTTTCACCTCATCCTTTAGCTTATTCTTAATTTGTCCAGCTTGTTGCTGATTAAGTTCTTCAAGCTTCTTCTGATTGGCTAAATTCTCTGTGACCAAGTTTTCAATTGATTTTTTGAGATCTTTCGGATTTTTCAACATCTCCTCGACCTCAGAAATCAGTTTAATCTTTTGATTATAATATTTTTCTGCTTCTATCGAAGTAAAAGCTTCAATTCTTCGAACACCAGCTGCACTAGATCCTTCACTTACGATCTTTAGCATTCCTATATTTCCCGTACGTGGAACGTGAGTGCCTCCGCATAATTCTACAGAATATTTTGGATCAAAGGTGATTACACGGACAAAGTCTCCATACTTTTCACCAAAGAGAGCCATAGCTCCCATCTTTTGAGCTTCATCTATTGGCACATTTTGCTTTTCATCTAGCGCAATGTTTTCTCGAATCTTGTGATTAACTATTTTTTCAACTTCAGTAAGTTCTTCATCCGTAACTTTCGAAAAGTGAGAAAAATCAAATCGTAAGATTTTATCATTGACCAATGAGCCTTTTTGTTGCACATGATCCCCCAAAACCTGACGAAGTGCCGCATGCAAAAGATGAGTTGCCGAGTGATTATTCTCCGTTAGCGTTCTCCTATTTTCATTAACTACAGCGCGAACTTCACCCTTCATTTCGGAAGGTAGCTTTTTTACAAAATGAACAATCAGATCGTTCTCTTTCTTTGTATCGATTACTTCAATTTTTTCATCTCCTATTTGGAGATATCCCGTATCTCCAACTTGTCCTCCGCTTTCTGCATAAAATGGAGTGGCTTCCAGAACAAGCTGATATTGGGTTTTTTCTTTTTGTTTCACCTCTCGATAGCGAAGAATACTTGTGGTAAGTTGTGTTTCTGTATAGCCCAAGAATTTGGTCTCATCTCCTTCACATATGACATTCCAATCTCCCATTGTCTGCTTGCCAGCATTCTTTGATCGATTTTTCTGAACTTCCATTTCATTTCTGAAACCTTCTTCATCTACAGTCATCCCATTCTCACGCGCAATCAAAGCGGTGAGGTCCAAAGGAAAGCCATAGGTATCATATAATTCAAAGGCTACAGAACCTTCAATAGCTTTATCACCTCCTGAAGTAATTGAGTCCAATTTCTTCAATCCATTATCTAATGTTCGAAGGAATGAGATTTCTTCCTCCCTGATCACTTTAGCTATAAACCCTTTCTGACCCGTTAGTTCGGGGAAAACACCATCAAATTGATCAACAAGGATTTCGAGCATTTCATAAAGGAATGGTTCTTTGAACCCTAAAAATGTATAACCATATCGAACCGCTCTTCTAAGAATTCTACGGATTACATACCCAGCCTTGTTATTACTAGGCAACTGACCATCTGCTATTGTGAAAGCAATTGCACGTATATGATCAGAAATTACACGAATTGCTATGTCTATTTTTTCTTCTTTTCCATATTCAACATTCGCTTTCTTAGCTACCCATTGAATAAGTGGTTGGAAGACATCTGTATCGTAATTGGATTGTTTCTTTTGAATGGCCATCGCCAATCGCTCAAAGCCCATTCCTGTGTCGATGTGTTTTTCTGGAAGGTTCTCAAGCGACCCATTCGATAACCTGTTGTATTGAATAAATACCAAGTTCCAAATCTCAACCACCTGCGGATGATCCTTATTTACCAACTCTGCACCTGAAGTTTCCCTAACCTCATTCTCGGGCCTTAAGTCAATATGGAGCTCCGAACAAGGTCCGCATGGACCCGTGTCTCCCATTTCCCAAAAATTATCTTTTTTAGTTCCATTTAGCACGCGATCCTCAGGCAAGAATTTCATCCAAGCCTCTTTTGCTTCTAAGTCTTGATCAAGATTTTCGGTAGCATCTCCTTCAAAGATGGTCGCATAAAGTCTGTCTTTAGGAAGATTGAAACGTTCGGTTAGGAGTTCCCAAGCCCATTCTATTGCTTCTTTTTTGAAATAATCTCCAAAAGACCAGTTTCCAAGCATCTCAAACATCGTATGGTGATAAGTATCTATTCCAACTTCTTCTAGATCATTGTGTTTTCCTGATACTCGAAGGCATTTTTGAGTGTCAGTTACTCTCTTGGTTTCCGCCACCTTATTCCCAAGAAAAAAATCTTTAAACTGATTCATCCCTGCATTCGTAAACATAAGGGTTGGATCATTTTGTACTACTATAGGGGCAGAAGGCACTATTTTGTGCGTTTTGCTTTCGAAAAAGTCTAGGAAATTTTTCCTTATTAATTTGGAGTCCATTGAAGAACGAAAGATTAGAATGTTACTGTTAAATCTTGCAATTATGAAAAAAACTTAAATATCCGTAAATTGCACCGGTATTTTTGTAAATCACCAACAAGAACTATTACACAAAATTACGACAATTACCATTCCAACCCATGGCTAAAATTAAGTACTACTACGACACAGAATCTTGTCGCTATGAGCGGATCAAAGTCTCATCTTGGGACATAGTGATCAATCTCATGGGATTCTTAGTTGTCTCCTCCATTATCGGACTTAGTATATTCTTTGTCACAGATCATTACTTCGAGTCTCCTACCAAAGCTTCTTTGCGGAAAGAAAATGAAGAGTTAAAGCTATACTATGAGCTCCTTGAAAAAGACATGGCGGAAGCAAATCAAATGCTTGGAGTTCTTGAAGACAGAGACGATGACATCTATCGAGTTGTTTTTGGTGTTGAGCCAATTCCTGATGAAATAAGGTCTGCCGGTGTAGGTGGATCGAATAGATATAGAGAGCTATTGGATGAGGGCTTGAAACGAGAAGAACTTATCTTGAATAACATGCAGCGAATTGACAAGCTGAAGAAACAGATGTATATTCAGACAAAATCCTATGACGACATCATAGAGATGGCAAAGCATAAGGAAGCCTGGTTAGCTAGCATGCCAGCCATTCAGCCTGTCTCCAATAAGGAATTAAAACGCCTTGCTTCAGGATTTGGATACAGAATGCATCCAATATATAAAGTAAGAAAAATGCATACCGGCACAGACTTTTCGCTACCCACAGGCACACCTGTGTATGCTACTGGAGATGGTGAAGTTGTTTTCACTAAAACTAAATTTTCTGGATACGGAAAGTATATCAAGATTAAACATGGTTTTGGATATCAAACACTATATGCTCATTTGAGTGAATTTCTTGTGAAGCCTGGGCAAAAAGTAAAAAGAGGTCAGGTGATTGCCTATTCAGGAAACACGGGAGGATCCACAGCTCCGCATCTTCATTATGAAGTAATTGTAAAAGGAAGTAAGCAAAATCCAGTAAATTATTTCTATCAAGATCTTACTACTGAGGAATATGCTGAAATAAGAAGACTCTCTTCTCAGGAAAACCAATCTATGGGTAATTACTAAGAATCTTAAAAAATCTTAAAGCGGCTAGTCTTTTCGGTTAGCCGCTTTTTATTTGTGCCAATGAAAATAAGTAATCTTCTACTTGCACTTTTACTATTAGTTTGGTCATGCAAAACTGTAAAGACTACTACAGACACTTCAGTTCCTAGTCCAGAAGAAGTTGTTGAAAAAGTGAAATCTGATACTGTTTACTTAATTACTCAAAAAGGAGATACACTATCGAGTCTAAATCTTGAGACTAAAATCTCTATTCAAAGATTGCTTCCGGATACTGTATCCATCGCAGCAGTCGGAGACATAATGGTTGGAACCAATTTCCCGAACGAATCATATTTACCTAGTGATTCTGGTAAACATCTATGGAATCATGTGCAATCTATATTGCAAAAAGCTGATATCACTTTTGGGAATTTGGAAGGTACAATCCTTGATGATGGTGGTGAACAAAAAGAATGTAACAACCCTAAGCTCTGTTATTTATTCCGATCTCCTGAATATCTGGCAGGTAACTTTAGCGAAAATGGATTTGATCTAATGAGTGTCGCCAATAATCATGCAAATGATTTTGGTGAAACAGGGAGAAAAAACACACAACGAATTCTTGACTCTCTGAAAATTTTCCATGCAGGCTCGATAGACCAACCTTTTACTATAGCCAAAATAGGACACCTCAAGATTGGTTTCTGTGCTTTTGCCCCAAATAGAGGAACGGCCAGCATTCATCAAAGTGAAAAAATAAAGGCCATAATACAACACTTGGATACGCTTACAGATATTGTGATTGCATCATTCCATGCTGGAGCAGAGGGTTCTAAGCATCAACATGTAACGCGAAAACGAGAGTATTACTACGGAGAAGATCGAGGTAACGTGTATGAATTAGCACATCTAATGATTGATAATGGTGCTGACGTTGTTTTAGGACACGGCCCACACATTGTACGGGCAATGGAAGTTTATAAAGAACGCATCATAGCGTATAGTTTAGGCAACTTTCTTACCTATGGTCGATTCAACCTAAGGGGCCTTGCTGGCGAAGCTCCCATATTGGAAGTACAAACTGATGCTAGAGGAAAGTTCTTAAAAGGTCGAATTCATTCATTTAGGCAAAGTTATTCGCATGGCCCACGAAATGATTCAAATCTTTCTTCGTTAAAAACAATCCAACGATTATCTTTGGAAGACTTCCCTGAAAATCCTGTGATTATTGATGATCAGGGAAAGATCGTTTTTAGACAAAATTAAAAGTCACTACAACTACTACAACTACAGTGCCTTACAAGGAAAAGGAAATTGAAAAGAAATACTACACAATCGGAGAAGTTGCCGATGAGTTGGGTGTAGCTACTTCTCTCATCCGTTTCTGGGAAGGTGAGTTTGACAATATAAAGCCGAAGAAAAACCGTAAGGGTAATCGTCAGTTTACAAAAGATGATCTTCAAAATGTAAAACTCATTTATCACCTGGTAAAGGAGAAAGGCTATACACTTCAAGGCGCCAGAGACTTTATATCCAATGGAGGCGAAACTGCCTCAGATAAAATGGAAATGATCGAGTCATTGAAGAAGATCAAAAAATTTCTTGTTCAGCTTAAGAGCGAACTTCCCTAAAGTATGTCGGAAGAGTTGGTTTTCCAGATTGCGCTGGAGCTAGTTCCAGGTGTAGGAAATAAAGGAACAAAACAGTTACTTAGTTATTGCGGCTCTGCCAGTGAAGTATTCAAATCTTCGAAAAGTACGCTCCTGAAGATTCCGGGTGTAGGGCAAAAAATGGCTGACACCATAAAGCAAGCCACACCTTTCAAAGAAGCAGAGGCTATTCTAACGTCCGCTGAAAAAATAGGAGCTGATGTACTGCATTATACGAATCCATTATTCCCTAAAAGGCTCAAGCAAACTCCTGACTCTCCTAACATTATTTACAAAAAAGGATCAGGCGAATTGAATTCCAGGCGATCTATAGCCATAGTAGGCACGCGTAAGGCTACTCAATATGGAAAAGAGATCACGGATAAAATCATTAATGATTTAGAAGCTATCGATGTTACTATTGTGAGTGGACTTGCTTATGGCATTGATATACAAGCTCACAAAGAAAGTCTTAAGTGTAACATCCCTACAGTCGCTGTTTTAGCAGGCGGACTGGATCGTATCTATCCTTCAATTCACAAAAAGTATGCTGAAGAAATGCAGGAACAAGGTGGAATCATTACGGAAAGTATTCCAGGCACGAAACCAGACCCACATCTATTCCCTGCCAGAAATCGAATCATTGCTGGTATGACTGATGCTACTATTGTCGTAGAGGCAGCTGCCAAAGGTGGAGCATTAATCACAGCGAACATTGCAGATTCATATAATAGATTGGTATTCGCCGTTCCAGGGGATGTAGGACATACTTATTCCGAAGGAACGAATAAGCTGATTGCCTCACAAAGAGCACTAATATATACCGGAGTTGAAGACTTGGTGTATCATCTAAATTGGGATATTAGCTCTACTAAAGAAACGCCAAAGGTGTTGCCTGAATTGACCCAACGAGAAAAAGACATCTACGATTTATTAATCGAAAACAGGTCACCTATTGAGATCGATTTAATCTCATTAACAACTCAAATACCTATCAATCAAGTGGCTTCTCACTTATTAAGCCTTGAGTTTAAAAATTTAGTGAAGAGTTTACCAGGAAAGAAGTTTGGAGCTATTGGGTGAAGACTGAAGCACTCATTAGCAAGGATTCCTCGAATTCCTTCATATCCAATCCTGTTTCAATTGATTGAGTCTCAAACCATGTAAGCATTTTCTCAGTCGCCATATTACCTGTAAGGTCATCTTTGGCCATCGGGCAACCTCCGAATCCTTTAATTGCTCCATCCATTCGCCGGCAACCTGAATGATAAGCTGCTTCTACTTTCTTTGTTATAGTCTCTGGTGTTGAATGTAAATGTGCTCCAAACTCAATGTGAGGAAATTTTGGTATCAGATTTTGAAAAAGTGTTGAAATATTATTCGGATTAGACACGCCAATAGTGTCTGCAAGTGATATAATTTGGACTTCCATTTTATCTAACCGATCTACAAACTCCCCAACATAGTCCATCTCATAAGGATCTCCATATGGATTTCCAAATCCCATCGATAGATATACTACCAATATTTTCTCATGATCTTCTGCCAACTCCTGCATTTCAGCCAAATCGTTAAATGCATCATTGACAGACCGATTAGTATTTCGTTGTTGAAAAGTCTCCGAAAGAGATAAGGGGTATCCCAGATACTGAATTTCGTCAAACTGACAAGCATCTTTCGCTCCGCGAATATTAGCAACTATGGCTAACAGCTTAGACTTAGTTGAAGATAAATTTAAACCAGCTAAAACCTCCGCTGTATCCCGCATTTGGGGGATAGCTTTAGGCGAGACAAAGCTTCCAAAATCGATGGTTTCAAAACCAACTTTAAGTAATTGATTGATATATTCAATCTTTTTTTCAGTAGGAATGAAATCATGCAATCCCTGCATAGCGTCTCTAGGACATTCAATAATCTTCATTCTCCTCCTTAATAAATATGATGTTTAATTGATCATAATTCTTTTTGATTTGTTCTAAATCATCCTCAGTGACCATAGTTTTCATTTGAGTCATGTAAGCTTGCATATATTGTTTGCTTTCCTTTCTATCCTCTTCAGACATTTTAGCAATCTCTTTTTCTGAGTTAATAATTGCATAGCCCATGGATATGGTCATCAGTTTTCCTATGTATTGATCACTCCATCCATGTTTTTTAAAAATACTTTGGACTTTTTCATTGGCTGCAAGAGCCATCATAGTGTTATAGTCTTTGGCATTTTCAAAATCCTCTCCAAGTGCTTCCATGTCTTTCTTGAGTGGATCATAAGTTTTTATGAATTTTTCTACATCTCCAGATTCAAGTGGACTGGTTTGGGGCATTTGGGCGAAGGAAGATAGACTAGCAACGAATGCACAAATTGTTATAAGCAATATTTTTTTCATTTTTCTTGATTAAATCATGAAGTTAATCACTTACGTAATTGCTCCAAAGAAATCAGAAAAACTCCTTTGCTATTTTATGAATTGCATCTGATTTACCCATACTGTAGAAGTGCAAAACTGGAACATTGGCTTCTATCAATTCTCTGCATTGTTGAATCCCCCATTCTATCCCAAGTTCCCTCACAGCGGCATTATCCTTGCATTTCACCACTTGCTGTTCTAGTTCTTGAGGAACATCAATTTTGAAAATCTTAGGCAAAGTGGTCAGGTGCTTATGCGTAGCAATCGGCTTTATTCCTGGAATAATTGGAATATTGATTCCCATTTCTTTACAATCTTCAATAAACTTGAAATACACTTTATTGTCGAAAAACATCTGTGTAACAATGTATTCTGCTCCTAAATCGACTTTCTTTTTCAACCAATTAAGATCGAAATTCATATTCGGAGCTTCAAAGTGCTTCTCAGGATAGCCTGCAACCCCAATACAAAAATTACTTGGGATAGCGTTTTGCAGTTCTTCATCCAAATAATCTCCTTTATTCATCCTTGCTATTTGCTCCACCAAATCCGAAGCATATGCATTGCCATCTTTTTCAGGTCTAAATTCAGGCTCAGACTTTATATTATCCCCTCTCAATGCAAGCACATTGTCAATTCCGAGGAAGTCAAGATCAATTAATGCATTTTCTGTTTCCTCTTTTGAAAATCCTCCACAGATGATATGAGGTACAGCATCAATCTGATAATGATTTTGAATAGCAGCACAAATTCCCACAGTACCAGGACGTTTCTTAATGCTTTTCTTCTCCAATAGTCCATTTTCTCGTTCCTTGTAGACATACTCTTCTCGGTGATAGGTCACATCAATAAAAGGAGGTTTGAATTCCATCAGTGGATCAATCTGATCAAAGAGGTTACGTATACTGTCTCCTTTTTTAGGAGGTATAATTTCAAGAGAGAACAGTGTCTTATCGGCGTTTTCTATGTGATCTACTATCTTCATTACTTATAATTCAAATTTGGCTGAAGCCACTTCTCAACTTCTTCTTCTTTCATTTGTTTTCTTTTGGCATAATCGGCTATCTGGTCCTTGCTGATTTTTCCTAAACCAAAATATTTTGATTGAGGATGTGCAAAATAAAATCCACTAACAGATGAGGCTGGATACATGGCAAAAGATTCTGTAAGCCTAATTCCAGTATGTTTTTCAACTTCAAGCAAGTCGAATAGGGTTTGCTTCTCCGTATGATCTGGGCATGCTGGATAACCAGGTGCTGGTCGAATTCCTTGATACTTTTCTTTGATAAGGGATTCGGTATCGAGTGACTCATCTGCAGCATAACCCCAAAGCTCCGTTCTTACCTTTTTGTGCATCAATTCTGCGAATGCTTCAGCAAGACGGTCAGCCAATGCTTTGACCATGATTTCTTTGTAGTCATCATGATCTGCCTTATACTTTTCAACAAGTTTTTCTATTCCAATCCCTGCAGTCACTGCAAATCCACCTAAGTAATCTTTTTCGTTTGGATGCAGAAAATCGACTAGAGACAAATTGGGTACACCTGGAGCTTTCTTTCCTTGTTGTCTTAGAAAATGAAACTGTTTGTCTTCTTGATCAACTGTTACGCTATCTCCTTCTCGGTTTACTGGAAATAGCCCAACAATTGCCTTCGCTCTTAATAATCTTGAAGTCACAATTTCATCCAGCATTTCCTGAGCATCATCAAATAATTTTTTCGCTTCCGAACCTACTGTAGGATTTTCTAGGATAGCTGGGTATTTTCCCTTCAACATCCAGGTAGAGAAAAATGGTGTCCAATCGATATAATCTCTTATCTCAGCTAAATCATAATCTTCAAAAATGGATAGCCCCAAATTATTTGGTGGTAGAGGTTCAAATTTCTCCAGAACAACACCGTTTTTCTTTGCGCCATCATAAGAGATATAATCTTTAGATTCGGTTCTGGAAGCGTGTGAAGCTGCCAACTCCAAGTATTCAGACTTGATAGTTTCACCGAACTCTGGAGCTCTAGCACTGAGTAAATTCGTAGAGACTCCCACACTTTTGGAGGCATCCAATACATGAACAACTGTTTGATCATATTTAGGAGCAATTTTTACGGCAGTATGTATTCTAGATGTCGTAGCTCCCCCAATTAAAAGGGGTGTTTTCATTTTACGACGAGTCATTTCCTCAGCTACTGTAACCATCTCATCCAACGAAGGAGTGATCAGACCACTCAGTCCAATAATATCTGCTCCAATCTCTTCCGCCCGATCAAGAATTTTTTCAGCAGGCACCATAACTCCCATATCTTCAATGTGAAAATTATTGCAAGCCATTACCACACCTACAATATTTTTTCCTATATCATGAACATCCCCTTTTACCGTGGCTAGTAATATCTTCCCTTTCGTATTTCCTGATGCTTTTTCTTCTTCCAAGTATGGAGTTAGATACGCAACAGATTTTTTCATCACTCTGGCACTTTTCACAACTTGTGGCAAAAACATTTTTCCACTTCCGAAAAGGTCTCCTACTATATTCATTCCATCCATCAATGGACCTTCAATGACCTTCAATGGACTTTGATATTTCTCTCTAGCTTCCTCGGTATCTTCATCAATAAAATCTACGATCCCTTTAACCAACGCATGAGACAAGCGGCCTTCTACAGAATCGTCCCTCCAGCTCAGATCTTCTACTTTCTGTTTCCCCTCACCTTTTACATTTTCAGCAAACGCAAGTAAACGTTCAGTTGCATCGTCTCTCCTATTTAGCAAGACATCTTCCACGTGTTCTAAGAGATCTTTCGGTATCTCGTCATACACCTCAATCATGCCCGCATTCACAATACCCATGTCCATTCCAGCTTTGATCCCGTGATATAAGAATGCTGAATGCATAGCTTCTCTAACCACATTATTCCCTCGAAATGAGAAAGAAACGTTGCTAACTCCTCCACTAACCTTGGCTCCAGGAAGGTTTTCTTTGATCCACTGAGTGCCTCTAAAAAAATCTACCGCATTGTTATTATGTTCTTCAATTCCAGTAGCTACTGGAAAAATATTAGGGTCAAAAATGATATCCTGAGGATTGAATCCAACTCTGTCAACTAAAATGCGATAGCTTCTTTCACAAATCTCAACTCTTCGCTCATAACTATCCGCCTGACCTTTTTCATCAAAAGCCATCACAATCACAGCTGCACCGTATCTCCTTACTTTTTTGGCTTGATCAATAAATTCGTCTTCTCCTCCTTTTAAGCTAATGGAATTGACCACTCCTTTGCCTTGAACACATTGTAAGCCTGCCTCAATGATTTCCCATTTTGAGGAATCTATCATGATTGGGATTCGAGCTATTTCAGGTTCTGAAGCAATTAAATTAAGGAATCTCACCATAGCAGCTTTACCATCTAGCATCCCTTCATCCATGTTCACATCTAAGATCTGTGCACCACTTCGTACCTGGTCTAATGCAACATCAAGTGCTTCATCGTATTTATCTTCAGCAATCAACCTTGCAAATCTTTTAGATCCTGTAACATTAGTTCGTTCTCCAACATTGACGAAGTTGGTATGTTCAGTGATGATCAATGGTTCAAGGCCAGAAAGAATCAAAGGCTCCATATCGGGACCTCCTTTCTTCTTGGCTCATACTGAGAAGCTAGCTCAGCAATCGCTGTGATATGTTCAGGGGTAGTTCCACAGCAGCCACCAATAATATTAATTAAGCCCTCATCTAAAAATTCTTTAATCTGATCAGCCATCTGATCAGGGGTTTCATCGTATTGTCCAAATTCATTAGGTAATCCAGCATTGGGATGTGCGCTTACTAAAAAATCAGATTTATCCGATAAAATCTTAAGGTATGGTCTGAGCTGAGCTGCTCCTAAAGCACAATTTAATCCCACACTCATTAAATCTATATGAGCTATTGAAATTAAAAATGCCTCTGTTGTCTGACCAGATAACGTGCGCCCTGAGGCATCTGTGATGGTACCTGATACCATTACAGGAATATCGACATTCCGTTCTTCCTTAATTTCGTCAATAGCAAAGAGTGCTGCTTTTGCATTCAGTGTATCAAAAACTGTCTCAACAAGTAGCATATCAACACCTCCATCTAACAACGCTTCTGCCTGCTGGCGATAAGCCGTTTTTAGTTCTTCAAAAGTGATGGCTCTAAATCCTGGGTCGTTGACGTCTGGAGAAAGTGAAGCTGTTCGATTCGTAGGCCCCATTGAACCAGCAACAAACCTTGGTTTATCTGGCTCTTTCTCCGTAAAACCTTCAGCAACTTCTTTCGCAATTTTAGCAGATTGATAATTCAATTCATACGCCCAACCTTCCAGCCCATAATCTGCTTGGGCGATTGTAGTACTTGAGAAGGTGTTAGTCTCCGCTATGTCAGCTCCCGCTTTAAAATACTCTGCATGAATTTCTTTAATGATCTCAGGTCTTGTTATTGACAGAAGGTCATTGTTCCCTTTTAACGACTTAGGGTGATTCTCCAACTTCTCATTTCGAAAATCTTCCTCTTCCAACTTATGGCGTTGGATCATGGTGCCCATCGCTCCATCTAGCACTAAGATTTTTTTATATAATAGGTCTGTTAATTTCTTCATTCTCTGATTTAAAGTTTACCTACCAGAGAAAGTTCCGAATGGATTTGCTCATCTTTCCTGTCACCACAGGAGGGGAATTAGCACCGAAAATCATACGCTGAGGATCAGGTTGCTAAGACGTCATAGGGCCCATTCCCTCAGTCTTTCTTGATAAGTAATACAAATATATATGATTTTAATTCCTAGCAATAAATAGGATGTTACCTTTATCTTCAGATGAAGTTAGCAGCAATTGATATTGGATCTAATGCCGTTCGGCTACAAATCACGCGTGTCCTTGAATACGAAAAATTAATCACATTCAAGAAATTAGAGTATGTGCGTTTTCCATTGCGCCTAGGTCATGATGTTTTCTCAACTGGGAGAATAAGCAAGTACAATGAAGTGCGATTTTTCAAACTCATGAGCGCATACAAGAATTTGATTGATTTGTATGAAATTGATGCTTTTTATGGTTGCGCAACTTCCGCAATGCGTGAGTCTGAAAATGGTCAGATAATAGTCGATAAAACTCATGAGGAACTTGGTCTCGATATTCAGATTATTTCCGGTGATGAAGAGGCGGAGATGATCAATAAAGTAATTCTTCAAGGATTGGATAATGGACACTACATCCATATAGATGTTGGAGGGGGAAGCACTGAATTGAATATCTATGAAAGTCATCAAAAAGTTTACTCTCATTCTTTCAAAATAGGATCAGTACGAACACTCGAAGGGAGAGACATGCCTGAAGCATGGCAAGAAATGAGGGATTGGATAGCAAAATATGCATTCAAGAAAGGAGAGAAAATCACTGCTGTAGGAACTGGGGGGAATATTAACAAGCTATATGAGCTATCTAATACTACTCTAAAATCTAGAAAAATGAGTCTTGATACGCTAATAAAGACTCAGGATATACTCAAGAATCTCACATTAGATGATAGGTTAAATAAATTACAACTAAACCCTGATCGAGCTGACGTAATTATTCCCGCATCTGACATATATGTAGCGGTAATGCAATCGGCTAAGGCAAAAAATATCATTGTACCGGATGTTGGACTGAAAGATGGAATAAACTATCATATGTACCAAACGCATTATCCAGCCAGTGATAAGGTATTTGTGAAAAATTGATTTTGTAAATTACATTTTTAATCATTCTGATTTTTCTGAGAAACTCATCGATTCGTTCATTTACTTATGATACGATTAATTCCTTTAACATTTACGATTTTCTTTGCTTTCTCTATCCTTGGACAGGAGGTAAATACAATTGCGGATAGTCTCATTTCAGCATTACCTAACATTGAAAGGTGAGGGTAAGGCAAGTGCTTTTATTACGACCAATTCAAAGTTATTGACTGGTGAAACGGAGAATATCAGAAACACCTTTTTTCATTTCTAAACATTATATAATCTTTATCGATCTAATTGACCAAATTATCATTAGTTACCATGATTAGGTTGTACTTCTACTTCTAATCAATGAATCACTAAAAACATTGTATCTAGGGCTTAATAATGTAATTCTTCAGAATTGCTTATTGTAAGTTTTATTACTTGTTTAATAATTGATAACAAATGGGTGTGTGATTAACCATCTTGTCAACCAGATTATCGAATTTCTCGAGCCTTGCTTATTGAACCTGTAACAATACTTATCAAAGTAGGCTTGCATGTATTTCTCACTGGCATGATGATGAACGTCACGCAACCATGCCTTTAATTGCTGAATAAATCTGTGCAAAAGTTGAAGTTAAGCCCTAGTTTACTCTTAGTCTGCACAATATTCCAGTCTTCCTTCAATGGGAGATACCCTTTCCATTATCGGTAGCTATTTGACTTGCTTTTTTATCTATGTGAAGGTCAATATTTTAACTAACTCAGTGACAGAAAAGCTCGACATACTTTTGGCATACGCTACTAATACCGCCTCTCTTGCTTTTTTCAATTTAGGGAACTTATCTATGGATTCAACAGACACCTTGTGAAAGGAAAAATGTTTGATAACCTTATGGCAAGAATGGTCAATTATACTCCCGTTTTCTGCAAAAACCTGAACATTGATTAAGTGCCTATTTCAATAATTCTTAATTCAGGTATTCAATAGATATTTCTGCATCAATTTTAAAGTCAGGAGAAGTCAAACGAAATGTATGAGGATTTCTAGTTGTGAATTCACTACTGGGTAAGCTGAATACTTTACGATCTTCTTCGTTTGATGAGCTGGAATCATAATCCCTAGCACGTATTTCTAATTCTATACTCCCCAATGAGAAATCATAGTCCAGGGTGTTGAAGGAGATATCTGTAAAATTTCCTACACTAATGTAATCTCCTGTCTCTACCACATGGCCATCTCCTCCGTGAGAGTAGTCATATATTGCGTAACCTGGAATATTCATTTTTACAGATGGAGAGTTAAGATCCACTCTCTCGTATGCACCTAACCAGACATTTAATCGATCGAGCTCAAGTGCATTGGCATCTCCAGAACCTTCATCATCAGCTTCGATGATACGAAATCCGTTTACTCTCACTCGTACTTTTTGTTCCAATTGGAGTTTCCTAACCAGTGTGTATTGAGAGGTAAGTGTAACCAGCGCCAAGGTATTATCAGCCACATGTCTAAATTTATATGAAATAGGTACACCTGGAGAATCACTTGAAAACTGTTTACTTCCATTAATAACATTGAGAAAACCCGAAAGGCCTTTTTCTAAATCATTTAGACCCGCTGTAGAACCTCCATACACTACAATTGAAATACTAGAACGCTCCAAAACATTTTTGGAAGTTAGTCCAACTTCTATTTCTGCTTCAAGATCACCCTTACCATAGGCTACATCTAAAGCTTGATCTATCGTTTCCTCTGTATAATCTGACTCGATAAACATGAGTGCCATCATCCCATAGCTTACGCTAGAGACATAAAGTGGTGCTGATCCACTAGGTATGGCCTTGATAGCTTCTTCTTCGCTTATGTCGGGAGCGAAAAGGTCATTCGGAGTGGCTGGTGCATCTATGTCAATGGAGTAATAGATTTGGGTATACTTTGCAACTACTCTTGTTTTTTCAGAAGATGATTTCCAATCAAATTTAGTATTCAGGCTCCCTGCTCCATAACTCACATCCGCCCCAACAAAGACATCCATTTGAGATTGACTGTACATACGCTCATACTTGAAATCAACTTTTGCTGGTACCTTAGTTTCAGATGTTACAGCTTTTTTTATCAAATCTGAAATGCCTTGTCGCACAGTCGAGAGTTTGGGGCTCTGTACTTCTTGAGTAATTCCTTCTCCTGTGGATGAACTTTCAAGAGATATTGATAAAGTGAGAGGTGCTCTGTCCAGCAGTATAGGTTCATAAATGAAATCATGTGCTCTCTCACCCTTAACTATACTGCCTGGCCAGATAATATCATCATTGAGACCTAGATATACAATGCTTTCAATGTTGTCTGTCACATCATGTTTTTCATAAGTGTATCTAAATCCATTTTCAATCTCATTTGATGTTTCCACAATTTCATCTTTATCAGCCCCCAAAGGTTCTGTTTTACCAGCATCTGAAAGAATGGCTGTGAGATCAACATTTTCAACCTTATTTAGGTCGTCTTCGCCACAACTAGAGCTTAATAAGATAACTAGACAAATGACTAAAATTCGATCAGGCAAAAGATTTTTCAAGTAATTATAAATTGTTTCCATAGCGTTTCTTCCATTTGATTTTCTTACCCACAATAGTATTCACCGGATTGCAACGTTTCATGGATATGTCTACTACATTTCTACTACAAACCATTTCTCTGATTTTTGAGTGCTATTTCTAAAGCTAGAATACACAGCCATTTTGAGGGATATGATTGAATCCTATAATCGATTCATTGAAGGCCAGAAGAACGAGAAAGCTAAAATCAGGATTTCCATAGAAACAGAAGGATAGTGAAATTCATGGGTTGCAAACCCCAAGGGTAATCGGTTTTTAAGTCTACTAGAGGAGCTTATATCCTCAAAAATTAAAATTGAATAGTGCCTTCATTCAAGTAAAATTCCGAAAACAAAATATGACATATTTTAGCTATAACTACGACAATGAAGTGGGCAAAGGAGTCTTAGTTTTTTAAAAACTATTATTTTCTAAGTCAAATTGATTAAGTATTCTATCAAATCCACTTCTTTTGGTAAGCCTAGCTTTTTCTTGAGTCTATACTTATTAGTTTGAACTGTTCTTTGAGACAGGTTGAGCAGTTGGCAGATCTCATGAGTATCTAACTGGACATACAAGAGTGATGCAAAACGTAAGTCATTCTCAGTTAAGTCTTGCTCAATCTTTAGCAGTTCATCAAAAAACGTGGGATTCACTTTTTCAAACCTGATCTTAAATGTCTTCCAGTCTTCGTCAATTCTAAGCTTAGCTTTGATCTCCGATAGTAATTCCCTGCCCACACCGTTATCATTGTTTTTTATGTAATGGTATACTTTATCGAGCACTTCAGTTTTAGCTGCTACCCCTATAGATAGGCTGGTCAATTCATTATTCTTTAACCTCATCTCAGTTTCGAATTTTTCTTCCTGAAGCTGCTTAATTTCTAGCAAATGTTCCTTTTCTCTTTCTCTTTCCTTAGCTTCAAATATGGCTCTTTCTGCTTCTTGTTTGTTGAAGTTCATTTTATATGCCAGGCCAACGAGGAAGCAGCTTATCTCCAACCCGGATCCAATCAATGAATAAACATATGAGCTTGTAAGGAATGTAAAATGCAGCGAAAGTGTTGTTGTTACACTGCCGAGTATTCCAAACCCAAGTGCAACCAAAACAAAATATTTCAGTTTCCCTGGTTGAATGGCAACATAGTATATGAATGGCATTGAAACAATTGCAAAGACTGTGTTTAATCTAGGTAAAACCTGATAATAGTATTCCGTAGAATTGAAATAGAGAATTACCAATCCAATCGTAGATATTCCGGTAAAGCCAATCAATGCCAAACTGAACTTCCACCCCTGGGATGACTTTTTCCTAAAATCCAGATAAGAACTAGCGAACAGTACGTAGAAAAGCCAGATAACCGAAAATATTAAGCTGAAATCAAAGCTGATTTTGGGATTGATGAACCAAAAAAACTTGTAATATCCCGCTTGGAACAAGCTCATGCAGATCACAAAAAATAAATAGTATGTACTGCTGGTCTCCTTAAAAACTAATCCTAGCACCATATTCGTTAAGATGATTACAACGACCATCCCGATAAATATGCTAATAGCCATCAAGTCCTTTGATGCCTCTTCTTCAAATGATTTTAATTGTTGAATTGAGATACCTGTATCTATTTTGAAAGGTAAGTCTCCTATATTTCCATCTATCTTTATGTAGATAGTTTTGGTTGAGTTCATCTCTAGTTTAACCTTCAGTTTGCATTCATTATTCTGACCTGTATAAAAGTCATCATGAATCTTTGAAATCAATACACCCTTTGTGCCACGATCGACTAAGCCATTTTCAGAAAATTCCCAATACGAATTTTTCCATTCATTGCTAAACAAGAGTAAAGTGTGACCAGAAGTTGAGTGATTTTGAAGCACAACTTTGAACCAATAATTATTCTCTGAAGAAAATTCACTCAATCCAACTGATTCAAATTGTAAGCTGGAAATGACTTCTCCAATCTCCATCTTTCTAGTCGAATCTATCAGAACTTCAACTTGAGAATTCTGTAGCCTGGTAAGAGAAAAAAAAGAATCCTGACCGCTCACAATCACTTCACTCGATTCATATTGAGAACCAAGACATATAAAATGGAATAGCAAAAAGCTTGAGAAAATGGTAAAAAGCTTTTTCATGAATTCTGGCTGGTACGATAAAGGTTAAATCTAGCGAACCATTTTAATCTACCGCCCACTATTTACAAATAAACTCCATGTAGTAGGTATGCAGTAGGTAAAATCTTAGACATACCAGACATCCATCTTAATATTGGTTTTCAACGAACCAGTATCAACTTATGAGTCATAAAAAACAATTCAATAATGTAGCCAAATGGGCTAGTTCTTTAATTTTTACCATACTGTTTACTTCTCAATGTTATGCGCAGTTTTTTGAGGACATAGCAAACAGTGATACTATAGATAGATACGGCGGTGGCGCTGTTACAGCCTGGGGTGACTATGATATGGACGGAGATCTCGATTTGGTATTGAGTTCGGATGCGCGCAATGACTTAGAACTCTACATTAATGAGAATGGGGGTTTAACATATCATGATATAGGTGTGTCGGGTACCAATGGAGGAACCCTGGATTGGGCCGACTATGACGGAGATGGAGATTTAGATCTTATCGTCAGTCGCTCTCGTCAACTGGGTAATTTTGACAGTCAATACCTTCGTCTATATCAAAATAATGCCGGCACATTTACCCTTGTTAACGATGGCCTTAACAATGTTGGTCTGCCTATCCGGCTTTCTCATGCTGCAGTCTGGGGCGACTATGATCAGGATGGAGATCCAGACCTGGCGGTGATTATGGAAGATGATCTGGATAACCTTCGGGCCATGATCTATACTAACACTGACGGCATGTTTACTAAGTTAGACGTCACATTACCGATTGCCGAAAACGGATCTCTTAGCTGGGCCGATTATGACCAGGATAACGATCTCGACCTTTTGATAACCGGATTTGACCGTGATGCCTTCCTATGTAAATCATCCATCTATAATAATGATGGCGGTACGTTCACAGATATCAATGCTGGACTTCAGGGGGTTTACGTTAGTTCTGCTAAATGGGGAGATTATGATAATGATGGAGATCTGGACATTGCTTTTTCGGGCTCTACTGTTTTTGAACAGATAGAGTTCGGTACGCTTTATGATCCCCAATCGTTCATTTATGAAAACAATGGTGCAGGAATCTTTACCGATATTTCTGCGCCTCTTGAAGGAGTATTATTTAGCTCTACTGACTGGGGGGATTATGATCAAGATGGAGACCTGGATCTTCTAATCACTGGGATATCAGATATTTATATAGAACTAACGTCTATTTCAAAAATCTATAAAAACAATGCTGGAGTGTTTGAAGATGCTCTTATTGCGCTTCCAGGAGTATTCTACGGGGAGGCCTCATGGATAGATTATGATATGGACCTTGATCTCGATATCCTACTGGCCGGTGAAGGTGAACTAACCGACATCAGGAAACTATACAAAAATGGAGAGGATCAACTTTTTGTGAAGGATATAACTACTTCCGATTTACTGACAGATTTGGGTTCAAGTACCCTGGCAGTAGGAGATCTTGATGGAGATGGTGACGAAGATATCGTGATATCCGGACTAGATGAGCTTGGACAGGATACAGTTATCATTTACAAAAACAATGGTGGTGAACTAGAAGGAATGATAAGTGGTGTGCCAGGAAAAACTGGGGGATCACTAGACTTGGGAGATTACGACCAGGATGGAGATCTTGATTTGCTAGTGACAGGGTTTACAGATAGTGGACCAGTAACCGATATTTACCAAAATACAGATGGCACATTTACTCCTACAAATTCTGGACTTACAGTTGTAGGACAGAACGGGGATTCCTATGGAAAATGGGGGGATTATGATCAGGATGGTGATCTGGACCTCATCGTAGGTGGACTCACTGCTGAATTCACTAAATCAACGACCATTTATACCAACACCAATGGAAGCTTTACACTACTTGCATCCGACATTATTCAAGCAAATTCTGGAGCTGTGGACTGGGGAGATTATGATAATGACGGAGATTTAGACCTGGCCATTACCGGAGGCGAACATTTTGTTTTGCTTGCAAAGATCTATCGTAATGATGACGGTGTTTTTGTAGATGCGGTAGATGGATTGACAGGACTGACTGAACAAAACGCATTGGAATGGACTGATTATGACCTGGATGGTGATCTTGATTTGCTGATCGGAGGAATGGATGAAGCTTTGGTTGCACACACACTTATCTATCAAAACAATGACGGGATATTCAATGAAGTAGACGCAGGATTGGAGGGGAAAACCTTTGGCTCAGCAATGTGGGGAGATCATGACTTAGATGGAGATATGGATATACTTGCTGTTGGCGAGTCAAATATAGAATCAAAAACCATGATATACTCCAACGAAAATGGCGTTTTCTCTGAGATTGTCAATAACATTCCCACCATCTTTTTCGGCGAAGCAAACTGGATCGATATTGATGGTGATAGTGACTTGGATGTTTTAATCTCAGGAAATATTTGGGAAATAGAACCCTTTAGCACGACACAGTTGTGGATCAATACTACGAATCCAAATCGTCCTCCTTCAGATATTGTGCTAAGTGAACTTTCCATTAATCAATCTGTTGGTGAGAATGCCCTTGTCGGGTCTCTTTCTGCAATAGATCCGGAGACAGAAGATACGCACGCATTCTTACTCACTGAAAATGAAGGAGACAATTCACTTTTCTATCTTCAGGATCAAGCTTTATATATTAATAATACAATAGATCTGGCAACTCGTGAATACATGGTCTATATCTCGGCCACTGATAATGAAGGTAAATCTTTAAAGAAATCTTTTTCAATCACATTGATCGACGATGTTGATCCTACAGTATCCACCAAAAACATAGAATTGAGCATTTACGCTGGTGGTACTTTGGAAATAGAACCTGCTGATGTGGATAATGGCAGCTATGATCTCGGGGGCAATCCACTTTCTCTTTCACTAGACACCAACTCATTTACATGTGCTGACATAGGTGAGAATACTATTATACTAACAGCTACGGATCCTGCTGGAAATGAATCAAGTGCCACTGCAATAGTGGTTGTAGAAGCATGCCTGAAAAATGAACAAACGATCACTTTCAACGAAATAGCAGATAAGGTCTTTGGTGGCGCTCCATTCGATCTAACCGTCTCTACTTCATCAGGTCTTGACGTTGAATTGAGTGTAGTCGATGGTCCAGTAGCGATCTCTGGGAACACGGTAACCATCACGGGAGCAGGAACAGTTACGATAGCTGCCAATCAAAGTGGGGGTGATGACTTTAATCCTGCAAGTGAAGTCATCCAAACGTTCGAAATTGCGAAAGCAGACCAAATCATTACTATCGAGACCATCGAAGATAAAACCATTAATGATCAGCCTTTTGAGGTTTCAGCTATGATTAATTCAGGCCTAGGTCTAACATATGAAATCGACGGACCGGCTACAATCAACGGAACATTTATCACACTAGATGGCATTACCGGGATTGTGACAGTCACTGTTAATCAGACAGGAAACGAAAACTTTAATAATACTAGCGAAAGCATATCATTTGAAGTATTTGAGGAACCAGTTTTAGCTATTGATCCTGATTTAGGTATAAGATTCTATCCTAACCCGACGACCAATTTCTTGACTTTCGAAAGCGAAGAAATAGTAGAAGTCAAGCTATTCACCTCAGAAGGTCGGGAAGTAAAATCTTTCAAATTAAAAAGTGGAGAAATAAATATCTCTGACCTGCCCGATGGATTATATATACTGCACATAAAAAGCAGTCACGCAATAATTAAGGAAAAACTAATCAAAGGAAACTAAGGCGGCATTAGCTATGGCTAATGCGATGGGTGGCTCCAGGAGTCACCCTTTAACTTTGTATTCCACCTGTACAATGCTATATACGAGCAAATAACCCGACCTAATTAACCATTAATCTCTGTAAAGGCATTATCTAATTTTTTATCAAGCGTCCAAAGATTCAGATTGAATTCGAAACAAGCAGAAAGCAAAGCGCAATCAATTAAGCCTACACCTTTAGCATAAAGTCTATACTCATTTGATAGTTGTCCTGCTTTAATGAATAAATCCTCTTCATCAATTTTAGGAAGGCTTGACCATATAATATCTAATATCTCTTTCTCTCGTCTATTCTTTACACCCTGATACAGCTCTCCAAAAACGACAGACAATGTATGGACATCCTGTTTCTTAAGATAAGTCTTTAGAATGTATGACAAATCTTCGTCATCCTTTTTAAGGAAAGAAATCCATACAGAAGTATCTACTAATATCATCGATTCCTATTGACCTTACGGATACCATATGCCGTGAAATCCTCTCTAAAAACTAAAGGCTCCCTGTCAATTTCATCCAGCACATCGTAAATTTTTTTTGAACTTACATAATGCTGAAGTGCTATGATGAGGCTTTCGGTAATATTTTTCCCTCCAGAAGTTTTCTGTACTTCTTCAATCAATTTATCAGGGATGAGAGCTGTTACTTTCATAATTATTAAATTTATCGTATCAAATATACGATAAAAATATAAATTGGATACGAAAATAATTACCTTACTAACTGATCAACATTCATCTTATACATCTTACCAATAGGAACTGTATGATCCTCAATGAATATTCGATTCCCTTCAATACTGTGAATATGCTGAGTGGCTACTGCAAATGATTTGTGTACCTGAATAAAATTTTCTTCTGGCAGTGACTCCAGTAGATCTGAGATTTTTTCTCTGACTGTAACAACCTCTTCTTTCAGTACTACCTTAGCATAATTACCAACTGATTCCATATACAAGATATCATCCACATTAACCTGTGTGTATTTCTTATCGGCTCGAAGGAATATTGTAGTAGACCTGGATGCAACCTGCTTCTCAACAGTAACCTGCTTCGCTTCGACTGAACCAGTAGCTTTATTGACAGCCTTAAGAAATCGCTCAAAGCTGAATGGTTTGAGTAAGTAGTCAGTCACATTCAATTCATATCCTTCGAGTGCAAACTCACTGTAGGCAGTTGTTACGATGACTTTGGGCGGGTTTGATAATGTTTTCAGGAAATCAAACCCCTTTAGCTTTGGCATATTTAGATCAAGGAATATGAGATCTACCTCATTTGAATTAAGATAATCCAGAGCCTCTAGTGCATCGTAGCAATTCTTTTGCAAATCCATATTGGGCAAAAGGTCACAGTATCCTTTAATGATATCATGCGCCACATACTCATCATCAACAATCAGGTATTTGATTTTCATTTCTTCAAAGTTAGCTGCGCCTTATAAATATCCCCTGATGAAGAGATACTTAATGAATGCCTCCTGGGATAAGCAAGTTCTAGTCTTCTTTTCAAGTTTTTGATACCTATACCTTTCTCTTCACTCAGTGCTTCTTTATCAAAGTTGTTTTCAATGGTAAAATGAATCTCTGAGTCGCTTGTGCTAAGGTATATTTTCACATAGGCCTTTTCTCTTAAGTTTTCTACGCCATGCTTGAATGCATTTTCTAAGAGAAGAATAAAAAGCAGTGGCATTACTTTGAGGCTTTCATCGATAATATGATGATCAAATTGAACATCAATCTTCTTGCGGTATCGCATTTTATGTAACTCAATGTAGTTTTTCAGATAATCAATTTCCTCCTTGATAGTTACGGTTTCTTTTTCTCCTTCATAAATACTGTAACGCATCATATCTGAGAGCTTCAGCACCAATTTTCCAGCTTTCTTCGGATCAGTTTCAATAAGACCATAAAGGTTGTTAAGTGTGTTGAAGAAAAAGTGTGGGTTTACCTGACTTTGTAAATGCAGAAGTTCAGTCTTTGATTTTTCATTCTTGAGTCTTAGTAACGATCTGATTTGCCAAATCAGCCAAGGAGTAACTATCAGGATAGTAAAGAAAAATGTGAAGACAACAACTTGGAGCTCTGCGTCCTCAGCAATGCCAGCTATAATCAAGAGAATGAAGTAGGTAAGGATGATGAATCTTAGTGCGTGTCTTTTTACAAATCTTATCATGACTCAATTTTAGTCAACTGCTTTACCCCTTACAAAGAAGTTGATAAACAGTCAATCACCGTGCATAAACTTATCAGATTTAGTGATGAAATGGCTTCAAATCCCCAACGAGTGAGTATATCATCGACTTTTAGCTGTTTGTCCCACTAATTTTCACTCCCTACTACTCTAATTCATGTTTGCTCAACACTAATTCAAAATCAAAATGAGCACACTTAAAATTCAAGGTCTTTCAAAGACATACGCAAACGGAGTAAAAGCACTTAATAACATTTCACTAGATATCCCCACCGGAATGTTTGGGCTATTGGGTCCAAACGGGGCTGGAAAATCTACCTTGATGAGGACAATCGCAACGCTGCAAGAACCAGATTCAGGTTCGATCACACTAGGCAATACTGATGTACTTACCCAAAAAGATGAAGTAAGGAAAGCATTAGGTTATCTACCTCAAGAATTCGGAGTTTATCCAAAAATATCCGCTGAGGATTTGCTTAATCATTTAGCTGTACTCAAAGGAATAACCGATAAAAAACAGCGAAAAGAAATTGTAAGAATCCTCCTTCAAAAAACCAACTTGTATGAAAAAAGGAAGAAAAATCTAGGAGGATATTCAGGTGGAATGAAACAGCGGTTTGGGATCGCTCAAGCCTTGCTTGCCAATCCGAAGCTAATTATTGTCGATGAACCCACAGCTGGTTTGGATCCTGCTGAACGAAACCGATTTTACAACCTTCTAAGTGAAATTGGCGAGAATACGGTTGTCATTCTTTCGACTCACATCGTTGATGATGTAAAAGAGCTATGCACCAATATGGCCATCATCAACCATGGTGAAGTATTGCTGACCGGAAATCCGCTTAAGCTTATCCATCAACTAAAAGGCCGCATCTATCAAAAGACCATCCAAAAGAATGAATTAGAAAATTACCGAGCTCACTACACGGTCATTGCTGATAAACTCTTGCATGGTCAACCTGTGATTCAAATCATAAGTGAGGAAAGTCCGGGAGATGGATTCCTACCTACTCAAGCCAATCTGGAAGATGTCTATTTCTCTCAGATTTCGAAAAACTAACATTTGATTCATGAGTCAACCTGAAACTGCCTTGCCGGCAATCAGGCTTGTTTCAGGATCTAAATCAATAGCTGATCAAGCACTATGAGTTCTGAAATAAATTCAGAAAATGCTACTTAAACTATCAAAAAACTAAAATTTAAACACAACATATCATGTGGTACGAAATTTTCAAATTCGAATTAAAATATAGAGCTAGACGACCAGATACATATATCTACTTCATCATTCTATTTCTTTATTCAATCATAGCTGTTGACGTCATTTTTGAAGGGCAGCTCGATCCTTTGAAAAGAAATGCTCCAATCGTGATAGCACGAACCATGGGTATTATCTCAGCGCTCTTTATGATGGTAATTTCAATGATTATGGGTGTCTCCATATTAAGAGATTTTGATCACCAAATGGAGTCTTTAATGTTTGTAAACCCGATTAAAAAAAGTGACTATCTACTCGGCAGATTTTTAGGTTCTTTCATGGTACTCATTTTCATTTTCATCAGTGTGCCATTAGGCATGGCTATTGGAGACTTCATGCCATGGCTAGATTCAAGTAAGCTTTTGCCATTTGATGCATGGTACTACTTACAACCATTTCTTTTTCTGGTGATACCAACTTTGTTTTATGGAGGAGCTATCTTCTTTGTAACTGGAGCATTGAGTCGCAAGCTCCTGGTGGTTTATACACAAGGTTTTTTCTTTCTCGTTATTTACCTCCTTTCTATCAGTTTGGCAGCTGGAGCTGAGGACCTCACATTGACTGCTCTCTTGGAACCATTCACTTTTCAGAGCATTAGAATATCAACACAAGCATGGACAACAATTGATCGTAATTCGCTCATGGTTCCAATAGAGGGTGTTCTTTTATCTAATCGTTTGATCTGGAGTGGCATTGGAATACTGGCTCTTCTGGTTGGTAACTATTTCTTCAAGTTTAGCGTGATTCAAGGAAAAGCTTCTCGGAAGCAGTTGACCAGAAAACAAGATACAAGCACAAGCACAAAAGACCTTTCTCAGATCAAAATACCATCCTTCCGAATCCAGCATGGTCTTAAATCAAGCTTAAGACAGCTTCTTCGACACGCAATCTTCAACTTCAAATCTATCCTTAAGGAAGTTCCATTCTGGACAATCGTTCTTTGTGGTACAGGGATTCTAGTCATAAGCTCCTTCGATGTAGGCACAACATTCGGTGTAGATAGTTACCCAAAAACCTATCTTATTGTGGGTGAGCTGATGGAAAACACCATTCTATTCTTCCTTGCTATTGTAATATTCTATTCCGGAGAATTGATTTGGAAAGAACGAGATGCCAAGATCAGTGATATAGCTGATGCACTACCTATGTCTGATTTTATTCATATGGCTGGTAAATTCATTGGACTTATTCTTACCTATGTTGTAATAATGCTAGTCATGATAATAGCTGGAATATCTTTTCAGGCATCTAATGGCTACTATCAGTTTGAACTTGACGTCTACTTCAGCGGACTATTTGTAGAGATATTTCCATTTCTTGTCTTATTGACTTTTATAGCCTTCTTTTTTCAGTCTATTGTAAATCACAAGTTTTTAGGACACCTGGTGGTGGTAATATTTGTCTTCGCATCCACACTCTTGCTTGCTATCCTGGGCCTTGATCATGGGCTATATTCGTTCGGAGGAGGAGCGCTACAAACATACTCCGATATGAACGGGTATGGTCATTTCCTTACTCCCTATCTATGGTTCAAAGTCTACTGGACCTTATTTGCTCTGTTGATGTTCGTAGTAGCTGTTGTTCTTTTTCCTAGAGGAAAGGAAACCCAACTAGTAAAAAGATTCAAAGCAATTAAGTATAGGCTGACAAGACCGCTTCTGAGTACAACAATCGTGATCCTGACACTATTCAGTTTATCTGGATGCTATATCTTTTACAATACCAATGTGCTTAATGAGTATTCATCTCAAAGTGATCAGCAACTACAACAGGTGAGCTATGAAAAAGAACTCAAGCAATTTGAGCATATGCCTCAGCCTAAGATTGTAGATGTGTATTTGGAGATGGAGCTCTACCCTTCCAATAGAAATTTTGAAGCGGAAGGATATTATATACTTACCAATACTGAAGAAGTACCCATTTCAGAAATACATATTCAAAAGCTTCCCAATGATCAAGTGACTTTAACCTATGTGGAATTAGATGGTGGCTCAAACATCAACAATCAATATGAATGGTACAGCTATTCAATACATGGATTAGTAAAGCCTCTATATCCGGGTGATTCTATAAAAATGAAATTCAAGCAAGAATTCACTTCGCATGGATTTCAGCAGAGATCTGGAAGCGATATTGTCTATAATGGAACCTTCTTTGATAATTTCTATTTCCCCACGATTGGATACAACAATGACATTGAACTGAGAGACAATGAGGATCGCTCAGCGTATGATTTAAATCCAAAATCTATCAAACCAGCAATCGATGATCCGTTTGGATTAAAAGAAGGAAGATCAGACGGAGATGGTGAGGAAATAAATTTTGAAATAATCATTGGTACGGATGGTGATCAAACTGCCGTTGCACCTGGATACTTACAAAAGGAGTGGAAAGAAAATGATCGAAATTATTATCACTACAAAATGGATAAGCCTATGTCTAATTTCTACTCCATCGTATCTGCCGAGTATCAAGTAAAAAAGGATGAGTGGAAACCACAAACTGATAGTTTAGGCGATAAGGTGAGTCTTGAAATCTACTATCATGAAGGTCATGAGTATAACCTGGATAGAATGATGAAGGGAATGAAATCTTCCTTTGACTATATGAGTCAAAATTTTGGTGCTTACCAATATCAACAGATGAGAATTTTAGAAGTGCCGGTTTATGCAAGCAAAGCCCAATCCTTCCCCAACACGGTCCCATTTTCGGAAGACCTAGGTTTTGTAATGAATATAGATGATCAAGAAGATGTGGACATGGCATTTTATGTCATAGCGCATGAGCTAGCTCATCAATGGTGGGGCCACCAGGTAAATCCAGCTCATGTACAGGGGCAATCGATGATTAATGAATCTCTGGCTCAATATTCTGCACTTATGATATTGAAAAATGAGTTTCCTGAAAGCAAGGTTGTGCAATTAGTGAAATCGGAGAGAAAGAAGTATTTCAAAGGGCGCAATAGAGAAAGATCGAAGGAGATGCCAATGAATTTGGTAGAGTCAGGACAATCTTATGTTTACTACGCCAAAGGGCTTGTCAATTTCTATGCTCTTCAAGACTATATTTCAGAAGATAGTGTCAATGTAGCACTGAGACGATTCATTAAAGATTGGGATAGTTTTGATGGCTTGATTAAGAAGCAAACGGATAATTACCCAACCACCATTGACCTCATTAGCTACTTCCGAGATGTGACTCCTGATAGTCTTCAATATGTGATTAGTGATCTATTCGAGACCATTACTACCTATGAAAATGTAATCAGAGATAGCTGGCATGAATCATCTAATAATGGTAAATACTTAGTTAACCTTACTACTGATTTTAAGAAGTATCAAGCAGATAGTTTAGGTATCGATGTACAAGTAAACCTAAATGACTGGATTGAAATTGGCATCTATGCTGAGGATGAAAATGGCAATGAAGAACTCATTTATTGCAAAAAGCATCTCATTAAAGAATCGCTGAGTGAGTTGCAAATTGAAGTAGATAAAGAGCCAACAAAAGTGGAAATTGATCCCAAACTCAAACTATTGGATAGAGATATTAGGAATAATGTAAAGACCCTTGAAGAAAAAAGCTGACGATAATATCATAAATGCCTCGGAGAAATCTGAGGCATTTTTGCACTTAAATATTTTTATTTTCAACTAGCCCAAATCTGACAAGTAAAAGGGGTTTAAGCTCCAAATAGATAGGTTATTCTATTTAACTGTTTGATTTTTAACCCAATCATCTGATTTAATAATTTATTTATATTGGCTTGTTGTAAATAAAAATTTGCTGGAAAATTACAAGCTCGATACTGACAAAAACTCCTTTATTGCCCTCCTAAAAAAAGGGAATAAAATTGCTCTCGAAACACTGTTCAAGCTCTATTATGACAAGCTATTACACTTATCAAAAAACTATTTGACTCGAGAGGAAGATGGAGAAGAAATCGTTCAAAATGTATTCCTCAAAATGTGGGAACAACGAGAAAAGCTAAAAGATGTATCCAATATCAATAGTTACCTCCATACCATGACCAAAAACGCTTGCTTGGATTATTTGAAGCATGAAAAAGTCAAGCTTGGATATATTGAGCAGAACTTACTTAACAAAACAACCATTAACTATCAATTCCTCAAAGATGAAGCAGCATCGTTGTTATTAGAAAAGGAGCTTGAACAAAAAATATTGCAAAGTGCCGAATTACTTCCTGAAAAATGCAAAGAAGTATTCATGAAAAATAAACTAGAAGGTTTAAAAAGGTCTGAAATTGCTCAAGAATTGGGTATCTCGCTCAAAACAGTTGACAACCACATCTCCAAAGCGATAAAACACATGAAATTCCAATTAAGGGATTTTCTCACCCTTTTTTTATAAAACTTTCACTACCGGATAGGGACAAATTTCATTTCAGTCGTCTTTAATGCATAATCCATGTTATGCAAGACCAAGCTATTTTAAAATATCTTAAGGGTATTACCACACAGACAGAAGAAAAAGAGATTCAGGATTGGATTTTAGCTTCTGACGAGAATGCCAAAAAATTTAACCTCTTAAAAGCACAGTACATCGCTTCTACTTTTGAAGAGACAACAAAAAAAGTAGATATAGATAAAAAATTCTCCAGCTTTTTGACAACTATTGACTCTACTCCTACCTACAAATCTCGCAATCTGATTCCTTTTCTGAAGTATGCGGCTATGATCAGTATAGTCATTGGATTCGGATTTCTTTATTCTGTAGGTTTTTTCAAAAGTGAAACAGGAAAGCTTGTTATTCCAGAGGAGGCCATCATCCTTAATTTGAGTGATCATGAAGCAAAAGTCATTACGTTTCGGCTTAATGCGAAGATAGTAGATGCGAAAGGTAAAGTACTGGGTACTCAATCCGGCAATACCATTACTTATCGTAAAAGAGATCCGAATCAAAGTGAAAAGAGCCTGAGCTACAACACACTCAATGTTCCATATGGCAAGAGATTCAAAGTAGTATTGTCTGATGGCACTCAGGTGCATTTAAACGCTGGTAGTTCTCTGAAATATCCTGTGGAATTTATTCGTGGAAATAATCGTCAGGTATTTTTGGATGGCGAGGCATTCTTTGATGTAGCAAAAGATTCGGAACACGCATTTATAGTAAATGCAAATGAACTCAATGTAACCGTTCTTGGCACACAATTCAACGTGTCTTCATACCCCGAAGATGAATTCATAAGAACAGTATTAGTTGAAGGTTCAGTTAGTCTCTCCGAAGATGAACAGAATCTAAATGCAACAAGACTCAAACCTGGACATCAGGCCATCTGGAATAAAGAAGACAAAAACATTTCGATTGAGGAAGTAAGTACTTCGCTTTATACCTCGTGGATTAACGGAAAGATTGTCTTCAGGCATATGCCATTCAAAAACATTATAAAGAAGCTAGAGCGGCATTACAACGTGGTAATTAATAGCAACAATACGGCGCTAAACGAAGAAACGTTCACTGCCAGTTTTGATATAGAGACCATCGAACAAGTATTGGAAGCATTTAACAAGAACTATGCTATAGGATATACTATAAAAGACAATCAAATAATTATCAACTAAACTAAAAAGAACACTTATGAAGTAGAAAATGACAACTAATTAAAAAAACGGTCACACGCTTTGTCCCAGAATCGGAAACGATGAAAAGGGATAAAAAAATCGGAAAATGCTGGAACATTTCCCGACTATATAAGTGATCGAAATTCATCAATCACAAACCAAATACAAAAGTATGAAAATTTTTATAGAGCTACTGAAGCTCACTCCTTTTCGATTTAAAATCGATTTAAAAATGAAACTTACTTCTCTCTTAATCTTAAGCTCGCTATTTCAGGTCTACGCCAGTGATACATTTGGACAAAAGACCATTGTCACCATGGATCTTGAAGATGTGAGCGTAGAGAAGGTATTAAGTAAAATAGAGTCTCTCACAGAGTTCAAATTCCTTTACAACGACAAAGAGGTTGACTATAGGAGAAAAGTCTCCGTAGTAGCGAAAGAAGAATATCTTTCAGACATTCTCGAAAAACTATTCGAAAACACAAATACAACCTTTGAAATCTTCGAAGAGCAGATTGTATTAAAACGAAAGCCACCTGCAAAAAAGGAAATCGTTCTAGTAACTATATCAGGAAAAGTGACTAGTGAGGATGGTGAAGGATTGCCGGGAGCAAGTATTCAAATAAAAGGTACCCTAAATGGCGTTCAGACAGACATTGATGGAAACTTTAGAATTGAAGCTGAAAAAGGTGCCATATTATCTATTTCGTATGTAGGTTTCGTGTCTACTGAAGTAGTCGTTGATGATAGAACATTCATCAATGTGGTGCTGCTTGCAGATTTGGCCCGACTAGGAGAGGTCGTCGTTGTAGGATATGGAACTACGACAAAAGAAGCGTTGACGGGCTCTGTAGGTACTGTGGAGGCAAAAAGAATAGCTAACCAGGTGCCGACAGTTAATTTAGACTATGCACTGCAAGGTCAGGTCTCTGGCGTATATATTTCAAGCGCCACTGGTCAGCCAGGTGCTGCATCCAGGGTAAGAATACGTGGTACGTCTTCTTTATTCGGGTCTAACCAGCCTCTATATGTCATAGATGGAATACCTGTAGTGCCAAATAGCAACATCCCTGTTGGAGGCGCTGAAGGTGGAAGGTTAGGAGATCAACTGGATCAACAAGGTATAAGTACGCCTTTGGGTAATATCAACAATGCAGATGTTGAATCCATAAGTGTATTGAAAGATGCGTCAGCAGCCGCCATATATGGTTCTCGAGCTGCCAATGGTGTCATTATTATCAACACAAAAAAAGGAACCTATGCATCTGCACCAAAATTTAATGTTGACTTTTCAATTAGTTCACAAGAGGCTAATACGCTAACGGTACTCAATGCAGCACAATTTAAGCAGGTCTGGACCACTGCTGTTGAAAACGGCAGTTCTGCTGATATATTCGCAACCAGTATTTTAGACGAAAGTTATTTTGGTGATGCAGACACTAACTGGGAAGATGAGATCAGCCCAGGCAATCCACTTACTACTACCTTCAATATCAATGTAGTTGGAGGGTCAGAAAAAACGCGATACAGCACATCTGTTGGCATCAATAATCAGGATGGAGTCTATGATGGGATTGGTTTTGATCGCTACTCATTTAACCTAAACCTCGACACTGAGATGAATGAAGTTTGGACGTTTGGATCTAAACTTAATCTATCTCATACAGATCAAAACTCAGCTGACAGATCATTGACTCAGTTGACCTATGATTTCAGACCAGATCTACCTGTTTATGATGAGGAAGGTAATTTTTCATTTTCACCTCAGTATACTCAAGAAAACCCTGTTGCAAGGTTAAAATCATCAACAAGTAATAAAACGCTACTTGTTTTAGGTTCCTTTTATACTCAACTAAAAATAGCAGAAGGGTTACATGTCAAAACTCTTTTTGGCATGAACTACAATGCTGGAAATCAAAAAGCATTCTACCCAAGATTCACCTCAAGAGGAGGCTGGGACAGAAGATTTGGTGATGGTGATGGATATGCTCAAGAAAGTAGAAGCAGGTTCACAAACGTATTATGGCAAAATACTCTGACCTATGACAAGATCATAAATGAACACAACATAAATACAGTAGTTGGTGCGTCTTTCGAAAAAGCCAGTACTTCAAACAACAAAACATGGGGTGAAGGATTCTCCAATGATGTATTGAGCAACATTTCCAATGCAACCGTGTTTACCAATGGTTCGTCGGACGAAAATGGCTCTGGGCTAGCCTCTTATTTTGGACGAATGAATTATGGATATGATAATAAATACTTACTTACACTATCAGCCAGAGTAGATGGCTCTTCAAAGTTTGCTGTAAATAATAAGTATGCCTTTTTTCCAGCTGCAGCAGTCGCATGGAGGGTTTCTGAGGAACCCTTTCTATCTGGAATAAGACCTATCGATGAACTCAAGTTGCGAACAAGTATTGGTAGAACAGGCCAGCAAGACTTTGGCCCTTATGTGTGGAGAACATTGTTTGAATCTTCCAATTATGGAGGAGAGCCTTCAGTCATCTTATCTCAACTTGGGAATGATCAATTAAAATGGGAAACAACTGATCAATTTGATGTTGGTATAGACGTTACACTGTTTGAAGGTAGGCTATCGGGTGTATTCAATTATTACTCTAAAGAAACTCATGATGCCCTTTTCACCGCCATCACGCCAGGAAGTACCGGAACTGGTAGAGTCATAGCAAATGTTGGAGATACCAAGAACACAGGGATTGAGATAGAAATTAGAGGAGACATTATAGATAAGCCCAATCTCAATTGGAATGTCTCTTTTAATATCAGCAAAAATCGAAATGAACTCACAGCCATTTCTGATGACTTCAAGGATGAAGATGGATTTCTTACCGGATTCGGAGGCGGAGGAAGACTTAGAAAAGGAAGTCCTATCGGTCTGATCTATGGATATGTAGCTGAAGGAATCATTCAGACGCAAGAAGAAATTGACGCCCTGAATACCTCCTCCCCTACGGGATTCTATCAAGATGATGAGACATCCCCCGGTGATTTGTTGTTCAGAGACATAACAGGTCCTGATGGAGTTCCTGATGGAGTCATTACTAATCTAGATCAGCAGGTAATTGGAGATACCCAACCGGACTTTTTTGGAGGTTTTAACAGTGAGTTGAGTTACAAAGGGTTTACCCTATCTGCATTCTTCACTTACTCAATTGGTAACAATCTGGAAGCATTTGCTCTGGCAAGAAGTCAAAACTTCGCCAGTACATTCATTGGTGAGAACAAAGTAATTGATGTTTTGAATGCCTGGACACCTGAAAACAGTTCCAGTGACATTCCTAGAAGTGTATACCGGGACCCGAACAACAACGATCGCACATCAAGTCATTACGTTTATGATGCGTCCTATGTAAGGTTGAAAACACTTAGCTTGAGATATTCACTACCTTCTCAGCTAACAACTAAAATGGGCATCATAAATAGCGCCTCGATCTATTTTGCAGCTCAAAATCTGTTTACAATCACCAACTATCCTGGTGCAGATCCAGAAGCTTCCAACTTATTCAACAACGATATAAGTTCAGGGAGAGACAACAATCGCTTTCCAATAGCAAGGGTATTTACTACAGGAATAAACATCGGTTTTTAATCATAAAATAAGAATCATGAAAAAAATATCAATATATATAGCAGTCCTATTTTTAATCACAGCCTGTGAAATAACAGATGTACTAGAAAATGATCCGCCAAACAATCTGGTACCAGAAAATGTCATTCTAGAGGAAAAAGATGCTGAAGCACTATTAAATGGTGTTTATAGTTTAATTATATCCAGAGTGAGTGCTTCCTATTATATGGACTATGAGCACATTCCGAGTGCTCTTATTGGCTCAATGAGTCGATCGGGAGCAGGGGTTAGCCATGATCAAATAAGGGAGAATGACCTTTTGTTTGACAATTCTATTATTAAGAATTTTTGGACAGCCTTTTACAGAGTTATGGATCAAGCAAATAACGTCATTACCTTGACTTCTGAGTTTCCAGATAATGAATTTTCTGGCAATAACAAGGCAGAAATTTTAGGCGAAGCTCGTTTTTTAAGAGCTATGGCCACCTTTGATGTCTTAAGATACTATGGTCAGTTTTATGATCAGTCTAGCAATCTGGGAATAGTGCTCAGAACCGAACCTTCGAATTTTGTAACAAGATCCAAAGAAAGAAGTACAGTAGCAGCATGTTATGAACAGATCCTATCGGATCTGGATTTTGCCATTGAAAATGCTCCTGACTTCTCGGTTACCTTTAGAGCTTCAAAGACTGCAGCAAAAGCGCTAAAAGCCAGAGTTTTATTGTTTCAAGGAGCATATGCCGAAGCTGCAGCACTAGCCGGCGAAGTAATAATGGATGGCACCAGAGATCTTGAAGCAGATTTTGCTTCTGTTTTCAGTACTGGCCTAAATTCATCAGAAATGATTTTCATGACACATAGAGATGAAAACTCCGATACTGACCAAAATAACAGAAAACGTTTTTATACAGGTAGAGCTGGCACAATGTGGTTTGAAACTTTGATGACAGGTGATCCTAGGCAGCCACTGACGTATACCAGCATTACATCAGCGGTAGGTCTGAAAGTGAATAATGTGGCCAACTTTCGGCCAACTTATTACATAAGGCTTGCTGAAATGTATTTAATTCAAGCAGAAGGGTTGGCATTTAGTGGAGCTACGCTAGCAGACAGTAAAGCACCTTTGGATATCATCCGTAATCGTGCAGGAATTGGCGACTCTCCTGCACTCACGATAGAAGATCTTCGTGATGATATCTTTGATGAAATTGTGAGAGAGCTTGCATTTGAGAATGGTAGCGAATGGTTCGCAGCTATCCGCTTTGATAAAGCAATGACACTGAAGCCTTCCATTACAAGTGTTAATCAATACATACTTCCGATACCAGAGGAAGAGATAAACGGAAACGGCAATATTTCATTAACCGATCAAAATCCTGGTTACGAATAGAATTTACTCTTCATATTTTAAGTAGAGAATGGCATTCCTGCTTACCGGCGGGGGTGTCATTATTTAAAACTGAATATCTGAATTTATACCATCGTCTTCAGTCATTCAACTGGCAATAAAAATTTGTAAGACATTCATAAATCTCACACAATGAAAAAAATCAATATTCTACTAGCTATATATCTGAGTGTTTGTGTCAACATTTTGTTGGCACAAACTTCTTTTGATCTCAATCAGAAAATTCCCATAGACCCAACAGTAAAAATCGGAAAGCTAAGTAATGGTCTCACTTATTACCTAAAACAAAATAAAAAGCCAGCCGACAAAGCAGAACTCAGGTTGGTCATTAATGCAGGCTCTGTCCTGGAGGATGAAGATCAGTTGGGGTTAGCTCATTTTGTTGAGCATATGGCATTTAACGGTACAACCAACTTTGAAAAAAATGATCTGATAGATTATTTACAAAGTGTAGGAATTGAATTTGGCGCTGACTTAAATGCTCATACAGGTTTTGATGAGACAGTATACAAACTTTCCGTCCCAACCGATAATCAAGAGATATTCAATACCAGTTTGCAAATACTTCGTGACTGGGCTGATGGCATCACATTTTCCAATGAGGAAATTGACAATGAAAGAGGCATAGTGGCTGAGGAGCTACGAGCAAGGAGTGGAGCCGGTATGCGCATGTATTATCAATCAATACCTATTCTAGCTAATGACTCAAGGTATGCAGAAAGATCTCCAATAGGCACATTGGATGTAATCATGAATTCGGAGTACGATGCTATGAAAAGATTCTATAGGGACTGGTACAGGCCTGACTTGATGGCTCTGGTATTGGTTGGAGATTTCAATGTAGAAGAAGTAGAAAAGAGCATTCAAAAACTATTCAAAAACCTAAAACCAACTACTAGAAAAAAGAGAGAGAGAATACGTTATGGTATTCCCGAAAATAAAGAACCTGCCATTGCCATCATCACTGATTCAGAAGCTACAAGCGTAAATGCATCCATTTATTACAAAAAGCAAAAAACAGAAGTTAAGACACTACAGAATTACCGAACACAATTTGTACGAGCATTATACACTGGAATGCTACGTCAAAGACTATCCGAGGTAGAACTTGGAGAAAATGCCCCCTTTTTATCAGCATTCGTTGGCATTGGTAGTTTTTTAGCTGATAAAGACAGCTACTTTTTAAGGGTAAATCTGGAAGAGGATCAGATATCAGAAGGTCTGGAAGCATTACTCATAGAAAGTGAACGAGCGAGAAGACATGGATTTACTTCGTCCGAACTAGAGCGATACAAAGCCCTACTGCTAAACAGTGCCAATACAATAAGAAAAGAAACCGGCAAACTTTCTTCCAGGTATTACTTGGAAAAATACATAGACAATTTTACGGACAAAAAACCTATTCCTTCAGACGAATTCAATTATCAATTTCTATCTGAAATTCTTCCCGATATCACTCTAGAAGAGGTAAACCAAATTGGCAAAAAATGGATCGGTGAGGAAAATATAGCCATGGTCTTAAATGCTCCTGACAAGGAATCATTGGAACTCCCAAACGAGGCACAGCTTATTGATCTCCTAAAAAATGTATCCACAAAAGAGATTGAGGCCTACGAGGACAACTTGGCAACTGTTGAGTTAATGACAACCAAGCCTGAGTCTGGCACTATCGTAGAAACAACTTACAATCATGAAATTGATATGACGAAATGGAGGTTTGCCAATGGAGTAACTATCATAGCAAAGCCTACCGACCTACAAAACAACATCATATCAATGAGCGGTTTTCGACCTGGCGGAAGCTCCATTGCACCAGATGATTTATATGTATCTGCTCGCAATGCAGGAACCATTATTGGAGCCAGTGGAATCAATAATATTTCAGCCATAGATTTAAAGAAACTCAATATGGGCATTACGGTTCGTGTCACGCCTTATATCAATTTTTATGATGATCTGTTCAGAGGTTCTAGCTCTACAACAGGCCTGGAAAGGATGCTGCAAATGACACATCTCTATTTCACCTCTCCAAACAAGGATGAAGGCGTTTTTCAGAGTCGAAAGGCAAAGATGATAGCCATAACGAAAAATACTGATGACAATCCCAACACGTTATTTGAGCATAAAATAAGTGAGGTAATGTCTCAAAATCATTTAAGATCTATTCAATTGACCGAAAAGCAAATTGAAAAAGGATTGAGCCTGGATAAAGCATTTGATTTTTATACCGAACGTTTTTCTTCAGCTAACGGGTTTATGTTCATATTTATTGGGAATTTCGAAATAGATACACTCAAAAAGCATGTAACACAATACCTAGGAAGCCTCCCATCAAATACAAGTGAAATAAGTACATGGAGGGATATTGGACTTAGACGTCCCGAAGGAGTAATCAAAGAAACCATCATAAAAGGTATTGATGAGAGAAGTAAGGTGGATATGAGATTCACAGGAACTCTTGATTTTTCTCCTGAAGAAAGAAAGAAAATGACATTACTCGCCAAGCTCTTGAGAATAAAGCTCAATGAAGAAATGAGAGAAAAAATGTCAGGGGTCTATGGGGTACAGGTTTCCGGTTTCGCAACCGACAGACCATATGATTGGTACCGCATGAATGTGCGTTTTACCTGTGCGCCAGAAAACATTGATGCATTGAAAAACAAAGTACTTGAGGAGATAGAAAAAATCAAACTAAATGGCCCTACAGCAATCGATTTAGAGAAAATTAAGAAAGCTGAGCTAGCCAACCTGAAGGATAGGAAAAAGTATAACGGCTACTGGGAAGGTATTGTAAAAAATGCTTACATATATGGTACAAATCCAGAAGAGTCACTTAATGCAGAAGAAAAAATTAAAAAACTAACTATCAACGATTTAAAAGAAGCTGCCAAGACCTATTTTGATGGAAGCAACTATGCAGAATTCATTCTTTTGCCAGAGGACAAAAAATAGAATACTCTTATACTTTCTTTATTAATGTTAGAACTAGCACTAAAGAGTGCTGGTTCTATTTTATTCATTTTCAAAAAAGCTGACGGTAGTACCAAGAGTTATTCTTATCTAACATTATTCAAACCATTATTTCTTCAAAGGTTTTGGCTTCAATGTCCTGATGTATGCTAAACTAAGTTCAAGGTATGGTTCCAATTCTTTTTGATTTTCCAACAAAATATCCGGAATGGTGACATATTCCTTCAAAAGCGGTCCTGGTTCAGGTTGATACAGAGTAGAATTATGTTTTTCTAAAAAATGCTCTCGTTCATCTTTAGGTAGCCTAATACCAACATATCCGCTTTTTGACAAAAGCGAAAACATATGCCCGTTTAGTGAAGTATAAGGAAATCCAAAATTGTTTCTTACTTCCAATTCGGGAATACTTTGAATCAATTCCTCATATAGTTTTCGTTTATCCTCGGGGATTTCTTTTACTTTTTTCTTGGTCATTTTCTAAAGATTAATAATCAAGCTTTAATTAAAAGTACAAGAGGTCATCTGTAGATAATAGTAAAAATCAGACAAACATTAAGTCCATATTATCCTACATGAAAATTTGCTAACACATTTTACATTCAGCACCCTTTCAACTAGTTTGTAGATTGCAGTTTTATCTTTAGACTAATTTAAGTGTGTATATCTATTTTACTAGCACCCAAGTTTTTAAATCAGACGTCTTGAAAAAGAGTCTAACAACCTAAAGCCGACTGCTATGAATCATTATTCAAAAAAAGCCATCCTATTTAGAACTACTTTGTTCTTTACAATTCTTACACTGAGCTTAAATGGTTTTACTCAGAGCAAAGCGGACCAAATTCCTGAACTAATCATCAAAAGTCAATCAGAAGTAGATTCGATTGCTTTTTACGCATTTATGGACCTAGCCTTAGCTTACTCATATGTAAATCTAGATTCTTCTCAATTTTTTCTAGAAAAGATGAAGAATATTGCAAATGAAAAGTACAGTAAAGACCCAAAAAAGCAAGCAAGATTTTATGAAGTCAGTGGTGAAATTCATCGAGAAATTGGGGATCTTGAAACTGCAAAAGAGCATACAAAGAAATCTTTACGCACACATCTAAAGTATGGAGCGTTGGAAAGAGTGGGATATAATTATTTGCAAATGGGTCATCATGAGGCGGATATGTATCAATACGACAGTGCTCTTGTTTACTTAACAAAAGCTAAAGAAACCTTCTCAAAGATCCAGAATAGTCATGGACTGGCAGCAACTATTGGCAACATAGGTGTTATACATAGTTACCTAGGAAATGAAGCCGAAGCTATAAAAGCTGACTATGAGATTTTAGATATTTATTTGGCTGAAGAGAAGTTCACTCATGTCGCTGTAACCCTCCAAAATATAGGAATTACATTGTTGGATATGGATGAACTAGAAAAAGCCAAAGATCACTTTTTCCAATCCATAGAGTATGCAGAAAAGGAGAATAATCAATATCGAATCGCCAAGTCATATGGGTTATTAGGAGATATTGCAGTGATACAAGAAGACTATGAAGAAGCATTTACTCTTTATAAAAAAGACTTAGCAATCAGAGAAATTCTGGGTGATCCCGGAAAAATCTATGACTCCAGAATGGAGTTAAGTAACGCCTATATCACCGCGGAAAAATGGCACGAGGCATTGAAAGTACTTATCCTCAATGAAGGACTTCTAAGCGACGTGAATGATGTGGACCATTCTCTGAGGATTGACCTATACGCTACATTAGCTTTAGTATACTCAAAGATTGGACAAAATTCTCGAGTTTTATATTATGCAAACTCGATAGATAAATTACCTATACATTCTATATCCGATGTAATTAACCGACTTAGAATATATAATTCTCTCAGGGATCTTTACGAGACGACAGGCAAGTATAAAAAAGCACTACATTATTATCAATTGAGAACTCACTTAAAGGATAGTATCTACTCCGCTGAAAACAAACAAAATATATTTGAGCTTCAAACAAAATACGAAACTGAAAAGAAGGAACAGGAAATTGCCAGCTTGCAACAAGCTGCAAAAATTCAATCATTGAAATTCAATAGCTATTTAATAGGTGGAGCTTCGCTGGTATTACTCATTATTGGTGGAGGTTTTTTAAGTTATCGGCAGTACAAAATCAAAAAGGACAAAGCCACGCTGCAACTAGAACAACGTTTCTTACGCTCACAGCTCAACCCGCATTTCATCTTCAACTCAATGGGTGCAATCCAGCAGTATATCTTGACAGAAAGCCCTGAGAAAGCTAGTGATTACATGGGTGTATTCAGTAAGCTAATGCGACAGATCTTAGAAAACTCAAGAGAAGAATTTATCCCTGTTGAAGAAGAGGTAAGTATGCTTAAAAATTATCTCGAACTTCAGAAACTACGATTTAAAAATACTTTTAAGTATGTCATCGAATTAGATGAATCGTTGGATGAAGCCTATGATGGTATACCTCCCATGTTCGCTCAGCCATTCATAGAAAATGCATTGGAACACGGCTTATTCAAAAAAGAGAAGAACGAAATAAAGATTAAGTTTTTAAGAACTTCTGACAACCTCATTCGACTAGAAATAGAAGACAGTGGCACTGGGATAACAGAGAAATTAATTAAAGCTCAGAATAATCAATCTTTAGCGACCAAAATCACACGTGAACGACTCGAAAAAATGCGATTAACAGCTAAAGCAAACCTATCGTTCAATACTGAAAATATCACCAATGATATTGGGGAAATCAAAGGATACAAAGTGAGTTTAAATTTGCCAACCAAATTAATCGCAGCATAAGACTTATGACATGCTAAATTAGATCCTCCTCTTCCAACATCTTTCTTACCTCTTTATGCTGAACCCAAAAATTTTCACTGATCTCATCAAGTGTTTTTTTGAAGTCAGGGTGACTTGAAAGTTTTAGGATTACTGGATCCTTGTCAAGAAACAAAATCAACCAATAGAAGTAATCTCTTTCTTCAGTAAATAGCTTCAAATATTCCATCCCCTTTTCAATATTTCCTTTGGCAGCATAGTAAGCGCAAAGGTTCATATTCTTATAAATGGTAGGATCGTTTTCTGCATGGGTAAGAAATTTTTCATACATCTTATTTGCCTCTTCATGTTCACCAAGTTGATCAAGCACAAAAGCAATATTAATATCCTGACTATTGTACAATTCCAGGTCTAACATTTCTTTGATGCGCATGAACTTATCATAATATATCCATGCCTCTTCATAGTCTTCCATGGTGTAGCAGACTTTCGCAACTTCCTGAATGATGTCCAGCCTCGTGGTATCCTTGGATAAAGTAGCTATAAGTTCCTGTTTGGTTCTAAGAAGATCAAAATTTTGAGCCAGCTTGATATATGTGTGGAGGTATTCCGAAAACAGGTTTTGAGGGTTAAAGTCTAATGACTTAAGCACATATTTTTCAGCTTCTTTCACAAATCCATTTTCAATCAACGCATTACTTAAATGCAGATACGTATAGCTCGCTTCTACAGAATCTTGATCAGAAATAGCGACCTGTATTCCTCGCAACGCATGTTTCAAGTAACGCTCTGTGTTTGGCAAGTAATCGTTATAAATATCTGATAATCTATTATGTACCCATCCAGAATTAGGGCTAAAGGTCAACACCTTCTCAAAGTAATTTGCAGCAAGTTCATACTGTTGGTCCTGCATATAAAACAAGGCTTTAGCAATGAGACTTTCAGGTTGCTCATCGTCAAACAAAAGTGCCTTATCAGCATAGGTGTTTATTTCTAATCCATATTGCTTATTGGCTTGAAAACGGTCCAGGTAATAGTAGCAAATGGCTGTGTAAGCATGAGCAAGTGCAAATTCTTCGTCTTCTTCAATGGCCTTCTTAAAGTATGAAATTGCTTCCAACAAATCGATATAAGAATCTTCATTGTGGGTATTTTCTTTAGTCAAATCTAGTCCCTTCAAGTAATAATCATAAGCTATCATATTTTCTGTAGGAATTTTTTCAATTCGTTGTTGTTCTTCAGGAGTTATTACTGCCTCAATCTTACTTGCGATGTTTTTGGCAACTTCCTGTTGCAATTTGAAAATATCTTTAACCTCACGTTCATATTGCTGCGACCATACGTGACGATCGTTCTTTGCATCTATCAGCTGAATGGTTAGTAATATCTGATCACCAACCTTCTGACCGCTACCTTCTACAAAGTAGCTTACGTCCAATTCTTTAGACAATTCAGGGATGGTTTTGACAGCTCCTCGATATTTTTCTACCGTTGTACGACTAGTGACATTCAGATCTTCAATTTTTTGAAGCTTGTCCAGTATCGTTTCCATCAGTCCATTGACAATGTAAACATTGGAGGAGTCATTGCTATCATTCTTGAAAGGCAGTACTGCAATGGATTTATCCAGTTCAAGCACAGTTGAATACTCTCTTGTGAGTAGTATTGCCGATACACTAGCAATCAAAGCCCCTATAACCAAAAGTAGCTTAGCCATAGTACGCCTTGGTTTGACACTAGAGTCATCCAGATGATCAATGTTAAGTTGATTTTTTTGCTCCCCCGGTGGATATCCAAACGTCTCTCTAAAGCACTTTGTGAAATAGGATGTACTGCCAAAACCTACCTTGAATGAGACTTCCGAAACAGTCAGGGAATTTGCTTTGAGCAATTCTTTGGCATGATGCAATCTTACTTGTCTGATGAAAACACTTACAGATAGACCAGATAAACTCTTTACTTTTCTTAAGAGATTCGATCGACTCATATTTAATTGCTGCGCCAGATCAGGTACTTCAAAATCTTCATCTGAGAGATTCTCCTCAACGATCGCTATGACCTTTTGCAGGAAATCATTTTCTGGATGAAGGAAATCGGCCATGTACAGTCGTGATTAAGTAGCAACAATGATCGTCAAATTAATGCCGTCCAGCAACAAGAAAACATATGCTTGCATCATAGTTTATAGTCTCAGCTCATAGTTTCAAGAGATAACTCATAGTTAACAAATCTTGTCTCATAGCTACTAACAGCCCCTCTCCTTCTTATAAGACCTTTGTGTTATCAAAAATTAAAACACAAAAATTATGAAACCATTTAAAAACAATTCTTTCGGAAAAAAGTATTCGATCATCTTAATAATGGGACTACTTGTATTTACTTCATGTGATTCCAAAGGGCAATCAGAGTCCACAAAAACACCTTCTATGACCATTCATGAAGCTGCATTTATCGGAAATGTAGAAGCGATGAAAAAACATATAGAATCAAAATCCGACTTAAACGAAAAAGATGATTATGGATCAGCGCCATTAACGATTGCGACCATTTTCAATAAGCCAGAGATTGCTAAACTCTTAATCGATGCTAAGGCAGATATAAACATAAAAAGTGGTGATGGCTCTACTCCTCTCCATTCTGCTGCTTTCTTTTGTAGAAAGGAAATAGCTCAAATGTTGCTTGATGGGGGAGCCGATGTGACCATTAGAAATAATTATGGATCAACTGCTCTGGAATCCATTTCTGCTCCTTTCAAAGAAGTTAAGCCTTTTTACGATCAGATCAGTAGAGATTTAGGTCCATTGGGTCTGAAATTAGATTACAAGCAAGTTGAGGAAACACGCCCAGTGATTGTGAAAATGATAAAAGCACGCAAATAATGATAGCTGGAAGAAGGTATGACATTGATTGGCTAAGGGTGATGGCCATAGGTTTGTTATTGATCTATCACATAGCGATAGGCTTTCAACCCTGGGGCGTATTCATTGGTTTTATCCAAACCAATGAACCCTTAGAAGCTATCTGGATCCCTATGTCTCTGCTAAACATATGGCGAATTCCTTTGCTTTTCTTTGTCTCAGGCATGGGTGTGTGGTTTGCCATACAACGCAGAAGTTGGAAAAAACTTCTTATTGAAAGATCTAAACGAATATTGCTTCCATTCATTTTTGGCATACTAGTTATAGTTCCTATTCATGTGTTCATATGGCAGAAATATTACACTCAGGAGCTTCAACATACTTTCAGTCCTGCCCACCTGTGGTTCTTAGGCAACATTTTTGTTTATGTGCTGGCACTCTTTCCTATCTTCTTTTTCCTAAAGCGGAACAGTCAGGGAATCATTAGCCAAAATCTAAAAAAGCTGTTTAGTCATTCATGGAGCCTCCTTCTTTTAATGGTTCCTTTTATACTGGAAGCAGAAATTATGGCTCCACAGGAATTTGAAGTTTATGCGATGACCTGGCATGGATTTGTGCTCGGGTTTGTCGCGTTCCTTGCAGGTTTTTGTTGTGTATTTGTAGGAGATGCTTTCTGGGAAAATGTAAAGAAGCAGCGATGGATACTGCTCATACATGCCATCCTTTTCTATCTTATTAGGTTGCTGTTTTTTGAGTTGCGAACACCAAATTATCTAATGGCGGTTGAGTCATGTCTTTGGGTTTTTACAGTCTTTGGATTTGGTTACATGTATTTGAATAAACCAAGCAGAGCACTCAGCTATTTGAGTCAAGCAGCTTATCCCGTTTACATTGTCCATATGGTATTTATATATATTGGATCATATGTCCTTTTTCCAATGGATATCTCAGTTGGTGTACTGTTTATTTTGCTAAACATTTTCACTTTAACGGGCAGTATGTTGACTTATGAATTTATCATTCGTAGAATAAAATTCCTGAGGCCTCTTTTCGGGTTGAAGAATAACGTTGATAGATTTGGCATTCCTATGGATTAAAAAAACATGATCAACCTAAAGACCAAAAGGCTGAAATTCAGGCAGTGGAAGCATGATGACTTTCAGCATATAGCTGATTTCTTTTCAAAACAAGAGAATGCTCGATTCGTGGGCGGGCTGAAAAACACCGAAGACTCTTGGCGCTTAATGGCAACATATATCGGCCATTATGAACTCTTTGGTTACTCATACCTTGCCCTCGAAGAAATATCTTCTGGAAACCTAGTTGGTGCTGTAGGCCTCTGGAATTCCGATCCATGGCCCGAACCAGAGCTTGGCTATTGGCTGTTGCCTCATGCTCAAGGTAAGGGTTATGGACTTGAAGCAGGAATAGCTGTTCGAGATTTTGCTTTGAATAAATTGAAATTAGCGAGTCTTGTAAGCTACATAGACTCTGACAATGAATCTTCTAAGAGGTTAGCGCTCAAGCTTGATGCTAAATATGAAAAGGTGATTGACCTACTCAATTTTGGACCACATGAGGTTTATAGGTATTATTAAATTCAATTGAAGATCCCTCAAGTATCTAATGATTAAACACCAACCATCTGCCAAACTACCCTTCGTTTTTGGTTAGCCATTTCCTGCACTTCAATTCTCAATGGATTCATTTTAATCTGAACCTTTACTCTTGGATTACCAAAACGATCCTGCTCAGCATATACGCCTTCTTCTTTTAGGTAATGATCGAGTGGACTCAATTCTTCAAATGGAAAATAGTTTTTATAGACAGATGTAAGTCTCTCCTTGAGATAGGTTCCGTACTTGGATTTAAGTGAAAATTGACCTGAAGTAGATTTATTTATTTTATTAATCGTATTCGTTTTCATGATTATTAGCTTTTAACGCTTTTCAAAATAAAAGGCAATAAAAGTATTGAAAGCCCCTAAATCGTTGAGTGGTACTTTACTAAAGACGAACAGTATGTATTATATAAAGTATAGGTGAAGAACTGAAAAACCAATTCCTAGATAGATTTTTGATTTACAATAAATTAAATAATACAATGATATTATTTATTAGTATATTTATTATATAATTAATATTATGATATCACTTATAACTTCTTCAAAGGCACAAAAAATAATAGCTGAAAACATGCGCTCTTTGCGACTTAAAAAAGGGCTTACACAAGAAGGGTTATCTGAACGTTCTGGCGTTAGCCTGCCTACTCTCCGGAAATTTGAGCAAAAGGGGCTAATCTCGTTGGAATCTTTTCTTAAGATTTCTTTAATACTAGATTCACTGGAAAGCATAATTGATGCTACAAAACCCACAGAAAAGGAATTCTCTTCCATCGATGATGTGGTAAATAATAAAAACAAAAATGAACGGAAAAGGGGGTGGAAAAAATGAAATCATTAAACCAAATCAAAGTCGGCCTTCAATTTGATAAGGAAATAATTCCTGTCGGTAGGTTAGCCATAAGAGACTCTCTGATCTATTTCGAATATGATCGTGATTTTCTTGAAATGGAATTAAACATTTCTCCTATTAGAATGTCCTTTGAGCCAGGATTGCAAACTTTTGATCCTACCTTATTTGAAGGATTACCTGGAGTTTTTAATGACAGCTTACCTGATGGGTGGGGAAGGCTATTGCTGGATCGATTCCTAAAAAGTAAAAATCTACTTCCTCAGGAATTCTCCTCCATAGATCGGCTAGCACATGTAGGTAAAAATGGGCTTGGTGCACTGATTTACGAACCAGATCAAGCTATAGAAGAATCAGGAGAAGCAATAAACCTCGATGCATTAGCGGAACAAAGTCAGGAAGTACTTAAAGGAGGTGCTGATGAAGTGTTACAAGAGCTTATTGATCTCAACGGATCTTCAGCAGGCGCGCGTCCAAAGGCTCTTATAGGTATTGATCAATCTAGAAAACAGATCATTCACGGAAGACATGATTTATTAGAAGGTTTCGAACACTGGATCGTCAAGTTTCCAAATTCAGGAGATGGAGTTGATGCTGGTGCTATCGAATATGTCTATGCTTTAATGGCTAAAGAGGCTGGTATAGCGATGACAGATGCTCACTTATTTTCATCTTCCCGTGGGGCAGGCTATTTTGCGATCAAGAGGTTTGATCGAAGCAACAATAAACGGCTACATATGCACACTGCTAGTGGCTTGCTACACGCCAATTTCAGAATCCCATCCTTAGATTATGAAGATATAGCCACACTTACCGGAGTACTAACCAAGGATCTGAGAGAGGTTGAAAAATTGTTTCGCTTAGCAGTGTTTAACGTCTTATCTCATAACAGAGATGACCATGGTAAAAATTTTTCCTTTCTGATGGATGATTTAGGAGAATGGAAGCTCTCACCAGCATACGATCTCACTTTCTCATCAGGACCCGGTGGTCACCAAAGTACCATGGTCATGGGAGAAGGGCAAAATCCGAAGGCCGAACATTTAATAAAGCTCGGATTAGATATGAAGTTGAATCAATCAAAAATAAACGACATCATTGATCAAGTCTGTAGTGCATTGAACAAATGGGACGTTCTGGCTAATGAATATGCTGTTAGTGCTTCATCAATCACGCTAGTGAAAGAGAGAATGTCAAAAATTAAATAACAAAAGAGGCCATTCTGAATTTATGAAGGATCTCTTGCTCTTAAATGCGTATATACTGAAAATCATGAGAGATTCTTCCTTCACCTAGCCTAGCCTGAAAAGGCAGGCAGGCCAGAGGTGACTCATACGAGCCACCTTCATTGCATTTTTCTAAAAAATGGACTATTCTGATTCATTACCATCTTAAGTATTTCATGAGTCTAAGTTCATTTCATGTTGTTAGTTGAAAACGAAAACGAATAAACTCAGAAGTAATAATACGATCATAAATATGCTCACATAGCGAGCTCGTCTTCTTTCTTTTTTGCGATTAATTCTGTTAAAAGTGTACATATCTGATTTTATTTTATTATATATAACGTTATTAAAATTTGAACACATTTTTAGCACTTGTTTCAATGAGCATTTTTCTAAAAAATGGATTGTCTAGCGTACTTTATGTTCAATAATGATTCGATCTATTTTACCCTGGTAAACACCAAGAGCCTCAAGCCTTTCGTTGATTTCTTTATGTTTTAGTCTTATACTTTTTTTAGGCCAAAAGCCTCTTTCACAAAGAAGTCTTGCTTTTTCTTCTAATAACTTTTCGGCTTGTTCTATGATTGAAGATTTGTTGTTTCCTGAAGCTGGTTCTTTTTTACAACTTAAATTCATTGGTGAGAATTTCTCTTTTTTTAGTTCCAAATTAGTTTTTACATATCAATGCTGTTTAGTTAAGCATTTTTCTTACGTCCTCCTTCCACCTCTCTCCACGAAGGAGAGATGATTAGGAGTTTAACTAAAACAACATTGTTTTACATCTTAGGCATATCACTATTCTAGCATATCAAAATGGTGAGTTGAATGCTGAAATGAGAGGTTAAAAAAGGTGACCCATACGAGCCACCTTCGTTGCACTTCCCTACCAAAGAAAATGCTACCTTAGTTCTTAATGATTTTATGCGTTTTCACATCGGTTCCTTCTTCCACAATCAGCACGTAGATACCTGCATCGAGGTGAGAGAGGCTTAGTCTGATATTAAATCCTGATTGCACGGAGGTTACTGACTTACCTTGCAAATCCGTAACGAACGCACGTACATCCTTTGAACCCTCTATGATTAATTCATCCTTTACCGGATTGGGATAAAATGCTATTTCGGAAAGATCACCAATAGCCAATGGTGCCTCATTCACTGTCAGAATAAACTCATCGCTCATACTCAATCCTCCAGGATCAACAGCCGCCACCTTGATGATTAAAGTACCAGCATCTTCACTTCCGGGTGTTCCGGTAAATGTTCCAGTAGCGCTACTAAAAGAGAGCCAATCTGGCAATGCGTTATCATCTGTTAATGATGCGATTAGCTCCAGGCTTTCTTCCTCCGGATCAGTAAATGTATTCCCTGGAACTGTGTAGCTAAAAGCATCACCTTCTGTAGCTATCGCATCAGGTAATGCATTGGCAACTACAGGCTTTCCATTGACGGTCAATGTAAACTCATCGCTTACACTCAACCCATCAGGATCAGTAACTGTCACTCGAATATTCAATGTACCCAGATCTTCACTCCCAGGTGTTCCACTAAATACACCTGTGGCTGCATCTAGTGAAAGCCAGCCAGGTAGTGTGCTATCGTCTATCAGCGATGCAAAGAAGGTTAAACTACCTCCATTCGGATCTACAAACGTACCATCAGGTATGGCAAACGTGAAGGCCTGTCCTTCCCCAGCTTGCTGATCTTCCAGCTCGATGCTCAGGATGGGTGTGCCATCGCTTACAATCAACTCAAATGTGCCACTGGTGCTAAGGTCTTCAGGATCTGTAGCAGTGACTTTGATCGTCAATATACTCACATCTTCGCTTTGAGGTGTGCCACTAAAAGCCGATCCATCAAATGAAAGCCATGCAGGCAAAGCACTGTCATCACCCAGCGCAGCAGTCAATGTGAGTGTAGCATCTTCAGGATCAATGAATGCACCCGTAGGGATGGCGTAACTAAACGCTAGCCCTTCAATGGCAATGGCGTCTGTTAGTAGTGCCTGATCAAACACCGGTTTGCCATTCACCGTCAAAATGAAATCGTCGCTTATGCTTAGCCCATTCGGATCAGTAGCTGTTACTGAAACGGTCAACACGCCCACATCTCCACTTCCTGGAGTTCCACTGAAGCTCGTGCCATCAAAAGCAAGCCATGCAGGTAATGCACCACCCCCATCCAGTGTGGCGGACAAGGTCAGTGTGCTTCCTTCCGGATCATCAAAGGTACTGGCAGGTACGTCATAGGTAAATGCAACACCTTCCAACGCTTCCGCATTGCTCAGCGCATTTTCCAGTGTAGGCGTTCCATTCACGGTCAGTGTAAACTCATCGCTTACACTCAACGTTCCGGGATCAGTGGCCGTGACGCGAATGGTTAGCTCTCCCACATCTGCACTTGCAGGTGTTCCGCTAAATGCTGTTCCATCGAAGGAAAGCCATGCGGGTAAGGCGCTATCATCACTCAACGAAGCAGTCAGCGTCAATTCGTCTCCATTGGGATCTACAAAAGACCCGTCAGGAATCATGAAGGTAAATGCCTGCTCCTCGTTTGCGGTTTGATCTGCTATCGGGATAATTACACCAGGTGTACCATCACTGACGATGAGATTAAATGTATCACTTCCACTCAAGCCTTCTGAATCAGTGGCCGTTACCTTGATTGCCAATGTGCCAATATCGGTATTGGCTGGGGTACCACTAAAGGTTTGTGTGCCCCCATCAAAGGAAAGCCATGCAGGAAGGGGGCTATCGTCTTCCAATAGTGCCGTCAAAGTAAGTGTTTCGCCTTCCGGATCTTCGAATGTATTTGTCGGAACAATGAACTCAAAAAGCTGTTGCTCCAGGGTGATCTGATTGGCCAGCGAATTGGCTACAATAGGCGCGCCATTGATAACAATGTCAAATGCATCGCTGATGCTGAGTCCTTCGGGATCCGTAGCGGTGACTTTCACCGTCAGTGTGCCTACATCTTCGCTTCCCGGCGTGCCACTGAGTTCATCAGTATCTGCATCAAAAGACAACCAAGCAGGCAGGATGCTATCATCTACTTGTGATACGGATAGGGTCAGTGCAGCACCTTCCGGATCGTCAAATGCATTAGCTGGAATGATGTAGCTGAATGCTTCACCTTCATTGGCAGCATCGTCTATCAGGGCATTGGATACAAAAGGAACACCTTTGACCACCAAAGTGAAATTATCACTTACCGCTTGTGCCAACCCATCTGCAGCTGTGACCGTAATGTCCAGTGTGCCGAAATCTTCGTTTGCAGGTGTGCCGCTGAAGGTACCTGATGCCTCGTCCAAAGTGAGCCATGCGGGTAGGTCTCCACCATCTGCCAGGGTAGCCGTATACGAGAGCCGATTACCATCCGGGTCTACAAAGTTGGCAGATGAGATTTCATACGAAAAAGGCTGTGCCGTCAATGCTTCTACATCAGGTAATGCCACCGCCAAAACAGGTGCATTGGTAGCCTTACCGAATATGATATAGGAAGATCCTCTGTTATAGTACCCCGGTCCTTCGCCGGAAGCTCCGATCAGCAGGTCATCAAAACCATCCCCATTGACATCTCCCGCACCGCTTACCGCATTTCCAAAATTATCGTCCTCATTTTCTCCAGAGAATGAAATACCTGATCCATCGTTAATATCAGCGAGGTTTAAGACAGCAGGAAAAGGATTTGCAAGCTGCCGTCCAAATATTAGGTAGGCAGCTCCCGAATCATTCTTTCTATTCTGATCCGAATAATTCGCTCCGATTAAAAAGTCTCCAACACCATCGCCATTGACATCTCCTGCATTACTTACCGATCGACCAGCATTATCCCCAGCAGTTTCTCCCAGGATTTTAAACCCATTGGCTCCATCTACGTCGGATAAGTTTAGTGAAGTACCAAAGCCAGTCGTGCTACCGAAAATAACATAAGCGGTTCCTGAATTACTGCCATTGGTGTCTGCACCAGTTGCACCAATCACCAGGTCTTCCAATCCATCGCCATTCACATCTCCTGCATTACTCACCGATCGACCAGCATTATCATTGTTAGCTTCGCCCAGTATCTTAAACCCGATCGATTCGTCTCCGTCCAATGACGAAAGCAGTAAGGGGTTGCTAAAGCCGGTATTTCCACCAAAAACAATGTAGGTGGTTCCACTACCATTTCCGTTGATATCAGAGCCATTAGCCCCAATAACCACGTCATCAAATGCATCTCCATTGATGTTTACGATGCTGACGGATCTGCCAGCATTATCAGAAGCTGTTTCCCCGATTACCTTAAACCCATTGGTTCCATCCAAGGTAGCCAGATCCACTGTACTGGTAAATCCTGTAGCCGAACCAAAAATGATGTATGTAGCTCCTACGTTGTTAGTGCCATCATAGTCAGCATAACTTGAACCAAGTACGATATCTACGAATCCATCTCCATTAATATCTCCATTACCGCTCAGGGATGCGATTCGGTTCCCGCCCGGTTCTGCAGTGATGATCACGCCACTGGTTTCATCCAGCTCAGCAAGCGCTATTTCACTTCCAAAAGCCGTATTCTTTCCCAATACGATATAGGCCTTTCCGTTTCCATTATCAGCTTCCCCACCAGCGATGAACAAATCATCGAATCCATCGCCGTTTACATCGCCTACGCGACTGACGGATGAACCTGCATTGTTGTATACTGCTTCACCCAGGAGCTTAAATCCGTTGGTCCCGTCTAAAGAGGCCAACTCAATGGTAGGGTCAAATGCATTATCATCTCCAAATACCAGGTAGGTGGCGCCTCTGTACTTGTTATCATAGTCATAACTACCCGCATATGTTTCTGGCGCACCTATGAGGAAGTCATCAAAGCCATCTCCATTGATGTCTCCTGCATCACTTACGGAAGTGCCTGAGTTACCCACGATTGCATCATCGCCCTGTAGCTTAAATCCGTTGGTGCCATCTAAACCTGCAATGGAAGTGAAAGGATCAGACAATTGACTAGATACGGTAAGACTAAATGTGTCGCTTACCGGAGAATCAATCCCATTAGCAGCCGTTAACATGATAGAGTAGTTGCCTACATCCTCCGCTCCAGGTGTGCCACTCAAGGTGCCATTGGTTGCATTTAACGATAGCCAGCCGGGCAGTGGATCGCCATTGGCCAGTGTGGCAGCAAAGGTGAGTGTGCCTGCAGGATTTGCAAACGTGTTTTCAGGAACTGCTAGTGTTAAGGGTGTTCCTTCTTCTATGGCCGCATCGGGTAGCAAGTTTGCTAGCAGTAATGTAGTCGAGTTTCTTCCGTATACGACGTAGGTGGTACCAGAACGGCTTCCATTTGGATCTGCATTAGGTACCCCAATGAGTAGGTCACCGATACCGTCTCCATTGACGTCACCCACACTGCTTAATTCCCTGCCCATTTCATCGTCCAATTCTTCGCCGAGTAGCTGATAGCCGTTGATGCCATTGATGCCTGAAAGGTTGAACCCGTCAGGAAATGCCTGGTTGGTGCCAAATAGTACATACGCGGTACCTGTGCCGGTTCCATTCGCATCTGACTTTGCACCTATCAATAGATCATCCAGCCCATCTCCATTCACATCACCAGCTAAATGTACGGATATTCCGGTGAAATCATCATCTTCAACTCCTGCAATACGGAAGCCATTGGATCCATCCAGCTCAGATAGCTGAAGTGTAGCATCAAATGGCTGTTCACCTCCAAAAACCACAAAGGAAGATCCGGGACGTTCAGGGTAAGCAGATCTAGCAGATGCACCGATGATCATGTCGTCAAACCCATCGCCGTTTACATCGCCTCCTCCACTGACTGAATATCCGGACGCATCTCTGGCGTTTACACCTAAAATCTCAAATCCATTGGTGCCATCCAGATCGGTCAGCGATAGCGAACTACCAAAGCCAGTATTACTTCCAAATACCACATATGTGGCACCATAATCGAAATTACCATTAATATCCACACGAGGCGCTCCTACTATTATGTCATTGATACCGTCTCCGTTGATGTCTCCCGCGCCACTTACTGATTGCCCAAGCTCGTCTCCAGCTTCCTTTCCCGATATGGTAAACCCATTCGTTCCATCCAGGGAAGCAACCGGAATTTCACTATCAAAAGCCTCATCACTGCCAAACAACACGTATGCAGCACCTGATCGGTAGCCGTTTATATCAACTAACCGGCTACCCATAATGATATCGTCTATTCCATCCCCATTGATATCTCCCACACTGCTTACGCCATCTGCACCCAATCTATCAAAGTCAGCTGTACCGGTGATTGTAAACCCATTGGATCCATCTAAAGAGGACAGTGCTATTTGGCTATCAAACCCGTCGGTGGAGCCAAATACAACATAGACTGCTCCCACGTCTCTCACTCCTCCTCGATCCGCATTACGAGCAGTTATCATCACATCGGATATCCCATCACCGTTTATATCTCCAGCGCTGCTCACCGTTGTTCCTGCATAATCACTTGTGCTTTGTTCGAACAGTTTAAACCCGTTGGACCCATCCAGGTCCGAAAGCTGTGAAAGGGTGATTCCCTCATCGCTTCCGAACACCACATATGCTGCTCCTCTACGGTTCCTGTTATTCGGAGCACTAATAATGATATCTTCAAACCCGTCACCGTTTACATCGCCTGCACTGCTGACAGATGATCCAAGTCGATCACTCCCATTTTCTCCAAAAAACTGAACTCCTGGTAGATCTGTGACCGTAAACTGGGCATGTGCGTTGCTGTTGGGCATCACCATCAGCCAGGCTGCTAGCGCCGCTGTACTGACGCCTATTTTCCACTTCCGATTGAGGCGCTGGATTCTGCGACTCAGGCGGTCCAGCTTTTCTGCAAGGTATGAATCGGTATGATTGGTTGCGGCTAATCGCTTTTGTGTATTGCGATACTTGCGCTGCAATTTGACCCAGTGGTAAAATCTATTCTTTTGCATAGCGTTTGTCTTTATAATTTTCTATCAGTGTCTTTTAATAAAGTATTTTTTTGTATCCTCTCCCTTCCTCCTTCCCAATGCTCTTAAGCTAAGCCTCTTTTTATCGTCCTCTCCCTAAACCCTCTCCGTGAGAGGGAGAATTTGCTGCTTAGCTTCATAGCATTGAATCGTCTATTGAAATCATGGTTTTGATATCGTCTTTGTGTGTGCCTATCAGCAATGGACGATGTACCTGGTTTAATACTTTGATGTCGTACAGTTCCTCGATGATCCCTTCCAGTCTCACCCAGTTTTCTACAGCGCCTGTTTCCAGATTGATGATTTGGATACCTGCTCGGGCCTGTGTATTTGCCTTTTTTAGGTTATCATCCAATCCCAGTCCACTAAACGTCTTGTTTTTTCGGACCGAGGACATACCTACCACCGCGTAGTTTCCGATAAAGTCCAGGCCTCTGAGGAAGCCGGGGCAAAACGTGATCGGTTCAAATTTTTTCTTCTCAAAATCGACGGTTCCGAAGTATCCGGTACCTGCTTCAAGCACATACAGTTTTCCGTTGTACCATCTCGGAGAGTGTGGCATTGATAGTCCTTCGCATACAATCTCATTGGTTTGGACATCCATCACAATACCTCCGTTTGAGCGATGTTCTCTCCATCCGTCCGAAGCATCGCTGGTTCCTACGATGGTGACGTAGGCAGGCTTGCCATCTTTTTCGGCCAGCCCATTCATGTGGCATCTATCTTCCGGTGCTAGCTTACTGATGAAAGGTGGTTTCCAAACGGGCTTAAAGCTGTGAGATTCACTTGTAGTAGCCAGGCAGCTAAAAAGGGTGTTGACAAAAATGGGTCGTTCGTTTTCATCCAACATGATATCGTGGATATCAATATCGCCTGTTGTATAGGCAGCCTGAGGAATGTAGACCTTATCATAGTCTTTGAATTTTCCTCCAGGTAGGGAGTTCTCAAACCTCCAAAGCTGAAAAAGTGAGCTCATCCAGAAGGTGTTTTTATCTGCAGATACACCTAATCCCATGCATCGATTAAATGTACGTTCGGTGACATGCAACTTACCATCCGGGTTCGTTCCAAGGGCAAATACTTTCCCTACCTGGTAGGTGGAAAATATAAGGCTGGACTGCACAGACTGCAGCCAGCTTTGAAACTGTCGGGAGGTGCTAATCTCCAGTTTGGGCTGAGTTTCCGGTTCGTAGGTATTTATTGTATTCGTCATTCTCTAATCTTCATTTTAAAAGAAGAGGAGGCCACCGCCAGACGACCTCCATGCATTTTCACCTTAGAAAATGCTTCCTTAGTTGTTTTTAGCTCTTGGCTGTTGGCCATTAGCTTTTGGGTCCTAACTTCAGCTGTTGACATATATTTAATCATTCACCTCGTTCCAAGTTGATCCGTTGGTATACCTCAATAAAAGCCTCTGCTCATTCATGTGTTAAATTCAGAATGGTAAAACACAATAAAATAGTCGAATAGTTAAATTTTTAGCCCTATACAAATACTATACATGAATGAAAAAGATGTGAACATCTGGTAGACAGGGGACTGTAGATGATAGACTGTAGATAGTAGACGATAGAATTTAGACAATAGATATTTGGTTGTAGGATTGAATAAATCCGGGAAAGTACTTGAGCGATGTTTTGTGGGTATTCCTCATTAACCAGTTGTGAATAAATCTTTTACGAATCTTCTATACGCAACGTATTCCCGACCTTGTGTTGGGATCTTCCATACAGCTTCAAGAGAATGTATTTGCTTGAGGTTACAAACTATTTTGGGATGGAAGATGCCGGAATAAATCCGGCAAAGTGCTTGAGTGATGTTTTGTGGGTATTCTTCATCGTCATCTGTGAACCTCAGTGCGATTATTAATCCATGAACCTAAAGAGTAGAAAACGATCTATTCCATCACCTTTTGATAGTTTTGTCCTCAAGCCAGACGGGCTTTTCCTTTTTTCATTAGCAGAAAAGGAATCGGATCGCCGAAGCGACAAAAAGCCTAGAAATATTTAAACTCAATCACTTTTCAAGTGATTTCAAACAGTAAATCTTTCAAAACTGCTCGTAGATCTTATGAACAAAGAAATATTCGCAATTCAAAGTCGAGTTCAGGTTATGAGTAATATATTTTTGTGGGCCTCCTATGTGCCATGTATTCCTGACCCTGTGCCTGCCTTTGTCGGCAGACAGGCCGGGATCTTCCACAAAAAAAGAGTGACCCATCAGAGCCACCCTTTGAACATTTCCGCCATAGAAAATGCTTCCTTAGTTATTGTTTAGCTGTTGGTTCTAGTTTTCTTTGATAATTCTACGTGAAGTGACTTGATCTTCGGATCGTATCATGAGTAAGTAAATGCCGTTTTCCAGTTGGCTCAAGTCCATTTCAAACAGACTTCCCTCTTTCTCCCTAATGATCACACGTCCATTCAGATCGGTTAGGCTGATCTGAACTTCTTCGGGTGTTTTGATCATCAGTTTGTCTGCCACCGGATTTGGATATACGCTTATATCTAATGCTCCATCTAACCCCAGAGGTTGTTCAACCTGAGTTACTGTCACACTCCAAGCCTGAGTGTTCTCTCCATCTTCGGCTGTCACGGTGTAAGTGACCGGATCGCTAAAGTTCACGGTCTCTCCACTTGCTGGATCGCTTGTGGCTCCCTCTGATAACGTTAGCATCGGGCTAAGCGCAGTAATATTCGCATCAACACCCACTTCAACACTAATCGTATGGTTGGAAGGATTAATGGTTGCATTACGGGTTTGATCTGAAAGAACAAAGGATATGATATCAGTTTCCGTATTGAGTATTTCTTCCGAGACAGTAACCGTCCAATCCTGTATCTCAACACCATCTTGAGCAGTTACTGTATAAATGATTGGATTTGTAAAGTCTAAAACCTCACCAATAGAAGGGATACTCGATGCGCCCTCAGATAAGGTAAACATGGGGGAAAGTGTAGTTATATCCGTACCTAATACTACCTCAACCGCTACGGTATGACGAATTGTGTTAATCCTAGCTGGACCGGTCTGCTCTGTTAATGTAAAAGCTGTAATATCTGTTTCCGTATTAGGCGCAATAGTCACTCTTATCGTCCAGGCCTGAGTAGTCGTTTCGTCTTGTGCGGTTACTGTGAAAGTCACCTCATTAGTAAAGTCAATTGTCCCTCCATTTGCCGGATTACTGGTTGCTCCCAAGGAAAGGCTAATTTCAGGAATTAGCACTGATATATCAGTACCAAAAACAACCTCTATGTCTACCGTGTGGTCTACTGCATTGATCACTGCATCACCCGTTTGTTCAGCAAATGCAAAAGTTAAAATATCTGTTTCGGCACTCGGCGGGGCAACTGATAAGGTCGCGATCCAATCCTGAACAGTTACTTCATCTTCTGCTGTCACCATATAAGTAACCGGATCTGTAAAGTCTAATACCTCGCCAGGCGCAGGCGTACTGCTAGCTCCTGCTGATAACGTAATTTGAGGAGCCAACGTGTCCAACACGCTAGTAAAAAGCACCTCGATTGATATGGTGTGGTTAACCGCATCGATCGTAGCTTCTCCTGCTTGATCTGTCAAAACAAACGAAAGAATATCTGTTTCGGGAGAGCAAAATTCTCCATCATCATTAATGGTCCAGTTCAACCCTGCTGGGTCAGTCAGAATGGCCCTGGCCGCTGCACTCTTACAAAATGTAATCCCTGATGCGCCCAATGGTACATTCGGCTGCAAATTGTCCAAAGCAGCCCATGCGATCAGGATATTATCATAGTTTTGAGGGGATAGGCCAGAACCGTTGAACATGTTTTCCATATTCGTTACCTGGCTCACATTCCATGCACCTAAGTCTTGATCGATCGCGTCTGCATTGAGAAACATTTCAGACATGTTTTCCACTTTGCCCACATTCCAGCCACTGATGTCTTGGTTGAATGCATCAGCACTTTGGAACATTTGGTTCATGAGAGTTACATTATCTACATGCCAATCACTGATGTCTGCATTAAAATCTATAGCACCCTGAAACATGGATACCATCCTGGTAACCTTAATTACATTCCAATTGCTGATGTCTGAATTGAAATTACCAGCCCCCCGAAACATATTACTCATATTGGTGACATTCTCTACATGCCAGGTACTAATATCTCCGTTGAAATTACCTGCACTTTCAAACATTTCGCTCATACTGGTGACATTCTCCACATTCCAGATGCTAATATCTCCGTTGAAGTTATCCGCACCATTGAACATTCTACTCATGTCGGTGACTTTGCCAACTTGCCAGCTATTCAGGTCCTGATTAAAGTTATTCGCGTTCTCAAACATAACGCCCATGTTAATCACATTACTTACATCCCAGCCGTTAAGAGGTCGATTGAAATCAAATGCTTCTCTAAACACCGCTACCATGGTAGTAACATTGCCTACGTCCCAGTCATTGATGTCATCATTAAATGAACCCGCACGAATGAACATCTGAGACATGTCTGTGACCTGACTCAGGTCGGGGTTGTCTTCCGCACTGAAGCCAGCACCATTCCAATCACTAAAACTACCCACCATGCTTCCCCAGACGATTTCTCCCCATTCCTGCACATCAAGTAGCTGGTCTTTTGGGTAGTTCTGAAAGTGAGGAAAATCGCCAATGATTTCAAGCGTAACTTCTGCTGTTGATGTGAAAGGTGTTACAAAATCGCCATCTGCTGAGGTATGCCTTCCTGAGGTAAGTTCATTGTCGCCAGCATCTTTCCAGCTGTAGTTAAAATTGTAATCGAAATCTTCGTTTAGTTCAATGGTGATACTTTCATCCACTACAGCTGACCAGGAGGTAATAAAAGGCTGTTGATCTGTAAATACTACATTCACTGTCCAGTCCAGAGTGGTTGTGCCATTCTCTGCCGTCACACTATAGATCACCTGGTTAGTAAAATCTTGTTCTATATCAATAGCTGGATTACTCGATGCACCTTCTGACAAAACAATGCTAGGAGTGAGTGCGGTGATATCGGCATTAGAGAAAACCTCTAGTGTGATGGTGTGGTTTGCAGTGTCAAGGACTGTTTCACCCACCTGCTCGTTGGCTATTTCAAAGGAGAGGATATTGGTCGCTTCATTGCAGGTACCTCCATCTCCAAAAGCCCAGTTGAATTCATTTTTTATTGCTTCTCTTGCAAATTCAGCTTCTGTTTCACACACTTCCTTCCCAAAAATTCCCATTTGGACATTTGATCTAAGGTCTTGCTCTGCCCAAGAGATAAGTATATCTTCATAGGTTTCAGAAGATATGCTTGTTCCATCAAATGCGTCATTGAATCTGGTAACATTCTGAACATTCCATAGATCCAGACCTAATCCCTCAAAGTCATTTGCGCTTTCAAACATACGTGCGCAGTTGATACCTCCTGAGGTATTTAAGTTCCAGGATCCCAGATTCTGGTTGAACCGATTGGCATTATCAAAAGTCTCTACGAATCCTAAGACATTACTCACATCCCAGTCACTGATATCATCATTGAAGTTGGAAGCATCTCGAAATGCCTGGGACATGGTTGTCACATTACTTAAATCTGGTGTATCTACTGAACTAAAGCCAGTTCCGGACCAATTACGGAAACTACTATTAAAGCTTTCCCATACAATATCTCCCCATTGTATCACATCTTGTAACTCAGTTTTGGTATAACCAGTAAGATGAGGGAAATCACCAGTGATTTCCAGTGTGTATTCACCTATTAGTGGTAGCCCTGTTACAAATACTCCATCAGCACTGGTATGAGTACCTGAAGTAATTATATTGTCCAAAGAGTCTTTCCAGACGTAATCGAAATCGTATGTAAAGCTTCCATTGGGTGTAATGGAAATAGTGTCTGGTTCCGTGGTAGCGGACCAGATAGTGATGAAGGGTGTTTGTGCTATTACTTGCAAAGTGAAAAGCAAACTTGCTAAGGTTGAAAATAGTAGTTTTTTCATGTGGGTAATTTGACTTGAAGCAGTGGCCTTTGGCAGATTCCGATCATTCATCTCTTTTCATGTTGGATCAGTGAGTCCGCCAATAAAGCCTATGTTCATTCATTTGTTTTGTTAAAACTCAGAACGGCAAAACACAATAAAATAGTCGAATAGTTAAATTTTTAGACCTATACAAATACTATACATGAATAAAAAAAGTGCATTGATAGATAGTAGACTTTAGACGATAGATAGTTGGGGGTTAGGTGCTAGGGATGGTGCCGGAATAAATCCGGCAAAGTGACTCGAGCAATGTTTTATGGTTATTCATCATTCTCAATTGTGAGTAAAATCTTTGTGCAGGTCTTCTAAGTTGCGTATTCCCAGCCCTATCTGGGATCTTCCATCAGTTTCAAGGGAATAAATTGAACATGAGGCAAAGAGATAGCATCATTGCTAGAGTGAAAAGTTCGGTAAACAAATGGAAATCCGTAGCTAAGGAGATTGGAATACCGAGACAAGAACAGCAACTTAATGGGAAGAGCTTTTAAGTTCTCATTGAATATATAAAAAAGGTCGGCCTACCAAAGCCAACCTTCTAAAACGCATTCAATGCAAAAATGCGTCCACCTTAGATTCTCTATTTGTATTCTTATTCTTTATAAAACTTACTAGTCAACACTTCATCAGTGGTAAATACCTTTAGAATAAATAGACCGCTACTTAAGCCAGACACATCTAGCTTTTCTGAAGCTGTTTCATGATAATGAAAATGGCTAAAATCGTTTTCATAGCTCAAGCGTGTCAAATGATTTCAATTAACATCAGATAACAAAGACATGATTATTTGAGCACAAAGCCAGTTTTTAGAGCTATACAAATACTATACACAAAAAAAGACGGAGATGAGCTCCACCGTAAAGTCTTTCACTTTATTTATCTTAATTGGATAAAGATGGTAGTTTCAAGCAACCAAACTCACCTACAGCACGTCTAGGCTAAAAAGCATTAGTTTGCCTAGACTATCAGAGCATTAGATTATCGAGACCATTAGATATGAACTACAAGAACATGAATATCTTAATTGCTTTAAGTGTTTTTTTGATATTGTTCACTGCTCAACTTTCTCATGCACAATCGGTGGATCAACTGGGCATTGATCAATTAAAAAGTCATGCTGTTTCAGAAATAGATTCTATCCGCTTTACTTCTTTAAAAGAGCTTTCCAAAAGATATTTAAATATCGACCGGGATTCAGCTTACCATTATGCATATTTAATTGAAGCATTAGCTGCGGAGACAAAAAAACCTGAATTCTACGCTGGAGCATATCTCCTACTAGCTAACATTGAAAATACATTAGGCAGGTACGATAGCGCACTATCCATGTATAAAAAATCCCTTCGCTATGCATCTAAGGTAGAAGGACTAAGTACACGGATTCAGTATGCAAATTTGGGAGCACTATATAGAAGCCTTGGCAGATTTGATTCAAGCTTATTCTATTTTGAAAATGCTTTGAGTCAGTCAGCTTTAGAAGGCGACAAATTCACTATTTCTAAGATTCACAATAACATAGGAAATTTAAAAGTCCAGACGAATGATAAAATCGGAGGCATAGAAGAATATTACAAGTCAGTCAAGCTTTTAGATACGTTATTGCAGCAAACTTCAACTGAAAGCATTCGTCAGCAATACATTCGTATGAAATCAACAACGCTGGTAAATATTTGCAATCTGCACTTCCGGCTTAAGCAAGTGGAGCAGGCAAAGAAGATCATGGATGAAATCCTGCCTATTACGGAAGAGTTAAAACCCGTAGGCCTAAAACGAAAAATACAGGGAAGGTATTATGTTTTGCAAGCTCGATATCATTATCGTCAAGGTGACTTAGTTGAAAGTGCTGAAAGCTTTAAGACTGCCCTTGAGCTCAAAGAGAAAGTTTCTACTATTGAGTCATTGATTGATATATACCTAAACCTGGCAACTATCTATTCTGAATTGAATAAGCCTCAAGAAACGCTGAAATATGCTGAAATAGGGCTTGAAAAATTGGAGGGTGCCAAGCAACTTAATGAAGATTATAAAGAGGAAAAAAGAATAAGCATTTATACAACGAGCATCATACCATCCTATATTATGCTTAAGAATTTTGACAAGGCTAACAACTATCTTTCTTATGTAGAAGGTTGTGATCAATCACGGCTATCATTGGTAATCAAAAAAGACCTTCACAATGACCTTCAAAAGATTTATGCTTCTTTAGGCCATTTTGAAAAAGCTTATAAATCATCTAACCTATTCTTTCAATATTCAGATAGTCTTTCTTCAGATAAAACAAAAAAAGCAGTTTTAGAGATTGAGACACAATATGAAACTGAAAAGAAAGAACAAGAGATCGTCAGTCTACAGCAAGAAGCATCAATTCAATCGTTGGAATTGGCGAAGAAAAATAACCAAATCATTATCGGGGGCCTTTTAGCTTTGGTTCTCATGGTTGGTAGTTTCTTAGGCTATCGCCAATATAAAGCTAGAAGAGACAAAACATCACTAGAACTGGAACAGCGCTTCCTTCGCTCTCAACTCAACCCCCACTTCATTTTCAATTCAATGGGAGCTATCCAGCAGTATTTACTCACAGAAAGTGCTGAAAAAGCAAGTGACTACATGAGCATGTTTAGTCGCCTAATGAGGCAGATCCTAGAGAATTCCAGAGAGGAGTTTATCACGATTGAAGAAGAATTAAGTATGCTTAAAAACTATCTTGAACTCCAAAAGTTACGATTTAATAATGCTTTTGAATACATCATAGAAGTGGATGATGCACTGGATCAGGAATACGATGGGATCCCTCCCATGTTTGCTCAACCTTTCCTTGAAAATGCACTAGAACATGGTCTGTTTAAAAAAGATGAGAGCAAGCTCACCATAAAATTTTCGAAAGTGTCTGACGATCTCATTCAACTAGAGATATTAGATAGTGGTGTTGGTATAACCAAACAATTAAGTCCAACTGGTGATCATAAATCATTAGCTACTAAGATTACGAACGAGCGATTGGAGAAAATGAGAGTCACTCATAAAACCGACTTATCACTCAATACTGAAAATGTGATAAATGAAACGGGAGAAATTCAAGGCTATCGTGTGAGTTTGAATTTACCCAGCAAACTAGTTGCAGCTTAGGAACAAAATCTATCTAGTCAGAACTTGTGGAGAATATCGGTCACACTAAGACTGAAAAGCAGAGAAATCTTGGTTATCAAAGTGCCACTTTTCTATCTATACTTTCCCTGCCTCTTATAAAAGGACGAAAAATAAGCTTACCATGAGTATGCCCATCATTATTATGGCTATGTATTGAACAAGTTTTTTGTCTCTTGAATAACTTCTATTGTATGGTTTCATCGCTTTTAATAATTAGTATAACAGCGAGTGAAAATAGCGGGTCGATTTAGGAAAGGATTGCAGTTTTCCGCCAATTTCTATCACATTTAAGTCACTGTCAAGTCAGGGTGTCTCAGATACACTCTTCGCTTACTTCATTACCTCTTATACTTTGTCGGATTTGAGTCATTTAATATAACATAATGATGATAAAATTGCACATTATTAATATTTAGATGTAAATCAAACAACTATGAGAACATTAAGAACTATTCAAATTTCTTTTGTTATCTGCTTATTTCTCTTCAGCTGGGGTTGTAAGCAAGATGATACAGTATTGATCGATGAGTCTGTCATTTTAGAAGAAAATGGAAGAGAAAAATCACTCAATCCATATTCAGTAGAGGTTATGAAGGAGGCAGTGCATCTGCTATCTGACAATCCTCAATTTGATGCATCGGGTATTGAAGTAGAAGAGAATTATCAATACATCCGATTTGATCTACCTCTAGCTAAACCTGTACCAGAACTTGAGAGGTTAGTTGACCTGTATAATTATCCTGCACTGAATGGCCCAGATACTGGAGAGGAAGTAACTTCTTCTGAACCTCAAGCCTATTATGCAATTATCCCTGTGACAGCTACTCCTCCAGGTAGCTATCAAGTCCTTTCCTCTTTATACTTACCAGAAGTGTTGGAAACGGAAGAGCGAGAACAGGATCTTATTCTTCTAGAAAGTAAAGCCTATGAATTAGCTGGCTGGCTCAATGTGGAAGACACAAGCGAAAATGCGCGACTTTTTGGGAAGTGGCGACCAAGCGGAACAATACAAGGAGATCTTGGAAATGGTGAAGTATTTCCTATTGAGGGTATTAAAGTAGAAATGGCAAAGGCAGGTTCACCAAAGACCCAAAGAACTTCCTACACGGATGCGGAAGGTAAATTTGTATGGGGTGGCGCAAGACCACTTGCTTTAGTGAGGTATAAGTTCAAAACTGAAAAATTTGTTCAGACGGAAGCACTTTCTGGGGAGTACGAAAGGGCATTTACAGTTAAAATATTGAATGAAGTATTGATAGAGCCTGGTTTTCCAAAAGATGGATACGTACCCTCTTATCAGAAAAATGCGACAAGAAAAAAATTTAATAGGACCCTTGATATGGGTCTGACACAATTCTTTCTAGCGGCTGACCAATATGAGTTCTTTAAAAGATCAGAAGGAATTAACCTCTTGAAAGCGCCTCCTTTTACCATTTTTGATGAACGTACGGACTTTATCGAACAGGGTATATTCGAAATCGTAACTACTCATATCGCTGAAGGCACGGAGACTTGGGCCACTTTTCATATTGGTAGAGCGCTGACCTTCTCCGAAATCAAACGTAATCTCACATTGAATAAAGACATGAGACTTGCAATTGCCAACGCTATATCGCATCAGTTTACACTTTTTACTCTTGATGAGCCTTTCCTCCTTACTGGAAGTTTCACTGAAAGTTCCGTCAATCATACACAGCGCGTATTTTTAGATCTCATAGATGACGATGAAAAGGCGCATCCTAAAGGATACGGTTCAGACAAAGATCAGGTAAGTGGTTTTACTTTAAAAGAACTACTGGAATCCTTAAAAGATGTGGAGACTTTCGAAGATTGGAGAGATGAGCTTATTGCCAATGCTGAAAATCAAGAAGAAGCTGAAAGTATTCGTTTGCTGATGGAGGAGCCTGCTGAGGGTGAGTAAATAGTTCCTCAGGAACCATTTAAACAGCTGAAAAAAAGACCATTGTAAAACACAATGGTCTTTTTGTGTAATAAGATCAACAAGAAAGGGACTGTCTGAAAGGCCTTAGAAGAATTTAAGAGCTATTTTCAAGTTCTAATAACATCTATTAATAACACCCCTGTAGTCCCCTCAAGGGGACAATTCCCCCTTTGAAGGGGGTTAGGGGGATGTTCATATGCACCAATACCAACATCCCCTACCCCAATTCCCAACATTCTTAGGTTAAGCGGTTTTCTTCGCCCTCCCTTCACCCTCTCCAAGAGAGGGATACTTGGAAACTTAAATAAGAATGTTAACCCTGTTTCAGGTCGGGTTCAAAGAAGGAATTCTTACTAACTGAATACATACAGTTTTACCTTTATGAGATCGCTTCGATTCCTCGCGATGACGCTTTTCGGACAACCTCACATTTACATCACTACATTGTTGAAATACTTCCCTAGTTTGTTTTCAGTACTTTTCGTGTCACTATCTCACCATCAAATTTTATCATCAGGATATAAAGCCCGTTTTCAAGTTTATCAAGGTTGAACAGTAGCGAACGACCACTTTTCGATGGCACAACCTGTCGACCATTCATATCGACCAGCCAGGCAGTTGATTCCTTCTGAGTTTCCAGGTGAAGCAAGTTCTTTACTGGATTCGGATAGATATACATCGTACTTTCCTGTTCTTCAGATCCTAAAAGAATCTCTACCGCTGTGACTGTCACAGTCCAGTCCTGCGTTGTAGTACCATCAAGAGCTGTAACCGTGTAGGTTACTGGCTCTGTAAAATCTACCTCAGTGCCGCTAGCAGGTACGCTTGTGGCATCTTTTGAAAGTGTTAGGTTAGGTTTTAGCGCTGTGATACTACTTCCTGCGAAGGCTTCAATAAATATCGTATGGTTTTCATCGTCTATAACAGCCGGGCTTAGTTGCGCATCTAATTCAAAGAATAAGATATTTGCTTCGCCATTTTCAGGACAATCTACACCTGCATCGGTAATGGTCCATTTTTTTTCGTTAATCAGGAAATTACGTGCTTCTTCGCCCGCACAAAAATTAAGACCATTGGCTCCAAGCTCAATATTAGGTCTTACATTCTGAGAGGCCCACCCAATGAGTGTTCGATCATAGTTGAGGCGAGATAATCCGCTACTCCTCAGAGCCAGATCCATGGTTGGTGTGTTTTGTACGTCCCAGTTACCTAAACTTTGATCAAAAGCAGACGCACTAAAGAACATTCGATCCATGTTCAATAAGCTACTTATATCCCATCTTGAAATATCGGCGTTGAAAGCTCTTGTCTCTCTAAACATTTGAGACATGTTTGTTACATTGCTCACGTCCCAATCGCTCAAGTCACTGTTGAAAGCTTTTGCTCCATTAAACACGTCAGTCATACTAGTTACGTTACTCACGTCCCATCTACTAAGATCGCCATTAAAAAAATCTGTCTTTCTAAACATACCAAAAAAGGAAGTGACACGACTAAGATCTGGCACATCGGAGGCACTAAAACCACTTCCATCCCAGTTCGAAAAACTAAACCCAAGCCATTCTACATTCCCCCATTGATTCACATCTAGTAGTTTTTCTCGGGGATAGTTACTGAAACTTGGAAAGTTTCCGATAATTTCCAATGTATATGTTCCCACATTTTGAAAAGACGTGGTAAAATCCGTTCCATCACTTGCTATGCTATGTGCGCCACTAGCTATTGTGGCACCACCTTCATTTTTCCATTCATACCTAAAATCAAAATTTTGTTCATCGTCTAGCTGAATACTTACGTCATCGTTTGAAGTACTTGTTTCCCATGTGGTGATAAAAGGTTTGAAATCGACTGCTGAAACCGTCCAACTTTGGGTTGTGACGCCATCCTCAGCTGTCACGATATAGGTTACTGGACTGGATAGATCCACTGTCTCACCGCTAGCCGGAATGCTTGTAGCTCCGTCTGATAGTGTAAATACAGGCACCACATTTGTCAGGTCTATATCAGACACCTTGTTGGCTGTGACTGTATGATTTTCTGTATCTATTGAAGAAAAACGAAGAAGGTTTTCCAATTCGAAAGTCAGGAAATCCGTCCCTGTGCGAGGAGGTACCACCGCTACACTAACGGTCCATTCCTTAGCAGTAGTGCTACCTGGTCCTGTCACACTGTACGTAACCGGCTCGGTAAAATCCACACTGGCACCAGGAGCTGGATCACTTGTAGCTCCTTCCGAAAGCGTGATGGTTGGTGAAAGACTTGTTGGATCTGTGCCTCGAACAACCTCGGCACTAATGGTAAGATTTTCATGATCAATGATCGAACGGCGCGCCTCTTCGCCAAGCACGAATGTTTGAATATGATCGTCTGGAAGAATGTGTGCACTTGATCCTATCGCATAACTATAATTGATCCTGTCCTCTAATTTTACACGTGTTGTCGTGACCACTAACAGGTAGAGCTCCTGTCCTTGTGCTACCTCTACTTGCACTTGTGATTCTCCATCTCCCAAAGCAACTGCGCTACTGATGGGTATATTGTGGTATTCGTAAGATCCAGGCACTCCAACAACTACTTTTCCTACAAAGCTTGTTCCTTGCTCATTGTCTGTACTCCCTTTTAACTTCAATGTGTAGGTGGATGCCGCAGTGGAGCTGACCTTATACGTATTCCAGGCATAAAAACCACCAGGTAAAAATTCTTCGTGAGCTGGCTGGAAAACCCCAAAGGTGCCAACTTCTGTCATGACATCCACGAGTCTGTTGTCTTCCAAACCGACATTAATGGCGGATTGCTCACTTGCAGCAAAATCATCGCTTATGGTCGGATCAGGGTAATCCCAAACGGCTGTACGTGCAGCAAACTCAGCAAATACCTTGTCAAAATCGTGCCCTTCTTCTGCCAATAACTTACTAATTGCCAGAACGGCATTACCCACTACAGTCGGTTCATTGTAAAGCCGACCCATAAATGCTTCATCCGATACAAAGTGCGTGATGTAAGAAAGTAAAAGAGAACTATGGTAGAATCGGGCAAACTCTGACCCCACCTGAGACTCAAATATTGTCCGATGCGGATCAAGTGTATATCTCCCTATTGATCGAAGGGATTCTTTATAGTAATTCCAAGTGGCCCAGTTTGCGGAAGCTTCTGCCAACCATTTACCTCCTTTTTCAAGTGGTACTTGATAGCCATGGAAATTTTCATGAAGCCAATAGGAAGTATTGCCTTGCTCCTTTGTAAAGATGTTGTCCAGCTTGAAATAATCAAACCCACTAGAAATGACGTTTCTGTCTTGTTCCACCCACGCATCTAGGTCTGGCTGAAGATACATGCCGACATCAAACGTGTTCTTATCGTAGGCAATATCTTGTGCTACAAGATAGGCACGTTTTCTTTCTTGCTGAAGCTGTGATTCATTTTGTACCCACAGGCAGGTGTATACCCCACAATGTTTAAAAGGAGAATTGGAAAATGGTAGTTCTGAAGGTTCTACTTCACTGGTGCAGCCTCCACTGATTTCATTGATGATTGCATCGTCAATCTGGGAGTTCACAAAACGTACTTCCCACAGGTTTCCATTGTATTCACCTAGTGCAAAACTATTTATGCTAAATGTTCCAACATTTACATCATCGAACCACGTTCCATTGACATATGGGGACATAACTCCATTGTTAAATCGCAACGCTATATGATTACATGTTATGGAATCAAGCATTACATCATAGATATTAATCTCGCCATTTGCATTGATAAGAAGTTTATCTCGAGCCTGAGTGATCCTCAATGACTGAGAGCGAAAAAAATCCACACTTTGATTGTGTGTATTGGGCATTATTTTGAAAGAAATGGTGCCGTCTAATGAGGATAAGGGATCCTCCAGAATCACACCGATCTGTTTACCGATCATTCCTGGGTGCCTTAAGACATTCTCAACGGTATCAGCAGTCGTATTTACGTTGATCGTATTATTCTGACTCGTTCGATCGTAATCGCCAGCCAAACGCTGCAGCAGCAACGTGGTGAATTGGATTTTCTGGATTTCCACATCTTCCTGATTGCTTGGGAGTGATGCCATATTTCCATCGATGGCTCTCACCCGGTAAAAAAAGGTGCCTCCTAATGTCAGGCCATCATCCTGAAAAGAGGTCACATTTGGACCTACTTCAGCCAGATCTTCAAATATGAAGTCATCTCCCTCTATTGCACGTTCTATGCGAAAGCCCGTTTCATTATCCGAGTTGTCATCCCAGGATAATATTGCTTCATCTGTCTGACTTGACTCTACTTCTAAGTTGGAAGGAGCTGCTAACGTGCCTGAGCCTTGTGAGACAGCAACGTCTCTCCAGGTAGCATCGCTGATTTTATCATCTGAACTTGCATGAGATACCAACCCAATAAACGTATTTGCGCCCATTGCGATAGTTTCCCGATTGGTCTCTGTCCAATTCTTCCCATCTTTTGAGTATGAGGCAATAAAGATATTGCCTGATCGCTCCATCTTTAGCCAAATAGGCGTGTTGTGAGTTCTGGTACTATCTTCTAAACTGAAAAAATTACCATTCTTGCGGCCTTTGAAAATAAGTATCCGCTTATCTCGATATAGCTCATTCATTGCATACGATGACCCAGGGTCAAGCGTCTCTTTGATCATTATTCCCTGATGATCCCAGTGAGCCTCTCTCATCCTGGTTAGCTGAGCTATTATTTCCCCGTCCCCTTGCAGGGACTGATACACAAAATGAAAACTATTTGCTGTTTGGCCCATCCGTCCGTTCCCTTCCGTTTCGAAGACGCCATTACTAAATGTTGCCGAGCCATCTAATCTGGGACTACCTATATCTATATTGCTCCAGTAGTAAGGAAGCTCTGACGCATTGGAATTGGTCGTACTGCTTGCAACATTAGAGTACACTGAATCTCCGGTATCATTGAATGCACTTACCCGATAAAAGTAAGTAGTTCCTGCGGAAAGCTCATGATTGACCAAGTAGGTAGCATTGGCAGGCAATAGGGCAAATGATTCAAAACCTGAATCGACACTTAGCGATCGCTCAACTTTGAATCCGGTTTCATCAGTTGAATTGTCTGTCCAGGTTAATTGAATGCTGCTACTTGAAATAGTAGATGCCGTTAATCCAGAAGGTGCCCCTGGAGGTGCCTGAAATTCAACTTTCCTTGAGAATGATTGCGAGATTCCTGTGAAGACCAGTAAGACACAAAGTAGCCAATGAACTGAGAAGGTTTTATAAATAGTATTTTTCATCTAATTAGTTTCATTTTGACGATAAATCTACTTGTCATGGGATGGAGTATCTATCACAAATCCGACATAGAGTAGTGCAAATCCGACAATCGATGAGAGGGCAATAAATGGCGATTAATGAATATAGAAAAAGAAAAGGGGACTCATAGAGCCCCCTTCATTGCATTCTCTACCTTAGAAAATGCCACCTTAGTTGTTTTTAGCTGTTGGCTTTAGTTTGATTTGATAATTCTGCGTGAAGTGATTTGACTGCCCGATTGTATCATCAGGAGATAAGTACCATTCTTCAGTTGGCTCAAATCCATCTCGAACAAGCTTCCTTGTTTCTCAGTCATGATCACACGTCCATTCAGATCAGTTAGGCTGATATGGACTTCCTTTTCTGTCTTTACATGAAGAATATCACTCACTGGATTTGGATACGTACTTATTTCTACCTTCCCATCTAATCCTAGAGGTTGCTCAACTTGAGTTACAGTCACAACCCAGTCTTGCGATGTTGATTCATCATCAGCAGTAACTGTGTAGGTCACCCGATTACTGAAGTTCACAGTTGCTCCGTTTGCCGGATCGCTTGTTGCACCTTCTGATAAAGTAATTGTAGGAGTCAGTGTGGTTACATCTGTCCCTGAGGTAACCCCAATCGCTACTGTATGATTGGTTGTATTGATAACGGCGGTTTCAGCTTGTTCAGCCAATACGAAAGTAAGAATATCTGTTTCTGCACTCAATACCTCTTCCTCGACAGTAACACTTATTATCCAATCCTGATTGGTTGTTCCGTCCTCGGCAGTGACAGTGTAGGTGACAGCATTCGTAAAGTCTTGAACGGTACCACTTGCAGGATTACTTACAGCGCCATCTGATAGGGTGATCATAGGAGTCAGTTCAGCTACACCTGTGCCGAAAGCTACTTCGATGGCTACCGTATGGTCCGTAGCATTGATTACTGCATTTCCTACTTGTTGATCTAAGGAGAAGGTTAAAATATCCGTTTCTTCACTTGCAGGAGCTATCGTTACTAAGATTGTCCAATCTTCGGTGATTTCTTCATCTTCTGCTGTAACTTGGTAAGTCACAGGATCGGTGAAATCTATTGGATCTCCACTAACAGGATTGCTGACAGCTCCCTCTGATAATGTAAAAGTTGGGGTTAGTGAAGATATATTAGTTCCGAAGCTTACCTCAATGGCCACCGTATGATTTAACGGATCAATTGTGGCTACACCCGTTTGCTCATCTATAGTGAAAGTTAAAATATCTGTAGCGGTATTCTCTGCTAGCGTTACATTGACTGTCCAATCCTGGGTATTTTCCCCATCTGCTGATGTTACTGTGTAGGTTACTTCACTCGAAAAATCTTGTGCCGTACCAATGATAGGATTACTTATAGCTCCTCTCGATAGGGAAATTTCTGGTGCCAGATTTGTAAGATCAGTACCAAAGGCGACCTCAATACCTACGGTATGATTTACCAAATCAATGATCGCTTCTCCTGTTTGTTGATCCAATGCAAAGGTCAAAATATCTGTTTCTGGACCAGGTGCTGCTACTGTCACATTAATTGTCCAATCCTGAGTGGTGGAACCATCCTCTGCCGTCACTATATACGTGACAGCATTTGAAAAGTCTTGTACAAAACCACTGATAGGATTGCTCGTTGCTCCAGGAGATAGTGTGATACGGGGAGCCAGCGTGTCCAGTACATTGGTAAATAGGACTTCTATGTCTATGGTATGTGTATCCGGGTTAATCACTGTATCACCCGTTTGATCGGTCAATACAAATGACAAAATATCCGTTTCAGAAGAGCAAAACTCGCCTCCATCATTGATGGTCCAATTAAATGTATCTGGATCAGACAATATGTCTCGGGCTGCTGCTCCTTTACAGAATGTGGTTCCCACAGCATCAAATCTTACGCCGCTAACTACTCCGGTAGTTTGCGCAAGATTGGCCCAGCCGACCAGTATATTATCAAAATTTTGAGGCGAGATCGCACTGCTTGAAAGCATTCCCGTCATATCCGTTACTTTACTTATATCCCAACCGCTCAAATCCTGATTGAATCTACTAGCAAGAAGAAGCATTCGATTTGTGTTTGTCACACTACTCATATCCCAACCGCTAATATCTGAATTGAATGCTATGGCTTCTCTGAACATAACAGCCATATTTGTCACATTACTCACGTCCCAAGTACTTAGGTCGCTATTGAAATTGGTTGCTTCACGAAACATGACAGACATGTTCGTTACCTGACTTAAGTCGGGATTATCAGCAGCACTAAAGCTTGTGCCGGTCCAATTTTGAAAACTATTAGCCATACTCCCCCAAACGATATCTCCCCACTGCGTCACATCCAGTAGTTGATCTTTCGGGTAGTTTCGAAAATGGGGGAAGTCTCCGGTGATCTCCAGCGTGACATTTTCTGTAACGGTGAATGATTGCACAATGTCACCCGTTACTCCTATATCGGAAAATATCTCCGTCCCTGATGCATTTCTCCATACATAGTTGAAGTTGTAAGTGAATCCAGTATTGGCAGGGATGATAATTTCATCGCCATCTGTTACAGACCAGGACGTGATGAAAGCACGTGATTCTGTTAAAATCACTGTCCAGTCTTGGGTAGAACCATCTGAAGTTGTCAAAGTATAGGTAACAGGATTCATAAAATCCTGAACTTCCCCACTGGCTGGTATACTGGTAGTACCTTCAAACAACGTAAAGGATGGTATGAGTGCAGTTAGATCAAACCCTTCGGGAAAGTCTACAATAATTTCAAAATTAGTCTCATCCACGATCGTTGATCCTATTTGTCCTGGTATTGCGAAAAATTGAATATCAGTAGGGCAAAACTTTTCATCTTCGATAATATCCCAACCCTTATCATTGATCAATGTATTTCTGGCTACTTCTCCTTCACAAAAAGTTAAGTTTCCTGCTCCCAGGGTTACGCCTTCCTGAACATCCTGTTGCGACCATGCTGCCAACAATGCATCATAATTCTCTTGGGATAGATCAGAATCATTCAACATTTGGGTCATATCTGTCACGTTACTTACATTCCAGCCACTCAGATCTGCATTGAAGGCGCTGGCCAAATTGAATAGGTGATTCATTGTGGTAACGTTACCTACTTCCCATTCACTAAGATCTCCATTAAAAATTTGAGCCTCCGTGAACATAAAACTCATATCTGTAACGTTATCAACCTCCCATTCACTGAGGTCGCCATTAAATTCCGCCGTGTTTTGAAACATCCGACTCATATCTTCTACCTCGGTCAGGTTAGGCAGATCTGTAGCACTAAAGTCTGCCCCTGGCCAATCTTGAAAACTTGAGTTCATACTCCCCCAAATGATATCTCCCCATTGGGTTACATCCAGCAATTGGGTTTTCGGATAGCCTTGAAAGTGGGGGAAGTCGCCGATGATTTCTAATGTGACCGTCTCTGTGGCGGCAAATGATTGCACTATATCACCCGTGACATCCGTTGCTGATGCAATCTCAGCCCCTGAAGCATTTTTCCATACATAGTTAAAATCATAAGTGAAGGCAGTATTGACCGGAATGGTAATCTCATCACCATCGGTCACCGACCATGAAGTTATGAATGTAGACTGCTCAAATACACTGACTGTCCATTCTTCGCTGATAGCTCCATCACCTCCAGGTATATCGTAGGTCACGTTGTACAAAACAGGGTTAGTGAAATTTACTGCTTCTCCACTGGCTGGTGAACTAGAAGCTCCAGCTCCCAAGACGATGATGGGAGATAATGCAGTAACATCTGTACCTACTGGCACGGGTACAGAAATGGTTGCATTTGCTGTGTCGATGATGGAATTTCCTACTTGTTCGTTGATAATGAAGGATAGTATATCCGTGGTTCTTTCACAAGCTTGTCCTGCGTCTACTATGGTCCAGCCCAAGCCTTCTAATACTGCTTTGGCTCCATTAGAACTACAAAATGATATGTTGGTGGCTGTAAGTGTTACTCCAGACTGTAAGTTTTCTTGAGCTGCCCAGCCTATGAGGGTTTGGTCATAGTTTGATGTTGACAATCCTGATCCACTGAACATTGCATTCATATTAGTAACTTGACTGACATCCCATGATCCGAAATCTTGATCAATCTTGTCAGCAGCAGCAAACATTCGACCCATATTGGTGACATTACCAACGTTCCAGCTGCTTAAATCCTGATTGAAGCTGTCCGCGTTTTCAAACATAATGTTCATAGCTGTTACATTGTCCACAACCCAGGCACTCAAGTCCTGATTAAAATCAAATGCCTGTCTGAACATAACTGCCATATTCATTACATTACTCACATCCCAGTCGCTGATGTCATCATTAAATGAGCCTGCACGAAAGAACATTTGAGACATATCCGTTACCTGGCTCAGATCAGGATTGTCTTCTGCACTAAACACCACACCGGGCCAGTTATTGAAAGTCTGGAACATACTTCCCCAAACGATATCTCCCCATTGGTTCACATCTATCAGTTGATTTTTTGGGTAGCCTTGAAAGTGAGGGAAGTCTCCGAGGATTTCTAGCGTGACGTTTTCTGTGACGCTGAATGATTGTACTATGTCACCAGTGACTCCCGTAGCGGAAAATATCTCCGCTCCTGATTCGTCTTTCCATATATAGTCGAAATTGTATATGAAACCTGTATTTGCAGGGATGGTAATCTCATCGCCATCGGTCACCGACCATGACGTGATGAAAGGATTCTGACCATGTGCCAGAAGTTGCAAAAATACCAGCAGCACAAAAGAGGTAAATTTTAAGACTTGTTTCATTGTGGTAAATTTTAGAAATGCCTTAACAGTCGATTTCTTAAGCTTTTACTTTTAGCAATCGATGATTCAAGGCATGAATAAAAATTGTATTATTTGAATTTTTATTTTAATTATTCCACAAAAGTAGATGAGGGTATTATTTGAAAATGACACTTTTTCGTCTTATTCTATCACTTTTCCGACATGAATGCCGAAATGCAAAGAAGACACGCATGATATGTTGTGATTACTTTGCAAGCCAACCATCTTTGTTTCTGCTAATGATGTTTGAGATACATAGTCAATCAAATGCAACTTGTTTGATGATTACTTGATCTCAGTTTTTTAGGTACTATTTTCTGGATTAAACATATAGATAACCATGTTGGAAAGGATTAAAACAAGTTTATTGGTATGGAGTGCTATTTCTTTGCTTAATACTACTCCCGTTTTAGGGCAAAGTACTACGGATAGTTTAAGGCAGTTACTATCTCGAAATCCTACAGACACTCTCAGGATTGATGCATTGAATCATCTTTCGGAAATGTTCTACAATTCTGGGACGGATACTTCAGTGCTACTCGCTAAGCAAGCAGCCGAGCTTTCCACTAAAATTGATTACAAGAAGGGACTGGCAACTGCTTATCACAATTTTGCAACAAATTTCCTTTATGATAGAAAACTAGATAGTGCTTTAAGCTACTATGAGAAAGCGCTCAAACTGAGAACAGAAATCAATGACATCAGATCCATCGCAAATACAGTGAACAATCTAGGAGTGATCTACTATGTCAAAAATAATTATGCTGGAGCCCTGTATTATTATCAAAAATCCTTGAAACTGAAACTTGAACTTGGTGACAGCTTAAAAGCTTCATCCACACTCAATAACATTGGGAATATTTATGGCGAACAGGAAAAACATGACCTGGCCTTGAAGTACTACAATCAGTCACTCGAAATCAAGGAAAAACAGCATGAGGATGAACCTGAAAAACTGTCTTCTACTCTTAACAACATTGGCGCGACGTACCAAGAATTGAAGGAATATTCAAAAGCACTCATCTATCTTGAGAGAGCATTCAATATAAATCTACTCGACTCATCAGGGACCAATTGTGAAAAGGTCACTACGGCGATCAATATAGGTATTTGCTACAGAGAGCTCAATGAGTTGGAAAAAGGCTTAGAGTACCTGAATCTGGCCTATATATATGGTTTGGGTTGTGATCATCCTTTCAATACATCGCTTGCCTTGTTGGAAATAGCAAAATTACATAGGATGAAAGGCATGATCTCCCAGGCGGAAAATGAAATGATACGGAGCTACGAAATGGCTGAAAGCCATGATTTAAAAGTGCGATCGGAGGAAGCCTCGAAAGCACTTTATGAACTCTACAAAGAAAAAGGGAATGTTACCAAAGCTTTTGAATACCTTGAAATCGCCACTCAACTAAAGAATGAATTATTCGACGAGGATTTGACAGAACAACTCACTACCATGGAGCTAAATTACCAGTTTGAGATAGAACGAGACTCTCTTGAGCACCAGAAGCAGGCAGAATTGCTTACGGTACATGCCCAGTTAGAAAACCAGAGGTTTTTCAAAAATCTCATTATACTGGGCTTGATTGTGGCTATAGCGTTTTTATTTATAATCTATCGAAATTTTCTTCTAAAGAAATCAGCCAATGGTTACCTCATAAAGAAAAACGAACTGCAAAGAGAGAAGCTAAACATTGAGGAAGAGGTCAGAAAGCAGTTGGAGATAGAAAACAATCAAAAAGCAAGATCACTGACTGCCACTTCTTTACAATTGCTCAATTTGAATGAGAAAATAGCCGAGCTATCGGAGGAAATAGAAGAAGATCAGGAGATAAGTAGCCCTCGTAAAAAGACCTTAATCAAAGAGTTAGGAAATCTTCGAAATGAAGATAACCAATGGGATAGTATCAAACTTCATTTTGAAAACGTACACCCTGATTTTTTTAAGCGACTAGATCAATCCTTTACTGAGTTATCAACCAATGATTATAAGCTGCTGGCATTTTTGAAGATGAAATTATCAAATAAAGAGATTGCACTGATTCTCAATGTGACAACAAGAGCCGTGGAGCAGTCAAAAAGGAGACTGAAAAAGAAACTTGAGATGGCCAGTGAGGATAATGATATTTTGGGTTTTGTAGAGCATGCTGTGGTGGAGGGTGTCTGATCTTCCAAGATTAGCAAAAAGGCTGGCAGCACACTACCAAGAATACTAACCAGCCATACTACCGTGCTAAATCACTGACGTGATATTTGCAAACTTAAATTGCACAAAGAGCAACCTCTTTTTGAATTTTAACAATGCAAATTTGTTCGATTAGTGTATCTCTTAGTCTAAGATATTCGCCAAAAGATGCAAAAGATCCGACAATCAAAATCACAAGAGTTTCCTTTTGGGAATTTTATTCAAGTATTATTGACATTAGCTAAAATATTGTTTGAGTTAAAAACGAGCTTAATGTTTAATAGAAGATGATTCTGATCCAGAAAAGAGACCACCCCACCCTTATTCAGATAGCATCTCTTAGCCTTTTCCTACTTCCTTTTTTCCTTGACGAAAAAAGTATCGCAGCGGCGAACCGCCAAAAAAGTCAAGAAAGTTTGAAAGCTGCCCTTGCTAAGGCTTACCCACCCCGCCAAACTTTCATTCCCACCCTCCTAAGCACTTGGTTATAGTATATTTCTAAGATGTTAGTATTCAAATGTGATAAGTAGCAGATGGGCTTGTCCCAAACTCTTCCTTAAACTTTTTAGAAAAGTAAGAGGGATTTGAAAAACCTGTTTTAAAGGCTACCTCGGCAATATTGAGATCTTTTGATTTCAATAACTCCTTAGCACGGTGCAGCTTTACTGTATTTATAAACTGAATAGGAGATTTACTTGTGATCGTTTTTAGTTTTCTCTGAAGCTGTCTTTGACTAATACCTACTGATCTACAAAGTTTACTAACAGTTAATTCTTCACTTATATGTGTGTTGATACTCTTCAAGATGATTTCTACAAAAGCAGTATCTCTAGGTATTTGTTTGGTTTCTAGATGAACCTTAGGGTCGGTATCCGGGTCTGAAACTTTATAAATTGTCAAAGGATTTTTCTGAAAAAAGTCGAGTTGGTTAGCTTGTTCTGAAAACAATAACTCTGTTCCAGTAAGTAAGTACTTGACGGTTTGCGTAACTGCTAATTCATTTGGTTCTATTTTTTTCAAGAAGATTTTAATAAGCTCATTCGCTTCTTGATCTTGGGCTCCAACATCATTTTTAGCAACCTCCATAATGTGAACTCCAGCGGAAATCGAAAGGCCTCTTTCTTTTGAAAGCTGCATCACTTCTAGTCCACAGTAAACTGCTTTACTGGGGCCCTCAAATGTTGCTACAATTTGTTGGCTGTAATTCAATATTTCCCCATTGAACTTTGATACAATTTCTTTAACACTGGAGACTATTTGCGGGGTGTTAATCGCATTTTCAGGTATACTTAGAGCAAGAATCGTTAAAAGCTGTTTGTCATAGCTGACCTTCGGTCTTGCATCTTGGATGAATGTTTTTATTTCATGTAACACTGATTGAGTATCGCCGATCCAAAAGAGATGATCTTCACCGGCTAATTCAACGAAAGAAGCATTTTCTATATGATCTGCCAAGAAGGTGCCTTCTTCCACTTTTACATCTATATCGTGAGTTCTTTGGAGAATGAGCGTGGGTACCTTGATTGAACTCAGTATATGAATGATATCTACTTGAGTGTTCATTCTAGTGAGGAGCATAGCGGCATTGGGACTGGCGCCAGATCGAAAGTAGTTAGCCAACCATTCCATAAATATTGGATCATGGGCTTTTGTTGGAGCAAGCTTATCCAGATTCATTTCTCCATTGCCCCAACTGTTTTCGATCATCTTATAAACCTCTTGTCTCTCCGCATCTGTAGGAGCCCATGGGTATTTTTCAGCATACCTACGTTTTGCAAAGGCCCCAAAGGTGATTAGGGATATAACTCTATTCGGATAAGTTGCCGCAAAAAGCATAGCAGCACTTCCTCCCTCTGAATGACCAAATAAGATTGCTTTTTCAGAGTTAACAGCGTCCATAACTGCTCGAATGTCGTCCATTCGCTCTTCTAAAGTGGATAGTTCCACGATGCGATCTGAAAGCCCCGTTCCTCTCTTATCGAATAAGATTACTCGGGCCACTGTTCCTAATTCTGTCAAAAATTTGACCAAGTCTGGAGATTGCCACATCCAATCAATATTGGAAACCCAGCCTGGTATATACACAAGATCAACTGGTCCGGAACCAAAAACTTGGTAGGCAATATTGATACTACCACTTGTCGCGTATCGAGTGTTGGGCTTATCCATGCTGGTAGTAGATTTTAAATCTGTTCATGGCAATAAAACCTCATGTGTTATTTGAGGCGATGGTTAATCGCTACAAACTTACTTCGGGACAATGGCTGAGAAGTAATTCTAGTGCCCTACAAAACTACGACAGTAGAGTACTGCTGTAAATATCTTTAGGAATTGGGTAATCAGATTCTTTCAAAGGTTTGAAATACCAAGCAATGAATTATCAAGCAAATCGATTACTAAATAAAATTTAAGTTTGTCACCAAATTGTCTACCACTCTGATCGTACTTTTCAAGTGTAACTATTTTACTTTGAAGTAACTATCAACTATTTCAATTAATTATAATATCCTAAATGGTGTTTGTGGATTGAAATGTAAAAGTATACCATCATGAACATCCTGATTCTGGATGATGAGTTACATGCTCGTCTTTCTGTAAAATCTTACCTCGATCGGTTCATGGATTCTGAATACACTGTTCGAGAAGCCAGTGATATCAACGAGGCTATCACTATCACTAAAGAATTTCACCCAGATCTGGCCTTTTTGGATATTAATCTGGAAGGGGGAACAAGTTTTGATTTCCTTTCTCATTTTGAAGAAATCAACTTTAAAATCATCTTCGTTACTGGTCATAATGAATATGCTGTCAAAGCCTTCAGGTTTAACGCTCTTGATTATATCTTAAAACCAATAGAGCCTAGAGAATTTGAAGAGGCACTAGAAAAAGCTATCGAAGCTTCGCCAATCAGCTCTGGACAGTTAGACAAGTTGACGGAAGACATTCACTCTGACTCCATTGAAAAAATTGTTCTAAAGGATATTAACTCGGTATATTTTGTTGCAATCAACGACATTATATATTGCCAATCTGAAAACAACTATACTTCTTTCTTCTTCCTTGACGGTAGCGAAATAACCATTTCAAAAACATTGAAAGGGTATGAAAATATTCTAAGGCCATTGGGCTTTTTCAGAACTCATCGTTCATTCTTGATCAATCTAAAATTGGTTAAATCCTTTGACAAAAAAGAAGGGGGAAGTATCAAAATGATAGATGAGAGTATGATTCCTCTAGCAAGAAATAAAAGAGATACATTCACCAAATTGATGAAAATCAGTTAAGTGGTCGCTCATTCGATCAAGCCGTTCTCTCATCCAACCCAACCAAACCAATAACTTAACATTGCATAACCTTTAAAAGAGGGACTTTAGAGTATAAGATTAACCTCTTCTTATTATGCTCAAGAATATAGGCTCTCATCTTAATTCTTCGGAATGGATCATTTGGGGAATATTGATCATTTCTATTCTATCGCTAATAATACTCTACATCAACTATCGTGGAGCAAGAAAAAATGCGAAGAACTTAGCTAAAGAATACGAAAACTTATCCTCGAGTATTAAAGAACTCAACGAGGAGCTCCAAAAAAAAACCAGGCAGATTTCCAGTATGTCTCTCCACTTAATGACGGTGGATGATAATATTGAAAAATTTGTAGAAAAAACATCAAACGGACGACAAGATGTTAACAAAGTAACTTTGGAAATACGTCAGTTTTATAGAGAACTGAAAAACACGAAACGCTCGCTTGAGTCAATGAAATTTTGTTTCAATAATATGAATTCAAAATTTTTCGATAAAATCGAAAAGCAATACCCTGCTGTTAGCAAACAGGATCTGAAATTGTTAGCCTTCTTAAAAATGAATCTGACCAACAAAGAGATATCGAATGTAATGAACGTCACGACGGGAGCTGTATTTCAATCCAAGAGGAGGTTAAAAAAGAAGTTGGGTCTAAGTCCAGAAGAAAAATTGAGCAAATTTCTGGAGCGTTTTGAACATCTCTCAAATAGTCATTTTAGTTTGAATTAGTTAAAATCCTAAACCAGCTGTGTCGGATCAACCAAGGACTCTACTGTTTTGTGCAGTAGGGTCTTGCTTGCTAGAAGATCGTATTGTTCATCCCGACACACCTCGACTACAGAACAAGAAACATTTTAACACAGATCATTTGTCCATTTTTTCAAGCCTCCATCTTAAAGTACTATTCAAACTTTAAATACGAATAGTTGCACTACCCTTTTTAAGGTATTTTTTGTATAAATCGCTTAAAAGATTCCTTCTTGCTTCCAATTCAAAGTATCTTAATAAGACTTTACATTCATAAAACTCACCAACATGAACCAACTCAACACAACCAGTGCACAGGTGGAGTGGAAGGAGGAGGAGAACGGCGTACAAATTCAGATTAATTTACCAGTAAACAATCCTTTGACTGTATTACTGGAAAAAAAACAAGAGGCTAAAATCGCAAAAGCAAAAGGTATCTATCGATCATGTGTACCTGGAATATTTGTTAGAAACGGCATTCGGTTTGACAAAATTCTCTACTGCGATATCCTGTACCTGGAAGCTCAAGGAGCCTACACACTCATATGTACCAATAATAAGAATTACACAATTTCTCGAAATCTGACTCAAAGCTGCAAGGAGCTTGCCTATCCATTCATGCGCGTCCATCGCTCTTACACCATCAATCTTGAAAATATTGATTCTTTCTCTGAAGCGAATGTTTTTTATCGGGACAAGCGAATTCCTGTAAGTGAACAATATCGAAAAAATCTTCAGACCTACTTTAATCGAATCTAGCCTCAACTCAAAAGTTATGAAAAACACAACCTTATTCGCTTTGCTAATAGCAAGCATGCTTTTCCTATCTACAAAGTCTCCTGATGAGGCAAAAGATGAACAATTTCCTAATCCCAAAAAGCTTGTGGAGCAGATGCAAAAAGAGCTGGATCAGGTTTTTGATAAATACGAGAACAAGCTGGATGATCAATTGCAGAAATATGAAAACAAAATGGATGAGCAGATCGGTCGCATGGATCAGAAAGTAGCAGCCATTGAGCAACGACTGGATGATCAGGTCTCGAAAGCGGAAGGTAGACTGGATGATACGTTTGATAAAGTTGATAATGAACTCGGAGATGTGAAATCTACCCTACTCAGTACGGTTGGTACCATTGCCTGGCGTCTCACGATCGTAGACATCATTACTGCGCTTGTAGCTACATTCGTTACTGCTTTTCTAACGGCCTACTTAGCAGCAAAGAAACTGCATGTAGAGAAGTTTAGAAAAGAGATGGAGGTAATGATGGCGGAGATGAAGAAGAGTATGGAGGGGTTGAAGACATAAAGGCACTCGTTCCAAACAAGTGCTAGCATGGGACTTTAGGAATTGTCGTCATTCCATTTGTCCCAATTAAAAATTTTAGGATTAACTGATGTACCGTCATGTCCATTTTTATCCTTTACATTCTTTCTTATCTCAAAATGTAAATGTGGTCCTGTTGAAAATCCTGAGTTTCCGGTAATGCCTATGATCTCACCTTCAACCAACTCTTGTCCCTTACCAACATCAATTTTTGATAAATGACCATATCTTGTGACCAATCCATTTCCATGATTAACATAAACTACTGCGCCATAAGTTACCGGCCCATCAGGATATGTGTTTTTATAATCCTTGCGAACAAATACTACCGTTCCTTTAGCAACAACTCCTACAGGAATTTCTCCCTTATTATCCTTACTAAGATATCTCGTCGGTTGATCCAATCCTCGATGAAAATGACGTCCTTTGGAGCCAATTGCCCCGCGCCATCCGTATCCAGACCCTTTGCTGCTTAAAGGCAATCTCACTCCTCCTTTTTCCTTAGTAATTTTTGTTACATCCCTACCTTTTAGCCATCCAATAAAGGCATTCCACCAGTGAGATGCAGTGGATCCCACAGTTTTAAAAAAATTCAGAATGACATTAATAATGTTTTCAAATGATAGTCCTGCATTCAAAGCAGCTTCTCCTCTTTCAAATGTATTATCTCCTAGTATCCCGTCCCATTCTCTCCTTTCCTTCTTCAATGGGAAAAGTTCCTTTTGAACAGACAATACCAAATAGACAAAATTGGCAGTAATACGTCCGTTATCCTTTAGTGCTCTATCGTAATGTTTCTTGTTTCCTGATATTTCCAAAAGCTTATCTAAAAGTCCTTTGGTTGATTTATGCCCCTTGGCTTTGTTTATTTATATGGCATAGGCTATCCAGCTTTCGTCTTTCTGCTTTTTTCTTGAAATATAATTATTCGATAATTTCCCTTTTCTCCGAATTAAATTGATGGGAGTGGATGAAGCCTGGGGCAGGATGGGAGATTGTTTGGCAGGCTGCCTTGCTCCACGTCGATTCGGAGAAGATGTTTTTGAAGTTTGGAACGATTTGGTGGTGGGTTGATGCATTGATTGATTCAATATGTTAGATCAAGTAAAGCAAGCCAAATGCTGTAGCAAAGGATTGAAATACATATGAGCACACATTTATCTTGATGGGAATGTCTACAAATTGAATCGTATTCATTTCACTTCTTTCTGCTTAAGTTGGCTGATCAATGTTTTCTTTAGATCCTGTACCCAGGTTTTCTTTATCCTTGCATCGACCTCCTTCTTTTGTCTTCCATCTAAATCCCTATAAGATTTCTTGTACACCTTCTGAGCTGTTTTTTCCTGGTGTTCATTTTCAGTATGCGCGATTAATAATGTAATGTACCTTTTAGCTTTGGCATCAATTCCTGCTTTGCCAAACACTTTCAAACCATGTTGATCTTTCCAGATCAATTCGATATTTACCGTACCACCACTTGTAATTCTATTAGCAATAAGAATGACCGAATGAAAACCATTATATAAGGACATTAGAAAAGCATAGTAACCATCGTGCTTTTCCTTCTTTACAGTCTTTATAATTAAATCGTCAACACTTTTATTAAATCCTGACTTGTTAGCACCAACTTTCACAGATTTTTCTGCCAACCCTAATTTCTGCAACTTTTTAATTGATCCAAAGGCTGTGCCTGACAGATCTCCTCGCTCCAATACTTTTTTACCTTTTATTGGATTATCACCATACAACTCTACTATTGCATTATTGAAAGTAGGTATACAAGAGGGCTTTCCCTCATCATCTGTTATAGGTGGGGCATCTTTCAGGTCTTTTGCTTGAATATCTAAAAATGTCTTGGGATAACTCTTTCTAAATGCTTCGACAAACTTTATGATCGCTTTTATATCATCTTTTTTCGAAATGAAATGAGGACCAGTCCCCAAAGCACTTTTTACTTTAGAAGGAGTAATCGAGGTATATTCCAATTTTGCCTCCCAATGTTCATCAGCGTGTTTCTTTTTCGGAGGTTTCACCATAGCTTTTTTATCAATCAATACCAGCCTAATACCAATCATATTAAGCAATCTATTGAGCCTACTAAACTGTGTCACCGGTCTAAAGTAATAATGATCTTTTTCCGCGGGTTTTTTGTTTACTTTATTAGCAGATCCTTTAAACTGCTGCACTGTATGCGTCAACTCGTGTGCCAGTAGGTGCTGCCCTGAACTGCTGCTCGTATCATACTTTCCCTGGTTGAAGTAGATGTGGTTACCATGGGCGAAAGCTTGAGAGTTTAGTTCTTTATTCATCTGCACTGCACTGCTGTCTGTATGGACTTTCACCCCACTGAAACCCGTACCAAATCGAGAGCTCATAAACTCATTGGTCTCCTGAGGAAGGGAATTTCCTCCACCCTTGCTATTGCTCAGACGGGATTCCAATGAAGCACTTACTTCACCCGATCCTCCTTTTCGCTGGATGGTTCTGACCAATCCTGTGATTGGCTTTGTATTGACGTGTTCAAAATCCAGGTCTTCTGATGAATGAGATCTTTTTTCAGTTTTTGGCTGAATAGGGGGCTTCTTCGCAGGTTGCTTTACTCCACCTCTTTTGGAGGTAGAATTTTTTGAAGTTTGGGCTGATTTGGTGCTGGAGTAATGCATGGACCGGATCAATATTTAAGATATATACAACAAGTAGCTTGCACCAGTGGGAGTCTTGGTACAATACCAGTTCTTACAATTCCATCGCAAAGTAGGCGTAGCTATCAGCATTATCGATCGTCTTGTCTGCTTTTAACCCGGCATATTTTGAAGTCTCCCATTTATAAGCATGATCATCTATACCGGCATACTTATGAGCTATTTCGTGAATTATAATTCTCCTTCTTTGAAAGCTTGAGATAGTATGGAAATAATAGAAACATATATGAACATCACCTGCTATCAAACCAAAGAAATAGTAAGGCACATAAGCCTCTATATTAGATTTACAACTATTGTCACATTCAAACTCAAGGCCCTTAGAGAAGGACATCTCTATTTTATTGAGCTTCTCCAACATTATATTTATATCACTATTTAATCGAAAGTGTCTCTTAAGAAGGTTTTTGTAATGATTTGGTATAATCTTTGGATTATTTTTAATCAGCTCCAGTGCTTTACGTGCGGCAATTACTTTTCTGAGAGAACTCTTTATTTCATTCGCTATTTTTCGACGTTGAATAGGTGTACAATTATCAAATTGTTCCTTGCCCAATTTGAATCCATTTGGTTTTTTATTAGCTGAAAGTCGCTCCTTGACAGACTCTAATGATGGCATGAAGAATTCTCTATTAGTAGGGACTTTTCTCCAGTTAGAAACGGGACCATTCAACTTAATGATGTAGGCCCGAATAGCTAAGTTGTTAGCCCTACTTAATCCATGTTTTGTGTCCTTGTAAATATTCCATATTGCAGTGCCAATACTCTTTACATTTTTAATCTTGCCCGGTTTGTTTTTCTCCACCGGCAAGATAACTTCATATGGATCGTTGCTTTTCTTCTGAATAATTCGATTGCTATTATTATTTATAACTCCTTTATGCGATGGACTGATAAGATCTGCAATTGCTTTTGTTCCTTTTGCTTTTTCATAAACACCTGTATGAATATTTTTTTTTATACTATCGCCATTTTTAGAAGGCTTATTATGTATTGATTTAGTAACATGTCTTGTTTTAGAATAACTGCTAGTAAACATATTATACTCCTTTTTTTATAAGGATTTCTCCAAATTAATGGTATTCATCCGATCTGTAATTAAGATCTTAATTGTATTCAACGATAACATATTTTCTACGCCAATTTTCATCTGAAATCTTATTTGCATCCAATTCTTTACCCAAATCAGATGGGGCAGATCCTTTTTCTAAACCTGTCCATTTTATAGTTGGAATTTTGTTATAATTGATCGACTTAGTGGCTTGTAGAGCAAGTGTTTTCATTTCAGATGAAATTAGTCTGTAATATCTTGGTCCTGAACCGACATTGTAAAAACGACCTTCGCCAGTTAATGCAAGTACCTTGCGGTTAGCCCCTTCTATCCATCGAGCTTTAATAGTTCCATACCTTCCGTCATCCGTCTTTTCACCAATTGGTTTGATTTCATTTTGAAACTTAAAAACTAAAACTTCGATTAACTTACCATATTGCTCCTTGGTTGGATCAAAAGCCAAGAACAAAATTCCAAGTTCTCTGTTATTTTTAATTGATAAATTATTATTCAACTTATCAAACCCCTGAGCAGCTGATTTTTTCAAGACCTCAAAAAAAGCTTCATATTTAGAATCCCCAGTTATTGATGATAGCTGGTTCTGTGCATTAATACTGGCCAATTTTCTTCCGGTCTCAGTGGCCTTTAAAAAAAGGCTTTTAGTTCTTTTATCATCTAGGAGTGCCAAAGCGAGTCTATACTGGGTAGTTGATGCAGATACAGGCAATAGTTTAGCAAAAGCGGCTAAACCTTTACCCAATAGTTTTCCAATTCCTGGCATCAAAAAACCAAGAGCAATTTCCAAAATAATTGATGCAGCTTCTTTTTGAGCCTTTAGCATATTTGCAACCTTAACCTTAACCTCAAGTAGAGCCGTTCTGAAATAGCTAGAACAAGTTACTATTCTATCACCAGTAACTCTGATGAGTTCACTTCGTTTGCTCATTGGCAGCCTAAAAGATAGCCCACTTCCCTTTTTCATTATTTTTGACTTTCTAGGGGTAACTCTATATTTCTTTTCTTTTAATCCTCCCCCCTGCTGCACCGTATGTGTCAGTTCATGCGCCAGCAAATGTTTACCTGAACTACTATTCGTATCGTACCTTCCTTGATTGAAGTAAATGTGGTTGCCATGAGCAAAGGCCTGCGAGTTTAGCTCTTTGTTCATTTGCACCGCATTGCTGTCGGTATGTACTTTCACACCGCTGAAATCCGTCCCAAAGCGGGAGCTCATGAACTCGTTTGTTTCCGCAGGTAATGGATTGCCTCCACCCTTACTTGCGTTTAGCTGAGATTCTAAAGAAGACCCAACTTCTTTTGATCCATTCGTTTTTCGTTGGATGGATTTTCCCTGAAGTGGTTCCTCTTCTTCAGGAGGCATCCGTTGAATCCTCTTGGTCATAGGCTCTTCCTCCTCAGCACTCATTCTTTGGATCGGTTTTGTTGCCAGTTCTTTATCGTCTTCCATCCGCTGGATTCGTTTTGATTGAATGGGTTCCTCCTCTTCAATGGGCATGCGTTGGATGGATTTGCTCTGAACAGCATCTTCCTCCTCGAAAGATTGTCGTTGAACCAATGGGGTAATCAAACTGGCTAAAGGTTTGGTTTGTGCTTCTTCTTGTTGACAGGCCGTGCATTTTTGTTGGATACTTAAATGCCTCCCCCTTAATCCCCCAAAACGTTGGACCGCTCCAGAGGGGGAGATTTTGGGTGCGGGCATGCTCATCACCTTATCGGCCATCGCATCTGCCTCATGTTCATACTTGTCATTGGGGTCACCTACCTTGATTTTGGTTTGAACGACTCCTTTGCGCTGAGCCCCTGCGTCGCGTTTGCGTGGGGAGGTTTCTTTGTCTGAGTTGCTGAACATGGTTTTATAAGGTTGTTTTTATTTCTACTCGATGACCCACCCCTAGCCCCTCCGAGGAGGGGAATTTCTTAGTGAGATCTTAGATTGTTTTTCCTTCTTTTAAAAATTCCTTTTGAATTCCCTTTTTTAGGTCCTCCAGTCGGATATTGTTACTGTTTCTATTCAATGCCATCAGGCTACCGTATCGAATTACATTCATTACTGATCCTCCTGCCAACTCATAGCTTTTGGCTAATTGGTCCAAATCAACCGCTATATCCAATTCACAATGCTCAGAAAATCCTCTTTTCCATAGCTCTAACCGCTCAGCCTGTTCAGGCATGGGGAGATGGATAATGGATTGAAAACGCCTGGTAAAGGCTTCATCCAGGTTGCCACGCATATTGGAAGCCAGAATCACGACACCTGGGAAGTCTTCGATACGCTGCAAGAGGTAAGACACTTCCTGATTGGCGTAGCGATCGTGCGAGCTACTAACGGTAGTGCGCTTACCAAACAGTGCATCCGCCTCATCAAAAAACAAGATCCATTGCTTGTTTTCTGCTAAATCAAACACTTTGGCTAGATTCTTCTCGGTTTCTCCAATGTATTTGGATACCACCTTAGATAAGTCAATGCGATAGACATCACGCTGCATAGCCTTCCCTAATAAAGTGGCTGTCAAAGTCTTACCAGTCCCCGGTGGACCATAAAAGAGTGCTCGATAACCAGGTTTGATTTTTCGATGCATGTTCCACTCCACCAGAAGCTTATCTCCATGCTCCATCCACACCAAAATTTCATCGATTTGACTTCTAATAGATTGATTTAACACCAAGTCATCCCATTCCATATCAGTGGTGAGCAGTTGAGCAGGAAAGTCGACGCTATAACTCATCTTCTGCTCCTCTCCAGTCAGCAAGAAGTGAAGGTAATTTTCATAAACACTCAGTAGACCACTTAAAGAAGGCTCACTTACCCCTTCACCAGATTCCATCCTAACTACCTTGTTCTTGATCAATGGATCTTGCTTTTCAAAGAGCTGTAAGCACTTCATTCGATCTGAGAGATGATCGCCCGCCAGCAGAAATAGCGCAGTTTCACCAGTAGGTAAAAAACCAGTGTGACTTTTGCCTTTTTGTCCTCCAAACTCAGTGAACTCACGGTCATAGGTAGCATTCTTCACAAAAAAGGGATCCAGCAATTGAGGCTGCAGATGGGGTACTAATGTCAGCAATAGCAGCAAGCGTTGATTGATATTCAATTTCAATTGATCAATAAGCCTAGCGTATGGGGTATGACTATTGACAAGGTCAGGTGGAATTACTTCATGAATGTTTGCATATTCACATTCATGACCGAAGTACAACTTCAGTCGAGTTTCAAGGACACGAGTGAACCACGCTAGTTCCTCAGCAAATTCTGTTGCAATTCTATCGTTTAGTTGTGGTGCCATTCGGTATAAATAAAGTAATCGTTCCAGGGTAGTGTACAGATGTTAATGCCCCAGGGAAGGTGTTCCAGGAGCATGTCGTAGGGCCTTTCTTCTACATCCAACCTCCAACCATCCTCTATGAGCGACAGTTTTCCTTGTCTTTGTAGAAATGAGGTTCTCAAGCCTTCAATCGAAGTATTCTTAAGAACACTCCAGTTGTTTATCACGGAGGTCAACAGGTCGTCCGATTCTGCCTTTTCCTCCTTTGAAATACTCAGTTCAAGAGGAACTGGTGTTTGAAGAGGTAATCCACAGATCAGTTTATTGAACGTCAGCAAGTGTTCCGGGTGTTGGGTTTCGCCTGACACCAGGAACTGTACTAGATGGATGGCCCGAATGCGAGCCTCTTCATCCACGAAGGACCTGGTATCGTTCAATAATCCAAGGTTTTTAAAAAATGCCGGTAAAAAAGAAGCTAACAAGATCACGCCTGCATTGTCAATGAAATAGGCTTTAGTCTGGTCATACTCTTCTGTTTGATGCTTACTCATCAAATGCTCCAAAGTCAGGTTGTCCTCAGAGTGAGTACCAGAATTTTCATTGTCTCCTCCTATGATCGACATGTCATCATCGATGTTTGGTAGGTCGTCGCTATCCACCTGTGGTTCGCTGGTTTTGTTAGGTGTTTTTGGATGAATCCAGCTACTTGTATCATGTTCAGGAACCTCTCTGATTTCCTTCTTGGGTGAAGAGATATTCTGCAGATCATTGCCTTCCAATGTTGCGAAGAAAGAAGATAAGGAACTCGAAAAGGTATGACCCTTATCTTCCAGGAAGGTAACGATTCTGGCAAATTGAGCAGCTATCTTTTGATAGGGTTTTACCTGAAAAGAAGCGATTTGTTCAAGCCAACCTTTAATCAGGTAATCTGCCGACCTGGCACCACTTTCAAGCGTCCAAATACTTTTCCATAGCCATTCCTTTGTTTCCATTAGTAAGGTAGTAGGTAACGATTTAGCTTTCTCGGATGAACTAATGAAGTTCTTTTCGTATACCAGGCAAATGGTCATCAAATCCTCAATGAGAGGAACAAATCGTACAACATGATCAGCATCTGTTAAGTAGGTAATTCGGACTAATAAGATATGGTCAAACTGCTGGATCAACCCGAATCTACTTTCGCTAACGAGCATCCTGACCAGCGCTTTTCGTTGTTCTTCGGTAAGAAGGAATTTTCCTTCGGCATGCATCTGATAAATAAGGTGTTCAACCTCATCCAACCTTCCCTGATCCATGGCCTTCTGCAAGTCCATCAACCAGGCATTTACCTGCTCGTCTAACGAGGACTTTTTTTCTTCTTTCTTAGAAAAAGAAGAAGTCACTGACTCATCCTCGCTCAGTAGCCGATCGTAGCTTGATACGTAGGTATTCCGATTTTCAAATTGCTGAATCGCTGAATGAACGTTAGTAACCAGATCCTGATAGGTCACTTCCGTGTTGCCGGCAATATATCCAAGCACCGAATGTAAAAGCGGCAGCTGATCTGTACGCTTAATGCTCCGAAGAAAAGCCTTTTCCCATATCCAACGACGAACATGCGTGACGATTGTGCCAGGAATTTCAATCTCTTTAAACAAAGTAACCAGGAACAACACTTCTTGCCCATTCACGATTTCAACATCCAGAATTTTGAATAGCTCTCTTAGTTGATCATCTGTGATCTTATCCATCCACTCCGTTGAACCAATACCATACATTAGGTTTTCTTTCAAAAAGGATGTCCACTCTTCTTTGCTAAACTGCTTTAACAAAAACTCCCACTTCCCAAATAAACCTGAAGCGATCTCCGATTCAAGAAAACGCTTGAGTCCTTTCTGACTACCTGATTGTTTTCTTTCATTTTCCTCCTCTACAGCCTGCTTCTTTTTATGGTGTTCTGAGTTTTGCTCCTGATTTTGTTTACCTGAATCGTGGGAAGCAGCATCATATACCTGGTTCTCTTCGGATGCGTTTGAAGTAATCGTTAATGCCAGAGGGGTTTGTAGTTTTTGAGGACTACCGAGTAGGTTCTGGTTTATTTTCTCATCACTCAGCTTCTTTTCACAGCGTTTCCAGCTTTCTTCGATTTGTTGCCTGAATGAAGTGGGAGCATCATCAATCAACTTTTGAATTGAAGCACCTTTCTTACCCATCAGTCTAAAAACATGATCCACCCATGCTTCTTCTTGCCTAGGATTATCAACCAGGAACTCCAGATATCGTTCAAGCATTTCCTGAATGGAAACGGACACCAGACCCGAGTTCCACATTCTTTTGATCAACCAACTATCGAACTCTACATGCTGAGTCGAGTTGGACGGATTCGGCATAAGCCAGTTAGCTACCTTCTCTATGGTGGTTAAAGAACATTGCATGACCATTCTTCTTATGCACTTCGGATCCTTCAAGGCAGTACTTAATAGCAACTTCAATTGATCTGCTTGAGAAGTAGTCATTCGATCTAGAATGGTTTCAATGGAGAGGTCTGGCCCGGATGCAGCCCACCAGGGAACAGCACCCGTTTTCAAATAGCTTAGTAACAGCTCTTCATCTACGACTTCCGGTGACATTTCTGACAGCTGTGGTTGATCAGCCCCATCCGATTCCCTCAATATATCAGGAAGAATTGTTCGTAGTTTTTCACGTGTTCGTTTGGGCATTTCTTCCTCAAGATCTTCCAGCATGATATCTCCCAAATCAAGTGGTAATGATTCTAAACGAAGGTGTACATTTTCAGGAATGAACTCATCACATACTTCTTTCAACACTGATTCCAGTGCACCATGCATCACGTCACTGCATCTTCGATGTAGTACGAACGTATCTGAGGATTCAGGTGCCTGTACCTCCAGAAGTAATGTTTTCAGTTTATGCTGCTGTCCTCCCATTATTCTACGTCAAAGTTTTTGTTGATACGCATTCGTCCAATTCCCCTTTTCGTTAATTCATCATGGCGAGTTACTCGAAAGGTATCTCCCATCCTCATATCACCAATGCCCGGGTAGTATTCACACGTATGGCCAATGACAAACTCTTTCCCGATACTCATCTCTCCGATTTCCCAATAGTCTGTGGGACGAGGAGAAACCAAAAAATCTTTATGGAATGAAATCACATCATCCTTAGCTGATTCATTCCGTCCATCTGATTCTGTCAATGGTTTCTTAGGCACGATTTCCATTCCCTCTTCCCCGATCCCATGGTTATCATGTATTTCCTGTAAAGCATCTAATAATTTCCGATGAGCCCTGTTCAAATCGTAGGCATAATGTTCCTGCAGGATCGGATCCATTGATTTTTCTGCTGCATTCATTAATAACCAGCCCCTATATGCCCGCTCAAATCGCTCAAACCCTTCCGGATGTACCCAGTAGATCTCAGGTAAAATATGGGCGGGAAGCTCTTCTATGATCTTAGTTTCAGCCAAAGACCTAAAGGCAGGGTGACAAAACCGACCGGTATGCAAGGGGAGCACCACACTTACCTTAAAAGAATACGGTTCGACCGCCTGTTCCTTGGTAACCTGAAGCGGGGGTAACAACTGGTCTTCCAAAAAGACCGGTAAAGACTTGATCTTGGAAAAGTGAGCAACGATTCCTTCGATCAAATCTTCAAGTTCTTCTTTTCGAGTTGTTCTGGATGAAGTGGCTATCATTTGGCCTTCTATATCCGTCAATCGGATCTCGTACTTTTGCTTTGTTGCTTTATGGATTTCATATCTCCTTTTATCCGAGATGTATCTGGCACTCAAGCTGAGTTTTTCTTTCAGCTCGTAAACATTCTGATAAGTACCACTCTTTAACCACCACTGAAAACCTTCTTCTTCACCAGATCTATCTCCTATTTCAAATTCGTAAGTGTCAACAAATTTTGCCCGTGTGCCAAATCCTGTTTCCACTTGTGTATCCTTTGGACTTTTTTTGATTCGATAATACCTCTCCAATGATAGAGGTGTATCTTCTTCACCTGATTGGTTTGGAGTATACAGCAATCGCTCTTCATCAAAGTAACTAATGCGATTGAGCAGGCTCGATGAAGTAACTGTTTGCCTGATTTTTGGTCTCAGCAAGAGGTGTTCCAAGACGTAAAGCCGTTCATTTGCAAACCTTGATCGCATGAATTCGATTGTATGCTCGATCTCTTTATGAACTTCTTGGTGTGTATCAAAGTAAGCAATCCTACGTCCGACAATGTCTCCTGTTGGATCTAACACATTAAAATAGAATGTCCCGTCCTGAGCACATTCGCACCGATAGTTGTAGGAATGAAAACTTGAATGGATCAACGTGTCCAATTCCCGGTGAAGCTCTTCTAACTCGAAAAATTGTTTAGTACTACTTAGCAACACGCTTCCCTTCTCATCCTTTATCCGAAACCGATATTCATCAATATCATCCAGGTCTTCCTCCTGGTAGATCTCTACGTACTTGTTAGTCAATTTCCCAGAATGAAAGTCACGTCTCTGGTAATTTTCAAGCCCTAGCTTAGCATAAAGTCTTCGTTCAAATCCTGAAATGTTTTTGCTTTCCCATACGTCAGGGTAATGATTAACGTCGATTTTTTTGTAATTGAAAGCAGTGCTTCGATCCCTACTCAAGGTCGGATAATCATTGAGGAAATCTAATTTATCGGCAATAACTGTATGTGCATCATTGATTTGATGCAAGGACATCATGCGACCCAGATCATCGAAATCTTCACCATGCCTAGCCAGCAAGTGATCGAGTACTTCATTGCGTCTTCTCAGGAATGTATTTTCATTTTCTGAAATGTGATTGATTGTTCGGATGTATTCGTTTTCAGGATCCTTTTTAAAGTATTGCCATGCTTCCGTTGGATCTTCAACATTGTTTTGGTCAGCTAAAAAAGCTTTGAGAAGATTGGATACGTGGGGAACATCATAGACAGGTTTAGGGAAATAAGTTCTCGATTGACGAGGGTCAAGAGAAAAAAGATCCTTGGTATGGGATAATTGAGATAAGTAGTCTGCCAATAATTGATCAAAAACCACTAAATATCCTTTCAATTGCTTAGCCTGTGCTTTTCGCTTCTCAGATTGTGCATCGCTTATTCCTTCATCCCCAATGTGGTACACATTAGGAAAATCATTTTGAACGGAATCATAGGAATCCAATTCCCATGATTCACCTTCTGGCATCACTTTACGTAAAAGCGTCATTGGATCATCTCTACGTTCCCTTCGAAATTGGTGAAAATACTGTTGCGCTTTTTCAGCATCCGCATATTGATCTAGAAAGGAGATTTGGCAATACTCCGTACCTAGCCGAGGTTTATAGATCTTAGGATCCAGCACCAGGAAGTCTGAAATTTCTTCATAAATCGTTCTATGCTCTGCCAGATTCGTGAATTCCAATCCACTTACTCCAATCACTTCATCAATTCCCATAATCAGACTGACCAGATCAGAGGCATAAATAGTCTCTCGATCGGCTGCTGCCTCTATGTCAGCATCACTGATAAAGCCATGATACAAAAGAGGGCCTTGCAAAATGTCCTCCAGATCGTACCCTTGATCTTTCAGTGACTCCACACTCTTACGCTTAATGGGAGGGTCTAAATACTGATCTAACAGATCATATATTTTCCCAAGAACCATATTAACATCACTATGAGGCTTGACCTCCACATTTGCCAATACTCCTACGAGCTGCTTTCTGGCACTACGGACCCCAACAAAGTCTTCGCAGAGATTTCTATGATCATGCAATAGTTGAAATACTTTGTTAGCCAACTTTCGTGAACGGTTGATCCTCGCAATGTATTCCGGAAGTAATGGTTCAATAAAAGGTAAGACCTGATCAGCGATGAACGGAATAATTGCCTCACCTGATAACATAACCTTAGTACCCAGTTGATGCCCTTCTCGCTCGTAAAGAGCTAATGGATTGAGTTTGAAAGGAATCACCCGCTCTTCTCCATCTATGATGGTATTGATCTTAAATAGGCTACCGGAGAGTTCATCTTCTTTATTTGATTCTTTATCGAAGATTTCAGATATTTCTATTTCAAGAATCCGGACAGCATCCCTTACTTCATCAGAAAAAGCCAGTTCCTCCCAATGTGGAAAAATGACCACAGCGTCAAATACAAAGTATTTAGATCCATCGCTGAACTCAAACCTATTCTTGAATTCATAGGCATTGAGCTCTTCTTCCTCGAACTCTAACAGTACCTCATACATCCCCTTAAGATCGACCCGATCATTTTCGTCTCCGCTGTATTTCATCTTAGAATCAGATGGATCGCCTAAATTTGCTTCAGATAAAAACAAGCTCTGCTCGGAGCGAAAGCTTTTTTCGATCCAGCAGTTCTTTATTCCTGGCAAGTCGATGACTATTCTTCGAAAATCATTGACCGATAGTGGTGCGTTTGGTAAAACTTCTTCTGGAGCAAAAAACGGTTGGTATTTTCCCAACAGCGATTTTCCATCTTCGGAAAGGATGTCCTCAATCGCATGGTTAGTCCGGTATCCAAGCTCGGTCAGTGAATAGCAAAGTGCTTCCAGGATGGTGATACCCGGATCATGGGTATTATGATCGGTCCATTCCCCGGCATGATCACAGATGTACTGCATACCTACCTCTCTCAGGAAGGTATAGTCCATACTGGTATGAGCGGGACTGGCCCTTGATATAGTAGTTTCCGAAGACAACCGAATGACTATTTTTTCGCTTCAGCTACTGCTTGCTCTGTTTCACTTTCAGTAGCCAGTCGATCATTGAGTTGCTCGCCCGCCTGATATTGTAGTTTGTGAATGAGTTGATGCACTTGCAGGTAGGGCAAGCTACCCAAAGATTGTAAGATCTTGTTGGTCTCTTCTACGGTAAGTTTTAGATTAATTGTTTCCATGATTTTTGTATTTAAGTTGTATTTATTCTGATGGTTTTAAACCCTCTATTTCATTGTTGACCTGTATGAGGACTTTATGTAGTATGGTTAAGTAATTTTTGAGATCAAGATTGTCCATCTTAGCTTCTAATTCTGCCAATGCCTGGCTAAGTGTCCCAGTAGTAAGCACTTCGGTTGACGGATCAACCTTACCTACTATTACATTGTCACACGTTATGCTCTTTGCCACATCAACTTGTCCGGTATATTTTGCAATCTCATTTTCTTCAGCCCAGGGAGAGTGTGTGAGGGTTTTTCCTCCCAGCTGTATAGCTTGAAAGCTTGCTTCACCGTTTACTACCAATAAGGGATCCGTATGGTCAGTGGGAGGTTTTGAAATGCTCATCTTTCCCTCAATGGAAAGTACTTCGCTTTCCTGAGGAGGTTGCCCAATACCTAAGGCGTTGAATTGGCCTTCTCCGCCTACCTTAAAGAGCATATTTATAGAAGAATTAGGAGGTTTCTTAATACCCACCTCGCCCGTAATTGAAAGTACCTCACCAGATTGAACTTGTCCACCAATACCTAATGTTTGAAACGTTCCGTCACCTTTTACCTCAAGAAGAGGAACCGTTGCAGTCCCATCAATCTGAACAGGACCCGTTCTTTTTATACCATCGTTTTCATCATCTAATGACTGCCAATGGATGATTAGATCATCATCTCCAAGTTTCAGTGACCCAACGTTTATCGAGCTAAAGACTGCTGAACCATCCGATAAAATGCTGCCAGAAGTGCCAGTACCTATTTTAAGTCCTCCATCAATCGTAATATCACCGGTAAAGCTGGCCTTGTCTTCAACCTTTTTCCAGACCTCTTCTACCTTGTTTCCATCCACGTTTAAGGTTCCAACATTCAACACTCCATTGACCTCTAACTCCTTGATGAATCCGCTTTGAGCATCCAGTGCATTCACCAAAACCTGACTCCTTAATATTTTAAACGTTTGCTCGTCAACGTCAACGCCATCATCTTCCGGGTTAAGGAATGAGTCAATGACCAATGCAAAATCTTCATCTGTTGGCTTATCTCCAGGTTGGAATTTATCTTTTAGGCGATCTCGACTGCTTTTCTCTTCCTGATTTACTTCACCATCCATAGCTCTACTTCTTTAGAAATGTCTTTGATCTTGAACCAGGAAGGAGCAGTAGGCGATCCTTTCTTTAAAGGGATTTGACCCAGAAGTCCCACACAGTTCCACTCGGGTCTTTTTTCCCTGCTTATGTATTGTTTGTTAGGGGCATACTTCGGATTTAGCTTAGGACGCTCCATCGTTTCAAATTTTCCAGAACCTACCATCATAGGTCTTCCTTCTTTATCCAATACTGGAACTTCTTCTTCATAGGTTTCTATCACTGGAATTTGATGCTCACCTACTTTGGTTTTCCCACTTTCATCAAATAGCTGTACTGTTTTAAACATCGGTTCTTCCACTTCTCTTTTCTCTTTCTTTTCAACTGGTCTTTCGACATACTTCTTTCCTTTCTTCACGACTTCATAGGTGGTTACTATCTCCTCTATTGTTCTTTTCTCCACTTTTTGCCGTTCTTTCTTCACCTTCTCCGTCTTAGGCACCAAGATCTCTTCTTTGATCTTTTCCATGACTCTCTGACCATAATCGTCTTTGAGATATTTACCAGGCCAATCCATATAAACTCCTCCGACTATTCCAGCGCCTACTGATATAATTCCGAAAGGTGATTCTCCTTTTTTGGCTGGTCTGACTTTTCCTGCTTCTAATACTACCGTAGTGCCAACAGGTATAGGCTTCCCATTTTTTGATTCAAAATACTCTGCGTAATCCTGGTTCTGATTGTAGGCTGTACCGGCTATGTAGAGATCCCCATTTCTATTGAGCTCGAGTGCATTAGAACGCTTATTATTATCTATTCCGTTACCTACTATAAATATGGGTTCATCTTCTCTAGTTCCGCTATTCTGCCCTTTGATTTGATTATACATTCCTGCGGTTAGGGAGGATCGGGTGGTAGCCACTACCCCTTCGCCTATAGCAGTAGATGCCCACCCCCTTGCTTCAGATCTATGACCTGTTGCAAATGAATAAGCCATACTTGCATCACAGTTTTGTCCAAATGCAACGGAAGAATTTCCACTGGCGATGCTGTTCACACCCATCGCAACAGAACCAAAGTTTGAAGATGTACATCGGCTCCCTGCAGCAAAAGAGGAACTTCCTTCTGAAGTAGCATAATAACCCAATGCTATTGATTCCGGACCAGAAGCAACACATTCACGTCCCAAAACCATTGCATAATTACCTGAAGCGGTGGAGCGAAAACCTATCGCTACGGAATTAGTACCATTTGCATTTACTTGAGAACCGATTGCAACAGCTCCATAACCATGCGCTTTTGACGAATTACCCATCGCTAACGATTGCCGCCCAAATGCTTCACTAAAGTGGCCAAAAACCATCGATGATTGCTCTGAAGCCACACTACCGGATCCCAATGCGACAGAATACATTCCAGCAGCATGCGAATTATGACCTGCAGCGAACGATGTAAATCCAACATTCTCAGGATCCCAGCGATCTCCTGTAACATAACCAGCTCGGAACGCAGACTTCTCAGGAATCCACATCATGCGATGACCACCTCCCCTCTTTTCAGTAGCAAACCCTTCACCCTCCACGATCAATCCCCCGTTTTGCACATGTAAGCTAGCCTGAGCAAATCCTCCCCCAACAACAACTCTCCCTTCATAGTACATTAAGTCATCTTCATATTTTTTCCAAGAGGTAGCGCCTTCCATTCCTTCGGTCAAGGATTTCCAACCATCAGTTGTCCTGCCTTCAAAATCAGAGCCAGTCCAGCGAATAGTGCCAGGTTGATTTAGTGCACTTCTTCCAATTTTGATCGCACCATCTACTTCTAGTCTCTCTTTTGGATTTGTTAGGCCTACTCCTACGTTTCCATCAGTATAATAGACCCGATTGTTTGAGCCTTTAGTCCAAGTATCTGATTTTGTAAAGGATATCCATTGATTTCCGATTTTCCCTTCAAAGTCTGTTCCGGTCCATCTTATGGTTCCTTTTGAAGCATTATTTTGAGTGTTTCCTAAAGTCATTGCTCCGTCTACTTCTAATTTTTCTTTAGGAGTATCTACCCCTATTCCTAACTGGCCACCAGGGCGGATAACCATCTTTTGAGAGATTTCTCCTCTATTAGTTCCACTTTGCGTTACAAAACCTATCTCTCCACTGTAATTGTTGACCCTTTTTCCTGTGATCGCTGAAAAAACATTGGTAATAGGCTCATCATCCGTCCCTGGATGCAATGCGATCCCGACCATTGTACCTGCTGTTGTCTTGTTGGATTTCAACAAGAGGTTGTAGCTACCAATTTGCGAAAGGTGATGTTCAGGACCTTTCCCATTTTCCAACTCGACTGTCAGCTTAGCAGCTGGTCTTTTTGCACCAATTCCTACCTGGCTTTCATCTGCGTAAATGCCTCTGCCCAGTTCCGCTCGCTTCCATTCTGAAGACTCGTAAAAGGTAAGAGACTTCCATCCCTCATGGGTCATTCCTTCGAAATCGTGACCGTTCCATCTCAATGTACCTGGTAGGTTGGTACGTGATTGTCCGATCTTTATCCCTCCTTCTACTTCAAGTTTTTCCCTTGGCACAGGATTATTGATCCCTACATTGCCTTCTCTTGTAATCGTCAGTTGTTCTCGCCCCCCAGTCCAAAACTCCAGTTCGGCATTCGTTGTTTGAAGTGCAACAGGTCGATCCCAACTATTGAGTACGACTTTACCATTTAGCTGTGGATCACCATAATTAGAGCTGTAGGCTCCAACGTATCCGTCAGTACCAGGTGCCACTACATGCAGTCTGGCGCTGTAGCGATTCCTTGTTGTCTCCACTTTAAGGATACTTTCATTCTCATCTTGAATATGAAGCGGGTTTGTCGGGTTTGACACTCCAATTCCGACCTTTCCGTGAGCATAATATACATCGGAGGGATTGGTCGCCTCTTCCCATTTTCCAAACTGACTGACATCCTTACCATTTAAAAAAAAACCTTCAGCATTTATGCTTCCATTGACATCCAGCTTACTGTCACTAGACGGTTGTTTACCTATGCCAATGTTATTGGTTCCTTTTTGGACATTGACCTGATCTTCCGATTGATGAATGAATGAATCAATAAGCTCAGCAAATTGAGCTTCTGTAGGCCGTTTGCCTGTTTCAAAGTAGTCTTTTAATCGATTTCTCCCTTTTAGTGTACTCATGGTGGTTGCATTTAGTGGTACTTATTTCTTGAGGTTATTTCGGAATTTTTGTACTTGGAATGCATCTAATACATAAAGCATTTGCTGATCGTCTACGGCGATACCTCCACTGGTTAAATGATTTATGGATTGATCCTTCTTAAAAAGACTTCCCAGTGAGGTGATTAATGTACCTTCATTATCATATATTTCCAGGTATCCTAAAGCTTGACTATATATGTATACATTTTCCTGATGGTCAAGCGCGAGTCCGATTCCGCCCCTTGAACTTAGATGTAGAAGTTCGTCTACATCTTCATGGATACCCCTAATTTTCCATTCCTTGATAAATTCTCCGGCGGGGCTAAACTTCAAAATCCTCCTGTTCCTATAATCACCAAAATAGACGTTGGTTCGTGCAGCAATACTTGACCTATCATGATGGACCATCTCATCAAGTTTAGAATTCCTTAAGTATCCTTGAAACTCACCATTTTCTGAAAAGATCTGTACCCTTGAATTACCTCTATCTACCACATACAATTTGTGGTCAGTTGAAACCGCAACACTTACAGGGCTTTCGAATTGCCCTGGTCCGGAACCTTGGGATCCAATAGTCTCGAACTTAGGGTTTTTACCCGGCTTAAATTTCTGGATCCGATGATTAGACATATCAGCCACATAAATGTGGCCTTTTTGGCTTACTGCTATCCCCCGGGGATGGATAAAGTTTCCGGGTTCATCAGCATATTTAGAAATTTTCTCTATTTCACTAGATGAAGGGTTGAGTTTTTTTAATCCTCTTTCAGAATGATGACCACCAGAATCAAATAGGAGGTATTGATCATCGCCACATGGAATGGAAAATTGAGGAGATTGTAATAATTGATTCTCATTTGTCCATACCTGTTCTCTCGTACCATCTGATGGATTTAACTTGATAATCCCTCCATTCTCTTCCAATACAATAACATTGTTGTCATTATCAACACGAACATCTCTGACATACAAATCTTGAAGTAGGCCAGACCAATCACTATCCAGCAACCCTTCCGAATCATAGCGGTTTATTTTTCGATTACTTACTGTATATAAATGGGTATTGCTTGGATCTTGTGAGGTAATAAACCGTAGTTGATAGCTATTAGCAATTTTCCAATATTTCACTGGATTCCCTTCGGAATCGAATTTAAAAAACAGTTCCCTTTCACAGGCATAGACATTTCCTTCAGCATCTACCGCTACATTATTCAGGTGAATGGAGTTAAGGTGTCTTTCTTCTTCTAAAGGGAAGAATTTATAAATATCAAATGTCTTTTGGGATTTTAACTCACTGTCGAATTGATAGACTGTGCGACGGCTTGAAACATAAATGTTATCAAATTGATCAATACTTAACCCTTCAAAGTATAGTCCTCTGCGTTCATATTTATCAATAAGCCTGCCGTTTGCGTCATGCAATAGAATTACATTGTCATTCAACGCTATAATCCTTTTATTACTGTCTATTGCAAGAGCTCGGAAATGATGCCATACATCTCTAAGCATAAACAAGTTACCATACTGCCGTAGAAATTGTCCATTTAGATCATATTCTTTGATGTTGTGATAGATTTGATCCACAACAAATACTGACTTTTTCGAAACAGTAATACCCCAAGAGCTTAAGAGTGACTCGTTCTTATTGTCACCAACTCCTCCCCAGGATTCAATAAACTCAAGATCGGGAGTTATTTTCCAGCTGATCGTCGTATTTGCCAGCTCAGGCATGATTTGACTGCCATTTATTCCAATTTCTATTGCGGCTTCTTTATCTAACTTTCCATTTATATAGTCAAGTACCTTTTTGGAGAGAGTGATTTCAACAGTGAAATCATCAAGTAATTGCTTTTCATAGTTTAGCTGCAAAGGACTTGAACAACCAGATTGGGTCTCCTGTAATTGCATATTATGATCTATTGTCACGCCTACCGGAAACAGATAGGGCTCGTAATAGACAACTTCAAGGTTCTGATCATTTAATTTCTTTGCCTCAGGAACAGACAGTTTCAAAATGAATGATCCGGACAATTCCTTTATGGGAATTAAGGTTCCATCAGTTATTGGCTTTGAGCTACCTTCGTCATTTTGTAATATTAGCTCTGATATTGGATTTACTTTTGAACTCTCTCCATGGGTAATTTCCTCTCCATTGACGTAGATGGCTTTCGCATGGATCGCTCCCTTTACATCTAGCTTTGCGTCCTTGTCTGGATATTTTCCTATTCCTACATTTCCGTTCACCAGAAGTCCGCTGGCTGGCGCTTCTTGTGTACTACTGGAAGGAAATCCTACACTCAGGTTCCCTGATACATCTAATGTATTGGATGGTTCTTTTTTTCCTATTGCTATTTTTTCCGTTTGCAATCGTGTTTCTCCTTTTTCAGTCCTTTCCCACATGCTCTCACCTGATCCTTTTGTCAAAGACTGCCATGCTCCACTTATATTCAGTACCTCCAAATCCTCTCCTGTCCATCTGATGGTCCCTGGCTCTGCCTGATTGGTATTTCCAACACTAAAACCACCACTTATTGAAATTTTCTCTGCTTTAATTGCTCCCTTCACTTCCAGCTTTTCGGTTGGATGGGTGGTACCTATTCCTACATTTCCTTCTACTAAAAGTCCGTTGTTGGGATCTTCATTTTTGTCAACGTAGGAAGTACCTATTATTAATCCGTCCCGTACTTCAATTGTATTCTCACTATAAAGATCGTTTGCTACAATGGTCCCTTCGACATGTAGTTTTTCCTTTGGATTTTTGATCCCTATGCCTACCCTGCCCTCTACTATCAAACTATTAACATAGGGCACTTCTTTTTTGCCAGCATAGTTAGACCCGATAGCCACACTTCCTGAAACATCTAGTTTATTTGATGGGTTTTGAATGCCAAAGCCTACATTTTTGGTTACCTCATCAACAAAAATCTCATCATCAGTGCGAGAAATCATCTCATCAACCAGTTGTTCAAACTGCTCGGCAGTAGGCCTTTTTCCTACTTGGAAATAGCTTTTTAATATTTCTCGCATGGACATGGTCGTGTTACTCATTTTCTTCTATTTTCATGATAAAAGCCAAAGCATAGTAAGGTGGACGGTTTTCGTGAGGTAGGTTTTTCCCAGTTTTATCTGCAGTATGGGAGTGGGCTCCTGCATATTCACTATCCTGTGTCGTATGGCCATCTAAAGCTCCTCCACTACCTTTTGCTCCATCGCCTGTTTTATCTCCTCTTGAATAGCTATGTCTATGATTACCTGAGTTGCTTATACTATGTGTATGGGCCGGTAGCTCTTCTATCTTCAGTGCCACATTATTCAGTCCTCCTGTAGCATTCGCTTCATAAGATTCACCAGCACCAACTATGAACCTGTCTCTTAAATCTGGTGTCCCATTTTCTCCATCACAGAGAATCCACCCATGTGGAATTTGATCCAAAGAACCACTCCACATAATGATGGCCCCAGTTGGAATACTAATGTTTTGAACTCCGTTGATGTTTGTCCATTCCAGCTCACCTTCCAGTTTGCTGGCTCTAACTACATCAGTTACCACCAAGTTCTTTGCGTTGATTTCTCCGTCAACTATAAATAATGACGTGGAATCTGTACTTTTCAATTCCACCTGCTGATGAAACACCACAGCACTGTTGAATTCTGACACTACATCAGAGGATAAACCGATGATCAATTGGCTTGCATTTACCTGTCCAAATACATTCAACTCTCCATTCGCTTCCGCTTTCCCGATATGGACAGATCCCTTAATCTGAAGTTGGTCCTTTGTAAAATGATGATCTCCTATCAACAGGCTTTCTGCTACCAAATCTCCTTGTACCGACAACTGAAAAGCCTCTTTCGATCCATCATCCATCTTTCCAATCGTCAGCAAATTATCTTGTGTTTGAATCCTCCCCGTCAATTCCAGATTTTTAGGAGCATCTAAACTTCCCACTCTGACATCACGACCAAACTCCATTGAGCTCTCTGCATTTTCCGGAACCTGAATACCGTCCTCCTTTTTGTGCACAAATGCTTCTATCAAATAGCTAAAATGCTCGTGCTTAGGTCGTTCACCGGTCTGAAAATAGCTTTTCAGTTCGTTTCTGCTTTTTTCTTCTCGATCAGTCATGACTTCATGTGATTAGCAGTTCTACCTCTGTTGCCATGGTTCCAATTCCTTTAGGTTCTCTACTACCATCTACGATGTTGATCTGATGTGATGATGCTGAAATAAGAATGGATTTCGCATCCCTGGGTTCGGCTACTTCAGGCTCTAGAAATACCTCAAAATCAATCTGGCCTAATGGCTCGGATTCATCCGAATCCTTTCTTGTAACCGTCATTCTATTAATTCCTTCCTCCTTGTCTACTGAAAAGAATTTGAAGTCAGTAATAAAATCCACGTATTTTCTACGCTCAATAAAGTCAATAATGGCTGACTTGTAGATCTTCCCACCAAATACAATCTCCTTGGAAGAGTCTGTGATCCATGGTGACAGAAACCCAATGATCTCTTCATTAAGCAATTGTAAATGATACCCTTTGTCTACGCCTACAGTAAAGCTTACATTGAATTCTACCCGTATTTCCTGGTATTCAGGATTGAGTACAGTAACATCCACCCAATCAGAAACATAGTTCTTGATGTAGTTTTTGATCTCCAGAAGCAGTTTGCCTGTCGCTTTGGGAGCCAGCGTATTGACCCCTGTACGATTCAGTACTCTAGGTAAAACCACAAGTGTCACATTTCCGGGAGCATAAGCACCAGATAGATTCGTATGCCCCAAGCATTTTACTTTGTAGATAGAAGGAAACCGATCCAATATAATCCGCTCATAATCCCAGGTGGTAACTGCCCTGTTCTTATGCCGCAATCGCTCACTTGCCCGGATGTAAAGATCATCTCCAGATTCTTTGATCTTTCCACCCCAGGATGAAAAGGGCTGTGAGATTTTTTTGATGGCCGAATCCTTATTTTCCAGCTTATTGATTCTGTCTTTTGGTAACGGATGTTTTAAATGATCCGGATCATTCTCCTGATCAACAAACTCCACCTCGACTGCTTGAGTCCCTAAAGAAATGAATTTTCCTACCGCCTTGTAATTCGTGACATTGGCTCTGATCCAGAAGGCACTCTCAGGCATTAGGGTGGCTAACTGAGAAGCCTCCTTCGGGATCTCAAATTCTATGATGCCTGACACCTGCAACTTTTCTGTTGTATCGGAGAGTACTTGTGAAGCCGAAAAACTCTTCCAGCCCTTTTCTGTCAGAAAACTCCAGGCAATATTTGCCTCTTCCTTTGGATCAGCAGATCCATCTGCAATATGAAACAGAATGGAAAAATTTTGGGGCGGCTTCAATCCTGTTACCTTTAAAAACAGATACCCCTGCTCTGTGTACTCGGGAAACAAGAGCAGCCCATGAGATACCGATACCTGTTTATTTCCAAATGGTTCCAGATAAAAAAATTGTACGTCATCGTTAGACGTATGTACCGAAATATTTTGTTCAGCGGAGTAGGATAATTGAATGGATTTAACCATAGGTGTATAGGGTGACTTGGGTAATGCCAAATCACCATCATCATCCGTAGTATTGGTAAGACTCAGAATAGCTGCTGTATTCAATCCCACAAATTCGCTGTGCCCAAATGCCTGCATTGGCATAACTGGATGACTCAGTTCCATTTTAAGAAAGCCATCTACAGTAGTTGATCGGTAAATCTCCTCTTTATAATCATTAGTCAGCATAAGCTGTCGATCGCTGAGGCCCATCACAATCGACCGGTTTTCGTTCACAACTATTTTCTTCTCCGTCCCCTCATTCTCTATTTGTGTTTCCTCAAAAAGTGGCACCCCTTCTGCCAACGGCTGCCAACTGCCTTTCTCTAAAATGGAAGTGCCCATTTTAAAACTTGATGTATCAACTTTTCCATAAGCCTGGTAATGATCTTTAAACCCTTCTGGGGGTAACTCCATCCATTCCAGATCTATATCAACGGAGGAAACGGATTTGGAAAATATTTCCTTGCTTCCAAGGTAGAAGGAGGAACCAATCTTGGGAGAAAGGCCAAAAGGGTTAAACGGTTTGGAAGGGTCCAGTTTTCCATGGTCACTTTGAAGCGTGAAATACGGAAAAGAGGAAGCTTTGATCCCAATGTGGATCTCTTTGACCATTAACCATTGGAATATGTCAGGTATGCCAATTGACGGATTAATATGTACTTTGAGAAGTGGCCATTTTGATGCAATAGCTTCTTTCATAAATAGTTCTTCATTTACTACAAAAGCCGGATCATCTGCTCCCAATTCCAACAGAAAAGTTAATTCTATCTCACGTTCGAAATTGATTTCAAGATCTACTTCCAAAGGGGATGACCAATCTTCCTCCTGGCTCCAGGTGACAATAAGCGCTCGCTCAAGTTTGCCTTGATCCAACGACCATTCCGATTGATTATCAGAAGCTTGTTTTTCACATTGAATCTTAATCTCAATCGTTCGATGGCCTCCTTGCAAGTAAAAAAGTGGCGAGCTCAATGCAAATCCAAGCGTTGTTCTATCCATCACCGTATCTGGATCAGATAAAGATGGAGGGCTACCAAACGCAAACCATTCGGTACCTGAAGGGAGTTCTCTGATAGAAGAAAATATTTTTTTCCCTGATTCTACTTCTCCATTATTCGAATCAATAAAAATGGATCTGGATTCTTCAATGATTGCCTGATTTAAGGCAATATCTTTAGTTGTTTTGTATGAAAGCGTCTTACCGTTTTTATCCTTTCCGGCCTGAAGAGATGTCCCTTTCTGTATCTTATGCATCCCGATATTCTTGGCAAGCTGAAATGTGATATAAGCTTTATCCGGAATGGCTTTCTTAGTGTTAAAGCCAATGATCTTATCCAAGTATAGGTCAAGGTGTCGTTTCGGAATCGTGTTTAAATGAGCTTGTGTATGCTTAAAACATTCTAAAAAAGCCCTAAAAAGCTTAAAGTGTGGATGATCTCCAGCTTCTTCCTGAAAAAAAGAACGCCAGGAACCATTTGGTCTGTTTTGCTGGTCGTAGTATTGGATCACATCGGCATACTTCTCTACGTATTCCATGAGGTCATCAACACTTCTGTCATCAACTAAAAAAGAGGAAGGTGTAAGTGATCTACTTGACCGGGCTCCCTGACTGGTTCCATCCGTGTTTATCTTTTTACTACTATGTCCTACTCTATTGTTCATCAATTTGCTCCTTCATCTTTATAGAATGGATAAACCAGATTGTATCTCGAATTGGTTGTTCTGATCTTATATTCTATGTCAATCAGGATCAGTCCGTTTTCTTCATCTACCTCTTCAAAAGTCACGTCCAACACTTCTATTCGTGGTTCATGATAGAGAACGGCCACTTCGATGATTTCCTTGATCATGGTTTGAAGGGTAAGGGTAAGCGGTTCATAGAGCAATGGGGTGAGATCACAACCGAAATCGGCATTCATTACTCGCTCCCCAGGTTGTGTCGAGAGAAGTATTTCCAGACTTTCGTTGATATCTGACTCGCCATGGACTAACCCCACTCCTGTACCCTGAGAAAAGTCTGGAGGAAACGACCATCCTGTTCCATGAAATAGTGAATTATTCTGTTCCATTTGTTTTCAATCTCCAATTAATACCGTTGGACAACCTACTACAATAGATCCTCCATGCGCTGTTGTATCTCCCATTCTGGCAGCAGGCATACTACCGATCATGACAGTACCCGAACCCATTGCTATGGTATCAGGTGATCCTACACACACCAGTATATCCCCAACTCTTGCCGCCGGCATTCCTCCAATCAACACGGTTGGCTCACCTGGTGGATTGATAGGACCTCCAACATGTGGTACCGGACCTGTTGTCATTGGGCATGTATGCATATCTCCTACTCTGGCGGCTGCTCCCATGGCTAATTTATTTGTACCATTGACCCTTTAATTACTGCAATTGCACCGGAAGCGAATTCCGCCCCGGACCCGCCTTCGCATTTCCACTCGGCAGATGCAGCACCCTCAATATTAGTTCCTTCCATCAGCAGATCACCTGCTGCCACCAGTTTCAGATCAGCGGCGCTTTCTATAGTTACCCCGTCAGCTGTCATCTCTATCTTATTCCCATTTTGATCTTCGATCAACACGCCCTTTGTTTCTTCGCTTAGACTAAGTAGGTTTCCAGATGGTGTGCTTATCTCAAGGCTTTTGCTTTCATCATTGATCACTATTTTCATTTCTGATTTCGTGATGATCCCTTTTTCAGGATTCTCATCTGAAGCGGCAATGGCTGGTGGTGCAGAACTACTGTATAATGATCCAAGAATTATCGGATTTCTGGGATCATCATTCAGAAAACCCAGGATCACCTCATCTCCCACCTCTGGCCAAAAGGTTAAGCCCCTGTTATTTCCTGCATCGGGATGAGTCATTCTTGCCCAGATACCATCTTCCTGATCATTGATAAGTGGCACCTTCACCAGTATTCTTTCTTCTCCATCCGGATCGCCTGATAATTGCGTTACAATACCAATGTGTAAGCCTTTGATCGGGGGTATGATCCCTGAAGCTGCAGGAGCACTCACGTCTACTTTTTGGGTGAAACAATCCGGGTCCAGTCCAAATTGGAGTTCCGTATTCCAATCGCCTTCACTAACTGTATGTGAAACTCCGGAAACAAAAGCTTTTCCATTAAAACGGTCTCCAAGTCCGCCCAACTCAATCATATCCCCTACTTCTATATCAGAGAATCCTTCGTGCATTACCTTCCCTCGAACAGGTGATAGATCAGATCGTAGAAAGTGCCCATTAGCCCATGCGGTCATTTCTGCATCTGCAATCTGGCCTCCATGAAAAAGATTCAGGCTTTCGAGACCCATAACTTCCGACAACTCCCCATTGAGATTCCCTGGTTTTGTCAGTCCCGGACTCGTCCCTTCCATCTCCAGCACCGATTGAGAAGCTGCATCCCAGGAATAGCTTTTAATGGCACCAAATTGATTTCTTGCATCGATCTCTCCCTCGAATTCTTTTATCGTTTCACCATACAATAGTCCTAACTTAGGTTCTGTACTAGTATCTGGTTTGCTTAGCACCACATTACCATCATTCACCATCACTAAGTAACCATTGGCATCTGCTCGTAGCATAACAAAATCCCAATCCGATACATTGTATTGGACCATCTCAGTATGGCTGACTGTTGTCGGCTCAATTTCGGATGTCAACCCATAGGTGCCAATGATCTCTTCTATGATCTCACTGTCCTTGCTTTCGTAAAACAGATTGTTTTTCCTACCGATCGTCATTTTTACCGCCTCATCCTTACAGTCGAGAACCAGTTGCGAAGATTTTCCATTTTTGACCCGAACACCGTGCTTGACAATAACTCCTTTGAAAAGTGGTTGATCTTCTGAGTTATACCCTACCTGAATTTCTATTTTTTTGCCTGGTAAAAAAGTATCCGTACTGCTCAGTTCAAAATCTTCTTCTGGAATACTACCATCATCAAGTATGAGCCTCGCGGTTGGTATTTTCCCAACGGATTTACTTGTGAAAATTCCAATCACATTATGCTCCGGTTTTATTTTCTCCCCTTCAATCAAGATGGTATAAGTGATAAGGTCAGTAGGTGTTTCAATTGGTAGTGTTCTGGAAATACTCATGAAGCTTTATCTAATGGTGGAAAATAAAGTTTGGTCCCAGGAGTGAGCATACGAAAGTTTTTCAGTTTGTTGAACCGGGCCACTTCCAGGTAGTACGACTCTTTCCCATATATCTCTTTGGTGAGTAAGGGCAAGGTATCTCCTGCTTTCACCACACGTGTATGGGTTAGATCGGGAGAATTAGTATTTTCTTTAAGTACTCTCTCTTTTTCCGTTAAACTACTATGGAAGGTAGCTTCCCCTTTTGCCCTCAAAGGCGCTCCGTCTGCTTTAAAAAGCGTATAGGTCAACTTCAATGAAGTGAGTAATCCTTTGAATAGAAAGTCTCCCCAAATAATTTCTACTGTTGGTGGCTTATGGGTCTCACCCTTTAGATCTACGGTAAGCTCTTTAAAATCCTTTATTTGTGATTTTACATCCTTACCAACACCATAAATGCCGGTCCCATCAAACAAGAGGTTCAACTTAAACTTAGTGGATGACGTTCCTACGTATTTGAAATTCGTGCTTTTTCCTTTTTTGCGGTTCTTCTTATCGTACTGGATTTCAATGAAATCTTCCAGTTGATCTGGGTTAAACAGCACTTCATGTGTTCCTAGCTTATCTTTATAGCTATTGTCTTTGTAGGCCACCATTTTCAGTTTCTGCAGCTTTCCTGTAATCATCTTTCGTTTTGCTCTTTAAGAAGTTCTAAAACCTGTTCTACACATTCTTTTATTATTAAATCCGCATCCAATTCATAGTTATTCTTCTCAGGATCTTCTTCACTATTGGATTTATCCAGAACGTTGATGCGAATGATGGATTCTCGTATTTCTAGTGGCATGGTTTTAAAATCTTTTCGCGAAACGTTTGACTTTGCTGTAAATACTGTACCCCTCATCGACCTTACGTTTCAATTTCTTTACTTGCTTCAGCTTATCTCCAAATGCCGTCAAAGGAGCAGAAGCTCCATTGATCACCTTGAAATAATTGTAGTGAAGCTTAATGGTCTCGACAGATATCTTACTGTCCATACTATTGAAATCGGATATTGACCAGTGAACGGGATAGGCATGATGCACTGCCCACATATTAATAGGTTCTCCCTCCTCATTGAGCAATGTGATATTGATATCTATCGGATTAAACTCGAAATCCTCAATGGCTTTCCTGCACCACTTGATCACCTTTGAGTCTGTTAACAGCCCGCGTTTTAAGGTAAGGTCTGAATATTTGGTCCTTACTGGTAGTTTATGCACAAATCGGTTTTCCCCTCCCTCCTTGAAATCCTCTGTCTCAACATCTACCGAGAGTCCTGACACTTCCTGAAAGCGTAAATCCTTCGAAGAACTCCCAATATCAGTAAATTCGACTTTGAAGTAGAAAGAGGTCGGTGGGAAATAGATACTCATCTAGCTAAATCTAAACTAGTGTCAAACCCTCATGAGCCAACTCTATCGACTCTATGGCGACATTGTTATCATCAGACTTCAGGCTTGGACCTTCAACCTTGATTGGCCAGGCATTTTTTATACTCCAGGACATAACCGGTGCGTGATCCTCATTCAACAAACTAATGGTAAGGTCCTTTCGCTCAGTTTTCCGCATGCTTGTAGTTTTGATCCACTTGAAGAACTCATTGTTCCCTGAATCTTCAACAATACCTCTCTTAAGTGTGATATTGCTGTACTTCTTTAATCCTGCCAATTTAATTTTGGTGAACTCCGGACTGAATCCATCTCTATATTCTATTACATCATTTTCAACTGTGAGTCCGGAAGCTTCCGAAAACCCGATAGCGCTACCACCAAGGGTAACCTCGAAATGGAAAGCTGGTATTGGATATGCCATAAGTTTAGTTTTTAATTATTGAGTATTTATTTATGCTTCCTGGAGCTTGTGAGAAAATCGCAAGACAATGAATTCGGCAGGACGCACGGCTGCCATTCCAATTTCTATAATCATGCGACCTTCCAGGATATCTTGAGCCGTCATTGTGGTACCAAGACCTACATTGACAAAATAGGCTTGATCTGGCGATGATCCCGCCAACGCTCCGTCTCTCCATAGTCCGGTCAGGAAGTTTTCTATCATTGATTTGACTTTGATCCAGGTATTGGCATCATTGGGTTCAAATACCGCCCAGTGGGTAGATTTCTTAACCGATTCTTCGACCATGTTAAAAAAGCGTCGAACAGGTACATACCGCCATTCATTGTCATTCCCGGCCAGTGTACGCGCACCCCAAACAAGTGTTCCCTTGCCAACAAATGATCGGATGGCGTTGATGGATTTCCCTCCATTCACATCCACATTCAGGCTTTCCTGGTCTTTGTCATCGATCTTAAGTGTAGGTTTAATTACTCCATTCAAGCTGACATTGGCTGGTGCTTTCCACACCCCCCGATCACCATCTACCGCGGCATAAATACCAGCAATAGCCCCGCTTGGAGGAATTACCACTGTGTCTTTATCCAACTCTTTTTTGATCTTATTGTATAGAGAGGTTCTTGAGGTTTTTAGTGTTGCCAGCGTAACATCTGAAGCTACTAGTGTTGTATCTAATTTTCTGACCACCGAATCTCCCTCACCCAATTCGTTAATTAGAAAAGTACCTTTCTCCGTAAACCCTGCCCAGTCCGTCACCACCTCTTTCCCAGTTGTCCCTTTTTCAACAGTTATTGTTAATTGATCTAGTTCATTGGTCCTTTCTACTGTAAAATCTGCTTTCTTATCACCAGCCACGGTTCCTACATTGATTTTGATTTTAGGTGAATAAACCTTATCAACAGTTCTGCTGGGATCTTCGGGAGTTGGATCTGGTACAGTCTCAATTGGAGTTGGTATCGTAAAAATCACCTCAATGGCACCTGGAATTGTATAATCAAATTCAGCGGAATTCGCATCACCCACACCTTCTACTGTCAGCGTACTTTCATCAATTCGTTTTTTCAGAATCGTCTTTAGGTTGGGATAATAACCTGCCCCATATTTAAGATCCTGAGTACCCATTCCGTTCCTAAATGCTAAAACGGTATCATCACCAGGTTCGCCATGGATGTCCAGTACTGCAAACCTATCTTGAAGATTAGCGCACTGAGCTACAGAATTTTGAGCCAAGGCATAATACTCATTGATACTTGTTAGATTGATCGCATCAGTAAGAAGAATAATGGTAGGTTCATCTTCCTTAGCTAATTCCTTCAATCCTTCATCAAAATCACCTTTAGATATTGTTCCTTCAGCATTGTAACCTCCAATGGAAACAATGTAACAATCTCCACCTCCATTATTAAAAAACATTTCCAAGTGGTGAAATAGTAAATAACTTAGAGGTTTAACTGTGTCAATTTTCACATCCCCATCCAGTTCAACTGTCGCTTGATATTCTACTTTTTGAGAACCACCAAACAGCTCCTGATATTCCAGTAAGGAACCTATTCGTGTAGGTTTTAAAGTGAGATCTTCACCTTCATCATCTGCTTTTTCCGTGTACCCGATAAAGGCCGGAATGGCGGTCTCTACCTGGGCCACAGATGCCGGAAAAGTAGAAATCTCTTCTACGTATACTCCGGGTGTTTTGTACGTTGACGCCATTGTCTATTCGTTTTTAATTGGTTGTATATTTTTTACTTAATTTCTTCAGTTTCCCTATCCAAAGTCTCCTGAATCATTCCTTCTTTTAAATCATCCAAAGAAGCTTGTGATCCATAGGGGGATGCATTTCGCGATCCAACCAAAATCTTGTCTTCACCTATGATACCCACTTGCTCCAGATCATGATCAGAGGTAATGGTGATCATCTTCATCTTGTATATCAGGGAAGGGGCATACTTAGCACCCAGAGCTCCCCACAGTTGATTGATTTGCTCGAAACTCGGTGTATGTAATTCAAAAATTAGTCTGGCTTGTATCGTCACTGATCCTTGAATAAGGCCTGGTGTAAAAACCCTTTCTTGTTGAAAAAAACTAACAATATGTGTTAGTGATTTAAGTGCTTCTACATAGTGTTTGAAATGATTAACAAAGAGTATGTAGAGGTTAAGATTTATATCAGCGTTACGCTTTACATATCCATTCTCACTTTCCACATACTTAAATGCCTGATGATTGGTAATCTTCTCCTCCTCTACATTTATCAAGGAACATAGAATTTTATCCTCCGGCAAATGATCAATACTGCCATCCTGTTTTACTAGGTTCGCAAGAGTGACTTTTTTCTCACTACCAGTTTCATCTTCGGTTTTTACCTTGATGTAATTAGAAAGTTCAGTACATATGTATTCAAGAGCTGGGTGAATCATTCTGCTATGTGTACCTTTTCTATATGTTCGATTAAAACTTATATGAAGGTATGGATAGCTTTTATAGCAGCGAATAAGGTTTTATGTAGGGGTGTTTTTTCTTTATAAAAACTTGGTATTTCTTTCTAATACACAAGTAATTATTGAAACCTTTATCGTTATTACCTTTTCAAAAGGAATGAATAACATCGATTTCGCAAATAGCGTGGACAAGACTTCTTTTATCAAGCATGGGACAGGCTTCTCTTCAAATTAAACAAAAAGCCTCAGATTTCTCTAAGGCTGTCTAGTATAGTAGGGAGGACAAAGACCCGGCGTGGGTCGCTCGAACCACTGTGGTGGGCCGTCTGTGACCTTCGGGTCATGAGAATGTTTTTATTTTATACTTATTTCCTTCATCAACACTTGGGTACTCTTAGCATCTCTGATTCCTGAAAAACCAGGTTGTTTACCTCCTACACTTATAATCATCTTCTTAGGATTTGATGATGGATTGCCATCTGCATTAAAGATTTGTAGTTCCTTTTCTCTTACTTCTATGATTACCTTCTTGGTTTCTCCTGGCGCTAGTTTCACTCTTTGAAAAGCCACTAACGTTTGATTTGGGCTGTCATATAATTCTTCATATTTAGAATAAACTTGAATCACTTCTTCACCTGCCACTTCACCTATATTGGATACCTCTACTCTCACTTGCAAAGGGTTTCCATTTTCTAAAATTGAAGGAATCTCCAAATTGGCATAAGTAAAATTGGTATAGCTAAGTCCATGTCCAAATGGAAAAAGAGGTTCTTCTCTAAAGTACTTGTATGTCCTATTTGTCATGTCATAAGACTTGAAATCAGGGAGATCCGCTACTGATTTGTAATAAGTAACCGGAAGTTTTCCTGATGGATTATAGTCTCCAAAGAGTATATCTGCTATTGCATTTCCTCCAAACTCTCCTGGATACCATGCCTCAACAATGGACGGGATTTTTTCAGCTGCATAGTTCACGGCAAGTGCGCTACCATTCATTAATACCACAATCACAGGCTTACCTGTTTCCACTACCGCTTTTAAAAGCTGACGTTGAGTCTTGGACAATTGAATATCAGACCGGTCTCCTTTATCAAATCCTTCTAATACAACTGGCATTTCTTCACCCTCTATGTCAGGACTGAGTCCTAAAAACAGGATTGCTACATCTGACTGTTTCACCGCCTTCAAAGCAGGTGATAGCAAATCTTCTCCCAACTTGGCCCATAATAATTGTATTTGTGGATCTGTATGAAAATTGGAATAGTCTATTTGTATATCAATAGGCTTATCTTTTTCTAGGATGATATCATAGTATTTCATAGACGGTTGATGATCGTCTTTAAACTCAATCACCTGTTCGCCATTGAGATACATCTTACCCACATTACATGCCCTAAGACCTAAGCGATATTCGCCACTTTTCGGAGCTATCAGTTGCCCTTCCCATCGAACAGAAAACGTGTCTGACTTGACCTGAGCCATTGGTCTCTCTACCCAAGTAAAATTCACTTCTTCATCTATTCTTTCCATAGACGGCTCACCTCCACAGTTGCTGTTGGCGTAGTATTTTCCCTTCAATCCTGTGTTACCTTCTGATTGTAAGTTTTCGTTTGGTATAGGCGTTAGAAGTGGCCATCCATCGGCGATATAAGATCCTTTCTCATACAAAATATTTGCATTTGGAAGCTTATTCTGAATACCCATCAATGGAGTGATATTGTTCGTAGAGGTCCCATGATAGTTTCCTAACAATGCCTGGCGCGTATCGGCATTAGGTCCAATAACCGCAATTGTTTGCAAGTCTTTACTCAGAGGCAGCATGTTCTCATCATTTTTAAGTAATACAATGGATTCTCTAGCTGCTTTTAAGGAGAGAGCAGCATGTTTACTACTTCGTACTACGTCATACGGAATTTTCGAATATGTCACTAACGAAGGATCATCAAACATTCCAAGCTTAAACCTGGCTGTCATCAATCGAACTAACGCTTTATCGACTTCTCCTTCATCAATCATCTCTGCAAGTACCGCCTCCGATAGGTTGGGATCAAATGTGCTTCCACAATTCAAATCTGTCCCCTGCTTCACTGCCAGTGCAGAAGCTTCTTCAGGACTATTAGAAACTCCGTGTCTTTCAGGTATATAGAAGTCATTGATTGCCCAGCAGTCTGAAACCACGTAACCCTTAAATTTCCAATTTTTTCTAAGAATTGAATCCAATAACAAATTACTTCCACAGCATGCCTCGTCTCGATAACGATTATATGCGCACATGATGGACTGCACATTTGCTTCTTTAATTGTTGCCTCAAAAGCTGGTAAGTACGTTTCGTATAAGTCTTTATTAGAGGTTTGATAATTATCCTCGTGTCTGGATTTTTCTGGTCCTGAATGCACTGCAAAATGCTTAGCAGTAGCCACTACTTTTAGATAGTTCTCATCATTCCCCTGTAAGCCATTGATGAAATTGACCGCCATTCTACTCGTTAGAAAAGGATCTTCTCCATATGTCTCTTGTCCTCTACCCCATCTAGGATCGCGGAAAATATTGATATTGGGCGTCCAAAAAGTTAATCCTTGATAAATTCCTCTTTTGTTTTCACTAATAAAACGATGGTGTTTTGCTCTAGCTTCATCAGAGATCGCTTCTCCAATCTTCATCATCAATTCTCTGTCCCATGTTGCTCCCATACCTATAGCCTGAGGGAAAACAGTAGCCTCTCCCGCTCTACCCACTCCATGCAGGCATTCATTCCACCAATTATATTGCGGCACATCAAGACGCGGTATGGCGGGTGCATCATACTTCATTTGAGATACTTTTTCGCTCAGAGTCATTTCAGCCACCAAACTTTGCGACCTTTCTAAGGCAGTGAGCTCTGGGTTCTCAAAGTCATAAGTATACCTTTCTGCTGTAGTACATGATATCGTAAGACCCAGTATTAAGGTCAAGGTAAAAATCTGTACTGTATCAATGTATGAATACTTTTTCATTCGTATTTTCAAGTCTTATTTTATCTGTTCTACTGTGAGTGCCGAGAAATATTAATTAAGAAAAATTCTTCCAACTACTTTAAAATCATCATCAGCCATCAACTACAATATAGCAGTAAAAATAAACTGAATTTGATGTCACATGTTCCGAACATGTGGGGGTGATGTGTCGCTTCCTCAGGTCTATTGGTCATGTTAATTAAGTACATATCTATCTTTCAAGATTCAATCCTTGTATAGCTTCTACATAAAGTCCAAATTGAAAACACCTTCGAGAGGGGAGATTTGAGTTCAATTAACATCATTTAATGGGATGAGTTAATGAAATAAGAGCGCTATGATTAGTTGCGTTTTAAAAGTGTTTCACTAAACCCCGATTCATTAAACTCCCACAATCTGGTAGATTACAAATTCCCCAAGGTTTTATTTCTTCTATAATGATGCTAAGGCTTTATTCAAACATAAGAATCCTTGCCAAGAAACTAATCAACCAGTAAGTCAATCGCCAACCTGCTTACAGAAGACGAAAAGCTGGAATAAGCTATATAAGTTCGGTCTTAATTATTCACCTATGTTCTCTAGTGGCTCTGCAAATGTGAGGTAGTAGCCATTGACATCTCTCACTGTAAACTGTCTCATGCCTTGAGGTGTATCTTTCAATGTAACAACTACATCTAAAGATGAATATAGGTGATTGTAGAATTCGCTAATATCAGTCACCATAATAACTAGTGTCAGTCCTCCAGCAGGATCATCGTGACGTAATTCGGGTATCTCCTTTTTGAGGCTTTCTTCACTTTGAAACATGATTTCTACATTTCCCTTTTTTACTTTGGCTTTCCTAAATTCTTCACCCGATTCTGGCCAAGTACTCACTGTATCAAATCCAAGGACTCCATGGTAGTAGTTGAGGGTAAGGGAAATATCCTCTACCATCAAATTAGGGATAAGTTTTTCTAGTTTCATATTGGTATTTTTTTGACTGAATACGTTCATCTACAATGGCTGATTTACTTACAAATCACTTTTCTTTTAATCCTAGTGAAATCATTTCTTGTTTGATGGCATCAATCCTTTTGAAGTATAATTTTTTTATTCCGTCACCGATCTGGATAGTTCTATTCTGTAAAACAGAAATTAGAAAATTCAATTCAAGCGCTAGCTTGCTTATTTTCTTTTCATGATATATTTGTCTGGTCATTACTATTCTTATGACTTAATCTCCTATTAAAAGTCACAGGATAGAGTGAAATATTTTTTGAGTAATCCTGCAAATGGCCAAAAGATTATCAATGATCGTTATCATTTTTTTTCTCAATTTCAATGCGAACCTTAACAGCTCTAATCCCATTTATTTCGAGAATTTCTACTTGAACTCCTTCATCTAGTTCGATCTTTTTATTCTTCTCCAATTTATGACCCTCTTTTTCCACAATCAGTCCTGATAGGGTATCTGCGTCTTCTGCGCTAAGGTTGAGTTTGAATCGCTCGTTGATATCATCAATTTGGACATCTCCATTCACAATGAATTTACCGTCTTTTTGTTCGACAATTTCAGGCTCTTCAATATCAAACTCATCTTGCATACTACCGACCAATTCTTCCAATAAGTCTTCCAGTGTGACAATCCCCAAAACTGTTCCATATTCGTCTTGGACAAAAGCAAGGTGCTGACGTGCACTTCTGAACTCCTGTAGCAGTTTGCTAAGCAAGATGTTTTCGGGAACCATCATGGAAGACCTAGCTACTTCTTTCAGATCTACGGTATCATTTTGATTATACCCTACAATGTCTTTTATATGGACTACTCCCAAAACTTTATCCAGGGAGTCATCACATAAAGGGAAGCGGGTGTGCCGTGATGCTCGTGCAAACTCAAGGTTCTTGAGAAATGAATCGTTGACATCAAGGAATTCTACTTCGTTTCTGGGTTTAAGAATTTGCTTAGCCACTGTATCGTCAAATTTGAAAACTGCATTGAGTAAACGATGCTCATTTTTTGTCAGTTCTCCTTTGGCGTAGGCTATACTCAAAGAAGCCTGAATTTCTTCTTCGGAAAGTGGGGTGTCATGCTCATCAGACTCATCAATTCCAAGCCGTCTGAGAATGACATTCGTGATGCCATTTAGAACATACATAAATGGATATAGCACCATATAGAATCCTTTCAATAGCAATGCCGAGCCTAAAAAAACGGGGACAGGCTTCCTGATTGCATAGATTTTAGGGACTTGCTCTCCAATTACAATATGGAATGCTGTGATCGTAGTAAAGGCGATTGTAAAGGCAATTCCATGAACAACGTTTTCCGAATTGATACCAAGGTCATGTATTAGAGGGGTGATCAGGTTAGCAATGGCAGGTTCACCTATCCAGCCTAATGCAAGTGATGCCATGGTAATTCCAAGCTGACATGCTGAGAGTGCAAGATTCTGACGCTTGAATAACCACATAGCAGTTGTAGCAAAAGGCTGCTTTTCTCTAATCATTTTCTTGATCTTACTTTTGGTAAGCTTGACTAATGCAAACTCCGCTGCTACAAAAAATCCATTTAGAATAATAAAGATGACGGTCAATCCAATTTTGATTCCGTCCATTGTATAGTTAGGTCCTGCTTCCATTGAAGTTTAGGTTTGTTCGTGATTTGAAATTGCTGTTGAAGTATAGCGATCCACTTCATCCATTGAATGTAGCCAATAGCTCGATGAATAGATGGTAATAGTGGTTTTATCTGAATCTATCTTTGAATCAAAATGCCAAATAATTCCCTCTGACTCAGGAAAAGGCTTGCCATCAACCTGCTCGTCAAATAGCCTATTGATCACGGCATGATCGTCCATACCATTCGCAAGTAATCTTGCCAAAAAGGTATTATCTACTTTTGCTAAAGGTTCATTTTCTTTTGCCACCACCTCTATCACACATTTTACTGCATCAGTCTCCGGAAATTGGCCAGGAAATGACCACTTCAATAAAACTGCACAATCATAGAGTTCTTTATGAAGATTGATATCTGTGTACTCTTCCCACAGTATCTCATCCATCATTTCGTATGATAGATTTTGTATTTGACCTGCACTTAGCTTGTTGCCTAGTTTGAAACTTAACACTAGTACCGCCGCTTCATCTGCTTCAAGTTCTTGCAATGCCATGATTGTATAATGCCGTAGTTCATCTGAATCAAGCTTATCTAGGTCTTCAAAATCAGCGCTTTCCAGAATTTCTTTAAATTCCTCACTGCTCCAGGAATCAGGTAATTCGTGGACTTCTTCGAAGGAAAGAACCTTCACTTCGTATGTTAGTTTCATCAATAAATTTTCTATAACTATTAAGACTTCTTCATTTCAAAAAAGTCACAATCCTTACCCTGCGAGAGATTTTATTTAGCTTTGAATGAGAGGTTTTCCTCTTCCACATCAACTATGAATCGGGACTGAAGAAGTTTTCGCCCCAACAGTATTGGATAATTCATTTCAGTTCTATCTGTGAGAGAGAAAGATGTTTGGATTTTTCTTCCAAACAGAATTACGGTTGTTTTAATGATGTATCTTTTCTCTGAATGTCCATTAGAGCTTCGTATCTTTTTTTCAAAAAAATCTTGGGTCTGAAACACATTATCCCCCTTACTATTGTCAAGGGGGATATGAAAGCTTAGTTCCATAGAATCATTATTTTCGATAATTACAATATCGCGACAATGAATCGCTGACCTATTTGCTCCTGTATCAATCTTTGCTTCAATGTCATAAAGGTTAAAGTGAGGTAAATCAACTTTATCTACACCGCCAATTACTTTTTTCTGCATTTTCTTTTTTGATATTAAAACCTGGTCCTAGATGAGGATTAAGCTGTAGTTATGGTTGTTTTAAATTATTTTTTTATTTCATTCAGTATATCTGCAGCTCCATCGACTCCTTCTCTAAGAGATTTCTTTACAGAATCCGCAGCTTCTCCTCCAATGTCTTTTGCTGCTTCAAGTGCTGCAAGAATTGAATTCTTTGTAGCCTCTACAGTATCACCACCAACCTGCTTAACACCACTTATAGATCCTTTGACAGCTTCCACAGCAACTTCTCCAACATCAATTCCTAATTCCATTCCAGCATGAAGTGCTTGATTTACTGAGCCTTGTACAGCATCTTTTTGCTCTACTCCAGCACTCATTGATCCCTGAACAGCTCCCTCTACTATGCCTTTCACTAGTTTGATCGTACTAGTTCCTATAGCCGCAACTCCTTCAAAAGCTCCTTGCACTATTGATGCTGGCACTTGAATACCCTTTACTACTAAATCTGAAGTACTTTTGATTGTTGTAATTGCCAGATCCTTTATAGACCCAACAATTGAACTTCCTAAATCTGCACTTCCGGATAAGGCTCCTTTTACTCCACCTTTTACTCCGTTAACTACGTTTGATAAAATGTTTGACATGATTTTTTTCGTTTATGGTTTAAAATGATTGTTAGAATATTCTTATGATGCGATATTTTCAGTTTCTCCCAATGTGCATGAGTGCATCTCCTCGATTCACCACAGGGTTATTGTTCACAGCGATGATATGTCCATTAAACTGGCTTTTGACACTTTTTTCGAATTCACCAAAAGGCCCAGCAATGATTCCTACTTTTTGTCCTTTTTCGACTATTTCTCCTGGGCGAACAAAAGAGTAGTATAACCCTCCGGCTTTTGACCTAAGCCATGAAGATGAACTGATGCGAATGCTTTGGTGAACAGGTTCAGGGGCTTCTTTTCTCATCCCTAAATACTTCATGACCCTTAAAGCCCCATTTACACCCTCGTCGATAGAGTTTTTTCTCAGGCGTTGGGATTCGCCTGCTTCATACACAAGAATATGTTTTCCTCGTTTGGCAGCCTCCTTCCGTAAGGATTTTTCTCGAAAAGGTGAATGGATGATGTATTTAGCGCCAAAGGCTTCTGCCAACTTAAGATTTTCCGCTACATCCATTTGACCCCTTATCTGTGGAAAGTTGTTGATGCGTGATCCTCCGGTGTGAAAATCAAGTCCAAAATCTATCAGCGGTAGAATTTCATTCCTAAAATGGAATGCGATCTGACTCGCCAGACTACCACTTCTTGTTCCAGGAAATGAGCGATTGACATCTTTCCCGTCTGGTACTTGTCTGGAGAAGTTGAGAAAACCATAAACATTTAAGATTGGGATACATATAGTCGTTCCGATTTCAACTTTATGAAGTTTTTGACTAATTATTCGCCTAACAATCTCTACCCCATTAATTTCATCTCCATGCATTCCTCCCATTAGCAAGAGAGTTGGGCCCGGCTTTTTGGAACGCGAAACCACTATGGGTATATCAATTTGTGTTCTTGTTGGTAGACGAGAGATAGTGGCCAGAATTTGTTTGTCTTTCCCAGATTCAATAATCTGACCAGCTATTTTAAAATCTTCCATTAAGCTTTACTTATCTTTTAGTTGTCGTTACTTATTCTGGTTCAACTCAATGTATTCAACAATCTTTCCCGCAATATCAACCCCGGTAGCATTTTCTATTCCTTCTAAACCAGGAGAGGAATTAACCTCCAGCACTAAAGGTCCACGTTCGGATTGCAGCATATCCACACCGGCAATCGCTAGTCCCATACTTTCAGCTGCCTTAAGAGCAGTCTCTTTTTCCTTCGCACTCAATTCAATTAAATTGGCTTGTCCACCTCTATGAAGATTGGATCTAAACTCACCTTCTTTCCCCTGTCTTTTCATTGCTCCTACGATTTCGCCATTTACAATAAATACACGTATATCAGCACCACCTGCCTCTTTGATGAATTCTTGTAAAATAACCCGTGTCTTGAGGCTATCGAAAGCTTCTACCACTGATTTTGCTGCTTTATCTGTCTCAGCTAGCATAACTCCTAAGCCCTGAGTTCCTTCAAGCAGTTTAATAACCACCGGAGCTTGCCCTATATGTTTCAAGATATTATTTTCCTCCTTGCTGCTATTCGTAAATGCTGTTTTAGGCATTCTGACACCCGAACGTGACAGAATTTGAAGACTTCTCAATTTATCTCTTGACCTTGTGATCGCTTGTGACTCAACAGCTGTGAAAACTTTCATCATTTCAAACTGCCTAACTACAGCGGTTCCATAGAAGGTCACTGAAGCTCCAATTCTTGGGATAACAGCATCTATATTATCAAGTTTGTCTCCTTTATAATAAATCACAGGCCCTGAATCTTCCATTATGATGTCACACTTTAGATGATCCACTACCATTGCTTCATGGCCTCTTTTTTCGATTGCTTCAATCAATCGTCTGGTTGAGTAGAGTTTAGGGTTTCTGGAAAGAACTGCGATTTTCATAGTTTATAGTTTTGAATTAGTAATTTGATTTATTTAAAATATGCCTAGAGCGGATCCGAGTAAGGTTGCTAAGCCAAGGAAACTTAAGAATCCCATGATATCTGTGACCGTAGTAAGAACAATAGAAGAAGACTGAGCGGGATCTTGCCCAAAAGCTTTTAAGACAATAGGTACCACTGCTCCGGAGAATCCGGCTATGACCATCGATAGTATCATGGAGGTTCCAATGACCAAAGAAATACCAAAGGAAGAGGCCCAGAAATAGGCTATGATTGATGTAGTAAGTGCTACAGCTATTCCATTAATAAAACCCACCGCCACTTCTTTACGAGCCACCTTCCACCATTGACTCGTTTGTATTTCCCTTAAAGCGAGTCCTCGCATAGTAACTGCTAGTGCTTGCGATCCGGTGTTACCTGATTGCCCGGCAACCACTGGTAGAAATACGGCTAAGACAGTAACCTGAGCAATGGTTTCCTCAAAAGCACCCACAATCGAAGCTGCCAGAAATGCTGTTGCAAGATTAATCTGAAGCCAGGGCAGTCTCTTCTTTACAGCGAACAAAGGAGTTGATAATGCTCTTTCCTCTCTACCTGCACCAAACATGGCTAGTACGTCTTCAGAAGCATCTTTTTGGGTAGCTGCTATCAACGCACTATTGCGAATAATTCCCAATATATGATTGTCAATATCTACTACAGGAAGGTTGATAATCTTCCCTTCTTCAAAGAGCTTCACAGCTTCTTCCGCCGGTGACATTACGGACACACTTTCACATGGGACCACCAATTCTGCCAATGTCATTTCCGGTGTTGATATGGCGATGGTTTGAATGAATACTTTTCCAAGAAGCCTCCCTTTGTTATCGGTGACATAGATATTCACCATTTTCTTATCCCCAATCGATCTCAGTTTGTTCAATACTTGATCTACCGTATTCTGTGACTGGAACGTGATGATTCGGGTATCCATCAAATAGCCAGCAGCCTGAGGTGGGTAGGAAAGCATTTCCCGAATGCTTTTTGATTTTTTTTCTGAAAGTAGCCCTAATCTTTTTTCTAAAAGGGATGATTTGACACGTGATAATAGTTTTGCTGCTAAGTATGGATCTATTGCATCGAAAAGCGATAAAAAGATGCTTTCCTCCATGCTCTCTATTACATTGGCCACTACGTCAGGGCTAAGGTTGCTTAGTATCTCTTCTGAAACATCTAGTGGTTGATCCTTAAGGTATTCTACTATTTCTTCTGAGGTGAAAGCATTGAGCGTTGCTGCCACTTCTGCTGGAAATAATTGAATGTATTTATCTACTAGCCCACTTTTGATCTCTGTTAGTTCCATAGCTTTTGGCAATTAAGGTTTTAGGTTTGATTCCGCACTCCCTAGCAGGCTAGTCAGCCCGATTGTAAATAACTCACCCAAAGCATTCCCTGCTTTTATAGCCGAGTTGTCTATTGTTGCTTTGCTGGATTTAAATTCTGCTAAAGAGACCCTTGACACGGTCCCAATAAATTCTCTATTTACTTTCACTACTGGCAAATCAATGAATGCATGATCCCAATTTTCAAGTAGATCCTTTGCATTCATATCTGCAAAGACTGTTCGTGGAACCTTTTTCATGACTGTTTGAATGGTTCTATTTGGATCATTTGTGATCAACTCATTCACTTCCAGGTATCCGACAAGTTTTTTCTCATCATCGAGGACAAAGACGTGTGGTTTGACAACTGCTTTACTACTCTTGATAAGATGTAAAGCCTTTTCTATTTTCATGTTTACCGGTAGCGTAAAAACATAGGGCTCGAGGTGGGCACCTACCAGATCTTTGTCAAAGGCAAGTGCTCGCTTTAAGTATTTAGCTCTTTCTGGTTGAACTCCGTTGAGTATTTGAGTGCTTATGGATTTTTCACATATCCTTAGAATTGCTTCAGCATTCGAAAGGGACAGGTGATCCATACAGGCTATGGCTCGCTCAGGTGTGATCCTTTCTAGTGCCTTACCAGATTTGTATGGAAGCAATCGTGATAAAATGACCATAGACTGATCGAGTGATAAGGTTTCGATCAATAGGGCAATTTCCTCAGTTTCAAGCTCATTAATTGAAGCTATTGCGATTTCAGGGTGGCTGGAGAGAAACTGATCGATCAGGAGTTGGTCGTTATTCATTTCGATTCATCTTTGATGACAGTGATTCTGGTTTCATTGAATTCTTTAGCAGGAACTACCACTAAGCCAAGACTTGTTTCTAGCGAAATGGCATGATCTGTGATTTTGACTATGGTGCCCTCTAGATCACCCAACCTGATGGTGGTCCCTATCTGGTGAGACTTTCGCACATAATAAGATCCAAGAATATTGCTTACAGAAGTTTTGGCCCCTAAACCAAAAGCAAGTGAAGCACCAAACAGCAAAGAGGCGAGAATGATGATAAAGAGATTGGTCAGGAACACAATATTCACACCCAATTGACCGACAGCAATGACAATCGCAATAAATATGACTAAATACCTGAGTGTTTTCCCTAAAAATTTACCATTGGCAATACCTGTTCTGGATGCAGCTGAATGAATAAGGTCACCAAGTAGTCTTCCGGAAACAAGACCAATAAAAATGATAACTACAGCTGCTAGAATATTTGGGAGATAACTAACAATTTTATCAAACCACTCGCTAAAAAAATCAAGGCTCAAAATCCGGATTGCAATCAGAACGGAAATAGTAAGGATGATCCAGAAAAAAGTAGCTGCTATAAATGTCGCTGAGCTTTTAAAATCGACATTCACCGTTCCTTCTTGAAGCCTCTGGTTCAGACTTTTATTTAGGAAAAGAATAAAACGACGAACCAGTTTTTTAACAAGTCTTCCGATCACAAAGCCAATGAGAATGACAACAATGGCCATGATCAATCTGGGCAGCAAATCTGTAAAACTAGAAAGTAACGTACTCAGGAATGAGTCTATTTCTTCTTTCATGTGTGTGAGTTTAATTTCAATTGTCACATGGAATTCGCATTAAATCTTATCATCCTTTGGTTGATTTATAAGGATTCTAGATTTATGCTCGTTTCATATAGAGTCAGTAATTTTTCAATTGCTACCTTATGACTCCAGGTTATATAAAAAGTCACATTTTATTTACAAATCATCTTTAGGAGGAGTAGGATCTACCATCTTGCCAGCTGTATGTGCCATATCTATTGAAAACAGTTTACCAACATCTGTAATCAGGAGAGCGGAGTTAATGGTCGCCATCACCTCATCCTTTAATTCAGGTGGAAGTTCCTCAACATTATTTATGAGCTTGAAAGGATTCAGTCGCTCATTTGCTTCTGGCATTTGGTTATTTTCCTTGCTCATAGAGTTCCATCAATTTAGTTTTCGTCCTCTTCAATTTCATTTTCACAGCACTGACACCAGAACCTGTTAATTCAGCTATTTCCTTGATAGAAAATCCGTCCTGATACTTCATCAATAAAAGTGACTTCTCCGTAGGACTAAGCTTTTCTAATAACAAATACAGTGTCTCAACACTAAGGCCTAATATTTCTGTATCAGTGGGTGATTTATTTGCATCACTTTCTTCTTCTAATCGTATCTCCTCTGCCATATTCATCAATTTTTTATGCTTTACCTGATGATCTACACAGTGATTGTAGGTAATCGCATAAACCCAGGTTGAGAATTTTGATTTTTTGTTAAAGCCTGAAAGGTTTAGGTAGATTTTTAAGATTATATCATGTACTACATCTTTTGCCTCTTCTTCATTTTTTGTAAAACTCAAACACTTCTGAAAGACCTTCAATGCATACCGATCATATAGCTCCTCAAAGTATCCAGAGTGTCTTGTTTCCAGAAGCAGGTCGATGATTTGGTCATCGGAAAAATTCCTTAACTCATGTTTTTCATGGAATTTCAATTGCAGTAGGTCAATGTCTGGAATTACTTTAGTTTGACAGTTTCGGTAAGTAACCTTTTTACAGGAACAATCACTACCCCTGAACTGGTCTTTAGGGTACAAGATGTGATATCTATTTTCTCAATCGTTCCTTTGAGATCATTCATCTCCAATTCTTGACCCACCTTAAAGTTACTTTTAGTGTAGAATGAAGAAAGGATGTTTGTTAGAATATCTCTGGATCCAAGTCCGAACGAGACTGCAAAAGCCAGAATGATTCCACCAATAATTATGGTAACATTAGAAGTCACTAATGCTGTATCCACTCCTGCCTGATTGAGGGAGGTAATAGTGACTATAACCAAAATGAGATAGAAAGCGAATCCGCTAATGGCTCGAAAGGATAAAACACCAAGTGATTCTAAGATACTTCTTAACCCTTTTCTAACAATTGAAGCAATGTAAAAGCCGACCACAAAAATAACAATGGCGCTAAATAGTTGAGGAAGGTAAGAGATAAGGTCACTGATCGATTCTGAGACTACAGTCCAACCAAGTGTATCAGATGCTGTCACGAAAAAGAGTAAAATGATTACCCAGTAAACAAATTTTCCAACCACAATAGAGGGTGTGATCTTTAGGTCAGTCCCGCTTAATAACTCGTCTAGATTTAATTTTTCTGATAGTTTGTCAAACTGCAGAGCTTTTAAAGTTTTTCTTACAATGAAGGAAACAATTCGAGCAACAGCCCATCCAAGCAAAATGAGAAAGAGCGCACCCAAAATATTCGGAAGTGCAGACATGAAGCTTTCACCTAAAGCAACTAGAGATTGAAAGCCTACTTGAGTTAGATCAGTAATTTTTTCCATGATTTTTAGTATTAATGTAAGACTTATTTGTGACTCGGAATTTGGGAAAAGTCACATTTTCATAAAGAAGTTATTTGAACTCTTTGTAAACAGAGTCGATAAAATCACATCAGTTTTAACAATCTCTGGTTTTGTGAGACTCTTATTCAAAGATCCAGAATATAATTCTATAATTATCTAGGCATTTTAAAGTTAATCTCTTCAAAACGGCTCAAAACGTACACTTTTGTTTAGCCTTGAGCATAAAAAAGGCAGCTACTTAAATGTAGCTGCCTGATTTTCTAGTAGCGGGGACTAGACTTCCCGTATCAAGTACGGGACAGGCTTCTCGTCCAAATTAAAAACAAAAAAGCCTCAGATTTCTCTGAGGCTATCTAGTAGCGGGGACTAGACTCGAACTAGTGACCTTCGGGTTATGAGCCCGACGAGCTACCAACTGCTCCACCCCGCGATATGAGTGCAAAATTACGTCGCTTATATTTTCTTACCAAACAGATTAGAAAATATAGTTTTTGCTTCTGCCACTATGCCAATTATTAAGGTGAATTTTCTGTACATCGCTATACCTCTTTACTCAAGATCATGTGCTCTCATTTAACTTAATCAAGAAGGAAAGCATTAGTATGGTTAGGGTTATACTCATAGCTTTGCCTGTGAATGGAGAATACGAAAGAATTTAAGTCTGGTTTTGTCAATATTATCGGTAGGCCCAATGTAGGTAAGTCTACACTACTTAATGCTTTGATGAATGAAAAGATAGCCATCACCAGCAGTAAAGCTCAAACAACTCGTCATCGGATGTTTGGCATTTTAAATGATGAAAACCATCAAATCGTTTTTTCTGATACTCCTGGAGCTATAGATCCTGCATACAAACTGCAGGAAAAAATGATGGGTTATGTTCGTATGGCATTAGACGATGCAGACGTCATTCTCTTCATGGTCGCGTTAGAAGACAAAAATGAATACCCTGAGCTTGTAGATATGGCGTTAAGGGCAGGTGCTCCGGTTATTTTCCTTATCAACAAAACTGATCAGAACAAGGGGTCACAAACTTTTGATAAAACAACTTATTGGAAAGAGTTGTATCCTGAATTGGAAGTAATAACGATTTCAGCTCTAGAAGAGCAAGGAACCGATGTTCTTCTGGATAGAATTTTGGAATTACTCCCAAATCATCCTGCCTATTTTCCGAAGGATGAGATGACAGATAAAAGTGAGCGTTTCATTTGTGCTGAGATAATACGCGAGAAGATCTTCATGAATTACCAGCAGGAAATACCCTACAGCTCAGAAGTGGTGGTGACTAGCTTTAAAGAAGAAGAAAAAATCATCCACATTGATGCTGAGATCTACGTAGAGCGTGACAGTCAAAAAGGCATTATCATTGGTAAGAAAGCCGAATCTATCAAAAAAGTTGGGATGCAGGCCCGGAAAGATATGGAGGCCTTCTTTGGTAAGAAGATTCATTTACAAACCTTTGTGAAAGTAGAGAAGGATTGGAGGAAAGATGATCGGAAGTTGAGTAAATTTGGTTACTAATAAATCCTAAACCTTATGCGTAAATTCTCTCTATTCGCTATAGTATTCTTCTTTTTACTAACAAACTCACACTCTCAACCGATTCCCCGTACAAGTGATGAGAACTTATCAAAAGTTGACAAGCTATACTACACCTGCAAAATTTGGGGATTTCTGAAATACTACCACCCATTGGTAAGTAAAGGTTCCTACGAATGGGATGAAAAAATACAAAAGATAATCTCCCAAACAGCAGGCTATCAAACTCACGAAGCATTTTCGGAATACATTGCTCGCTGGATTTATTACATGGGCCAAATCAAACCCTGTAACACTTGCAATCAGCGAAACTCAAATGAAGTATTTCTGGAAAACTTTGATTTATCATGGACTCAGGATAGACGCTTCACTGAAAAGTTTAGAAGTACTTTTAAAAACATCGAGAAAAATCGATTTCAGGGCGACCACCACTACATCGAGAAAGGAAAGATAGGGGAATTCATTCCCAAAAATGAGCAACAACACTTCGATCTCAACTGGAAAGATGAGAACCAAAGGCTCATTCCACTTTTTAGATTCTGGAACTATGTCGAGTACTTTTATCCATACAAATATCTGACTGAGCAATCATGGGATGATGTTTTAAAAGAAATGATTTCAAAATTTTTGGAAGTCAATACAAAAGTTGAGTTTCATTTGGCTATGTTGGAGTTGGTGGTGAAAATAGACGACAGTCATGCAGGCCTAATGACCACAGTGTTAGAGGGAATGCCCTATTATAACTATCTACCAGCACGCTTTGATATCATCGAAAATCAAGCGGTGATAACAGAGATAATTGATGCTGCTAAATCAAGACAAGCAGACCTTCAATTGGGAGATGTAATTACCAAGATTAATGGAAAGCCTGTCATGCAGGTTCATAATGCTAATAAAAGGTACATCTGGGGTTCAAATGAGGCCATCAAAGATCGAAGTATCTATCACACTCTTTTCATGGGAATGCAAGCCCCCGTCGATGTGACGCTAGAGCGCGATGGTTCTACGAAAATGGCTAGCCTCTCACTCTATAAGTATTCTGACATTAGCTATTCAAAGGCAAGCCAAAAAGAAAAGTGGACTACTTACGGTGATTCAATCGGCTATGTAAACATGGGAGAAATATCCTCAGGTGATGTAGCTCCAATGATGAGTGAATTGAGCGATAAAACTGTCATCATTTTTGATGTAAGAAATAGTCCGAAAGGAACTTATAGAGCGGTTTCAAAATACCTCAATCCATCGGATACGACATTCGCTATCTACACCAAACCCGATTTTACCTATCCTGGGAAGTTTGTTTGGGAAGGGAAGGCTAAATGCGGTAGCAATAATCCTGATTACTTTAAAGGAATGATTATTTTATTGGTTGACGAAAACACCCAAAGTCACGCAGAATTCACCTGTATGTCTCTTCAGACTGCTCCAAATGTAGTTGTGGTTGGTAGTCAAACTGCAGGAACAAACGGGAAGGTTTCTAAGTTTCCAATAATCACAAGTCAGTATACCGCCATGTCTGGGACAGGTGTTTATTACCCGAACAGAAGTGCTGTACAGCGTGTTGGAATTACACCTGATGTTTATGTCGAACAGACAATGCAGGGAATCAAAGAGAAGCGAGATGAGATACTCGAGAAAGCAATTGAGATCTCAAAAGAAAAAATAGCAGAGGAGATTGCAGAAGCCAAAGCAGCATTAGAAAAGGCCCTAATGGATTCCATGATGAGACTAGACTCACTAAGGTTAGATTCACTTCAAATGAACGCAATACCTATTGACACGCTTAGGTTAGATACATTGAGGATTGACACATTGAAGGTCGATAATATCGAGAAAGACCAATAGCTCTCACATAGTATTTTACCTGATTTAAAGAACCAACTAGAGCTCTTGTCTAATTTTTATAGGATGATCTCAGGAAATATGTAGATTTATGCATTAACCTATCACGATTTCAGAACCTAATCGCAGTTTTTAGCAAGTATTATGTTGAAGAATATCACCATTAAAAAGCATATGATGCTTTTTATTCTTGGCAGTACCATAATTATTTATCTAGGAACACTCACTGCCATCAGTTTGAATTTGCGCAAGAGCTACCTCAAAGAAGGAGAAGAATTAGCCAATACACGTGTTCTCCAGATGGCCAATAATATTAAATCGAAAATGAATGAAGATCTTTCGATTGCCCGGTCAATGGCTACTATCATAACTGAATATTTAGAACTTCCTGAAAATGATAGAGTCGATGCACAACGTCGAGTATTTAATAGCATTATGAGAGATCATCCAAATTATGAGGCAGCATGGATGAGTTGGGAATTAGGTGCCATTGACCCAACATGGGGTGGACTCAATGGAAGAAGAAGGTTCACCCTTTTTAAGAAAGATGGGAGACTAACAGAAGTAACAGAAATAATTGATACGGATGCTCAGAATCCCACTGGCGATTATTATCGAATAAGGTCGAATCCAAATTTTGAAATGAGTGAACCATATATCAGTGATGAATATATAGATGGAGTAACCAATACCTTATGGATCACATCTCCTTGTGTGCCTCTTTATAAAGAAGGAAAATTTGCAGGTTTGTTAGGAACTGACTATTCGGTAGAAAACTATGTAGAATTATCTCAAATCGATAAAATCTACGGACGGGGATATTCTTTTATATCATCAAATGGAGGTGCTCTAGTTTCTCATTCGTCAGAAAAGACCACTAAGGAATCCACTCTCAAATCACTGAGTTTTTTCGATAACTCAGAAACGAATATTAACCTGATGATAAAAAATGGTGAATCTAATAGTTTCACTGTCTATGATGAGAAATTTAATGAAACTGTATACGTGACTTTTGCTTCTGTTTTACCATCAGAGAGTATCCTTCCATGGAGTGTAGGAATGGTGATTCCAATTTCTGAGCTTACCGCTCCTTACAGTGGATCAATTAACCTAACAATAATTCTAGGGATAATCGGTTTGGTCATCTTGAGCTTAGTTATTTATCGTGTTTCGAATACTATTTCAAAACCCATTGAAAAAACAAACCATCTTTTAAAATCGATTTCAGAGGGCAATATTGTTTCTGAAAAACTAGAGAATAATGGAATAGGCGAGATTTCTGAGATGACTCGATCCTTAAATAATTTGATCGAAGATTTACATGTGAAAGCCGAATTATCCGCAGAAATAGGAAAAGGCAATCTGGAAGCTGAGTATGAATTGAAGAACGAAAATGACGTATTGGGTAAATCATTGCTAAAAATGAAAAGCAATCTTCTTGCTGTTATTAGCGAGACAGAAGAGGTAGTCGCTCAGGCAAGTTTTAAAGGAAACTTGTCAGCACGCATAGACCTTGAAGGTAAGGAAGGCGCCTGGAAAGATTTAAGCATGGCTATTAATGGGTTATTATCATCTTTTTCAAAGCCATTGATTTCGCTTAATAAAATAATAGATAGTATGGCTACCGGAGATCTAACACAACGCTATACGGAAGTTTCAGATGGAGATATTAAGGTTATGACGGATAACCTCAATATAGCTCTGGACACACTCAATAACTTGTTTCTCCAAATAGCTAGTAGCTCCAATATCATTGAAGAGTCCTCAAAAGATATGTCCTCTTTTACTCAAGAGTTGAGTACAAATACTAACCAGATTTCATCGGCTATTGCTGAAATGAGCAGTGGGGCAAACACGCAGGTATCGAAAGTAGATGAGTCGTCCAATCTTGTAGAAGGAATTTTAGCCTCTGCTAACGAAATGGAAACCCGTGCCAATCGAATTCACAAAACAGCGAAAACGGGAGCAGAAAATAGTGAGAAAGGAATGAGTATGATGAATAATGTAGTGGAAAGTATCAGGGATATCGCCAAGTTCTCTGATAAGACTACTGCATCAATGAGTGTATTGACAGATCGATCAAGTGAAATCGAACGAGTCTTGGGTGTAATTACAGAAATAGCAGCTCAAACTAATCTTCTGGCACTAAATGCTGCCATTGAAGCTGCTCAGGCTGGCGATGCTGGAAGAGGATTTGCTGTGGTCGCAGAAGAAGTACGGAAATTAGCAGAAGATTCAAAAAAATCCGCAAGTGAAATTGAACGTCTGATTTTTTCAGCTCAAAACGACACCAATGATGCCTCACGTGTAATTTCTGAGATGAACAAAAGTGTTAAAACAGGGGAAGAAACGGCAAGTTTAGCTTCTAAAACATTCAATCAAATTCTGGAGTCCTCAAACGAAACACTATCTTTTTCAGAAGACATTCTAAAAGCAGCTCATGCTCAAATAAATAATATTAGTGAGGTTGTGAGCATCACAGAGGGCATTGTCGTCATCGCTGAAGAAACAGCAGCAGGAACTGAAGAGGTGGCAAGTTCTGCAACAGAAATGTCTGCTGGAATGATGAATTATAATCAAAAAACTCAAAGCCTTGTTGATATCGCTATATCATTAAGAGATAGTCTAAGTCTTGTCAGAATACTTAAAGTAAATCATTCAGAAGAGAATCTTAATGAGGCTGATCAAAAGGATACCGAAAATTGAAATCAATAATACTTGCATCATAATTTCGACATTCAATGATTCATCACCCCGCCTTAAAGAAAAACCTAAAACAGAGTAATCGAAAAGCTCTCCTTTTTCGGATCATTAGACGTTTATTATCCTTTAAATTGAGTTCGAATAAATTTCATCTTCAATGAAAAAATGCTTTCGATATTCAATCATTCTAGTTCTTCTCTCCAATTCACTATTGGCGCAATCAGGAAAAAAACTTAGTAAGATTTTTGCAGAAATAGATGAAGTAAATAAGTCTTATTCTGTCCGAAACACTATTTGGAGCGGTAAACATCCAAAAGAATACACCTTTCAGAGAGTAGATGCTAAAATCGAAACCGCAGATAAACTTCGAGGCAAACTTGAATTATTAAGCTCCATCCCAGATGATAAGCTATCAGATCAAAACAAGATCAATAAACAAATTAAAATCCTTCAATTAAGAAATTCAATCAGTCAGATTGATTATAAAATATATCTTATCCCTTTCAATTCAGAGGGCGGTTTCTTCAATTCTCCTTCATTCTTCCTTCCAAATCTTCCTTTTGAATCCATACAAGATTATGATGATTATCTAGAATGGCTTCCCTCCTTCACAAATTTCATTACTTACAATAAAAGCCTACTTCAGAACGGAATTGATGAGAAGATTCAAGCTCCAAAAGTTATCGTGAAGAATATTATCTCCTTGTTAGAACCATGGACAACAAATGAACTTTACAAAAATCCGTTCTATCAGCCTATAAAGAATATACCCTCAGATATCTCTGAAAAAGACAGAAAAAGAATTGAAGATCAAGCAGCCGGCATAATCAAAGGCAAAATTCTTCCAGTCTATCTCGAACTAATGGATTTTCTTAAAAATCAATATTTGGTATCCGCTCCAGAGAAAATTGGAATTGGTGAAATAAAGAATGGCAAGGCTTATTACGAAAATAGAGTTCAGCACTTCAGCACGCTGAATATTTCTCCAGACTCAGTATTTACGATTGGTGAAGCTGAGGTAAGCAGGATTAGAAAGCAAATGGAGAATGTGATAACAGAATTAGATTTTAAAGGATCATTCGCTGATTTTCTTCAATTTCTTCGTACGGACGAACAGTTCTATGCTAAGTCAGGTCAAGAACTATTAAACTATGCCGCTTGGTTGAGTAAAAAGGCAGAAGGAGAGCTTCCAAGGCTTTTTTCTAAGCTTTACGAATTGCCATTTACCGTAGCTCCTGTTCCTGAAAATATTGCCCCCAACTATACCAGCGGTAGATATTCTGGCGGTAGTAGAACTCAAAATAAGTCTGGTGCTTATTGGGTAAATACATACAATTTATCAAGTAGAACACTTTACACTCTTCCAGCACTCACTCTACATGAGGCGGTTCCCGGTCATCATCTACAAATTCAGATTGCTTCAGAATTAGAAGATATACCTGACTTTAGAAGAACATACTACATAAGTGCATTTGGTGAAGGATGGGGGCTGTACGCTGAATACTTAGGTGAAGAAATGGGCATGTATGAGACTCCATATGATTTGTTTGGAAGATATACCTATGAAATGTGGCGTGCTTGTCGTTTGGTGGTAGACGTAGGAATGCATTATAAAGGTTGGACAAGAGAAGAAGCCATCAATTTTATGTCAAAAAATACAGCTCTTTCACTCCATGAAGTAAACACCGAAATTGATCGGTACATAGGCTGGCCAGGTCAAGCGCTTAGTTACAAACTCGGTGAGTTAATGATAAAGAAGTTAAGATCGCGGGCAGAGACCAAACTCGGAGAAAGGTTTAGCATTCAAGAGTTTCATAATACGATCCTAAGAAATGGATCAGTACCATTACCAATTCTAGAGGAACAAGTGGATAAATACATATCTTCCACTCAAGAAGACTAACTGGTTCTGTTTTAGCTATCTTCGCGTTTTAATACTTATTTTCAGCATTAATGGCTAATATTCTAGCAATCGTAGGCAGACCGAACGTAGGGAAATCCACTCTTTTTAATAGACTAGTAGAGAGTAGACAGGCAATCATGGACAATGAGTCCGGCGTGACCAGAGACCGTCACTACGGCTATGGAGAATGGAATGGTAAGAAATTCACTGTTATAGATACTGGAGGATATGTAGAAGGTTCTGATGACATTTTCGAAGGAGCCATTCGAACGCAGGTAAAAGAAGCGCTTGAAGAGGCAACAGCCATCTTATTTATGGTTGATTGCGATACAGGACTGCATGGTCTGGATCAGGATTTCGCCAATGTCGTACGAGAAATTAAAAAACCTGTTTTTCTAGTTGCCAATAAGGCCGACAATCAAGAAAAGCATTTGGCATCTAATGAATTCTATAACCTAGGAATGGATGCCGACCTATTCCCAATAGCTGCCGCAAGTGGCGCAGGAACAGGTGACTTGTTAGACGAGGTAGTGAAGGAGTTTGATAATGAGGAATTACAAAAAGATGATGTTCCTCGTATTGCTATTCTGGGGAGGCCCAATGTCGGTAAGTCTTCATTTGTAAATGCTTTGGTCGGTAAAGAGCGAAGTATTGTCACGGACATAGCGGGCACCACCAGAGATGCAGTAAATACACGCTACAATCTATTTGGTAAAGACTTTATACTTACAGATACAGCAGGAATACGCAAAAAATCTAAGGTCAAGGAAAACATCGAGTTCTACTCCGTACTACGGGCGCTTCAGGCACTTCAAGATTCTGATGTTTGTATTGTGATGATTGACGCAGATAGCGGCATAGAAGCACAAGACATGAACATCATTGGCTTAGCACATAAGTATAAAAAAGGCGTTGTTTTGATGGTAAACAAATGGGATCTACAGGAAAAAGATTCCAAAACAGCAGACACCTATAGAAAATTTCTAGAAGAAAAGCTTGGCCCGTTAAACTATATTCCTGTCATCTTCACATCCGTACTGAATAAGCAACGAATCATGCAAACTTTGGAGTTGGCACTTCAGGTTTACGACAACAGGTCAACAAAAATTTCTACTTCTAAGCTTAATGAGATTATGGGCAAAGAAATTGAAAGTTATCCTCCTCCTGCTGTTAGAGGTCATTACATCAAGATAAAGTATATCACCCAGCTTCCCACACACACTCCAACTTTTGCTTTCTTCTGCAATTTCCCTCAGTATATTAAGGAACCTTATCAACGATATTTAACTAACAGGATGCGAGAGCATTTTGATTTTCGGGGTGTTCCAATAAAAATGGTCTTCAGAAAAAAATGACTTCAGAGAAAGTCTTTCAAAAATTTGTCCCCGAGGCTTCAGTCGGCTACTGCGTGAAGCTTTACGAACGTTTAGGATTCGAATTTAAAGTTAAAAAAGCACGTCAAACAAAACTTGGAGACTATAGATTCAACCCTAAAATCAACAAACATACGATTACGGTCAACAACGACCTCAACGTCTTTGCTTTTCTGGTTACCTACCTTCATGAGGTAGCTCATTTGATTGCTTTTAAGCAGTTTGGCAGAAAAATATCTCCTCATGGAAAAGAATGGAAGCAAGCTTTTAAGGAGGTTTCTGAACCCATGCTTACCGAGGATGTATTCCATAAAAGTGTATTAAATGCATTGAAGAGGTATTTCAAAAATCCTAAAGCTTCCAGTTGCTCAGATCCCGTTTTATATCAAATCCTTAAACAATTTGATGAGCCTTCAGACAAGGTTCTGTTAAAAGAGGTTCCTATCGGACAAGAATTTGAATTTAATAGCAAGTCTTTTATTAAAATTGAAAAGAAACGAACCCGCTCCATCTGTCAGGAAATAACTACCAAAAGAAACTATCTCATTTCCGATTTGGCTGAAGTTATCCCGTTTACTGCTTCTGAAAAAGGTCTGCCAAGGACTATTTAAAGATTTTTTTTCCTTATTTTAACAAAACCAAAAATCACTTCTGCTGGGAGTTCATGTTTAATGAGAAGAAGATGTCCCAAACGATAGCTGTATACAATTTCAAAGGTGGTGTGGGTAAAACCAGTACTACATTAAGACTTGCACACAACTGGTCAAGATCATTCAAAGTACTAGTCATTGATTGTGACCCTCAAGCTAACCTCACGCAAGCTCTTTCTGAAGAAAGTCATTCCAATACGCTCTTTTCTCTCACTAAGAAATTACTTCATAATGAGCAGCCTGAGATCAAACCCGTAGAGATTCATTCATATCTCCACCTGATTCCTGGTGATTATCAAATGGCTGAGATAGAATCCAATACTCAGTTCATTTCTTTTGGACATATCATATTTTACAAGCTACTTTCTGCTATTAAGCATGATTATGATTTTATTCTATTGGACTGCCCTACTCATTTTGGGGTTACCGTAAAATCTTTCATCGCCAACACCAATAGTATCTTGATTCCCTCCACTCCTGGTTCGTTTTCTGTCACTGGCTTTAAGAAACTAATGACTTACCTCAATGAGGTAAAGAAGGAAAAGCCTCTTAGTATTCTTGGCATATTTTTCAATTTATATCGAAAGAATACCCTTCTACATCAAAAGATCGTACGAGAGGCTGAGCAAGAATTGGGAGACCTTATTTTAGACCAAAGGGTAAGGGAATCAATACGTGTGAGTGAAGCAAATCAACAAAATGAATTGCTGTATTCTTTTACTGATCAAAGCGCTGTTGCTGAAGACTTTTTAAAATTGAGTGATGAAGTAATCTCAAGAATGAATAGAGTGACTCTTACGGAAATTGTGGATCAACTCTCAAGTCAGGAAGTAAATTAGATAGTCAATCTTCGAGTGATCAATCCATTCACCAATTCATAAAATCGCATGGGTGGTAATGTACGCCACTTTTCTATTTGCAGACTTCCGGACATATTGATGTAGTTATCAATGTTATAGTTTTTCATCTCATCAATAACGTGTTCGCTGAAGTTCACGCCTGCTATCCATCCATCTTCCACATCTTCAAACCACTCTTCATAGTAGCAATCATCGCTCCCATGAAAATTCATAACATTTTCACCGATCAACACATACTTTGTTATTCCAAAATCGGATAAATGCTCGATGATATTTCTCTTGAACTGCATGATGTCATTATTCAGTGCATCATTCCACTCACCGATCATTTGAATCACTACAAATCCTAGATCATAGTCAGTAAATAGGATTTTAATGTAAAGCGTTTCTGATCCAAAGAAATCCCAAGCAGGGTCGATGTAGTAGCCGTAGATATTTTCAGAATAAAGATCATAGTTATACTCCTTTCCTGCAAAGGGTGAACGATCGTCATGACTGGAGTTGTAGTATTGATTCCAGCGTTCGTAAGGAGTAATGGTATGCATCCAAGCAAATGTAGATTCGGAGTAATTGGAAACAAAAAAACCTGACTATATGGTCAGGTTTTTTTGTTTGAAAACTAATCCTAATTAGTCCCCGAAGATATATCTTAAACCAACTTGCATTCTCCAAATTGAAGCAGTGTTATTAACTTCCCAAGCAGTGTCTCTATCTGAATATGTATAGAGAGGCCTTCCTGTTCCTGTTTCAGTTCCTTCGTACTGAAGAAGCTCATAAGTATTAAAATTCACAAAGTACTGCTTACCCCAATCCTTGTTTAGGAAGTTTGCAAAATTTTCAATGTCAACGGTGAATTGTAGTCTATTCACAGAGTTACCTGTTTTCAACTTAAATTCTTGCATGAATCTTACGTCAATTAGAGCCGTCCACGGAGTACGTGCGCCATTTCTCTCTGCGATCTTACCTCTATTTTCACTTAGGTAATCATCTCTCTCTATGAAAGCATTCAACTCCGCCCATGTGGCATTTTGCGTCGCAGCATCAAATGCTGCTCCCTCTTCTCCAAACAGAATTTCATCTTGGCTAGCAGGAATGTATGCTTGATCGTTTCCAAACGAACCATCACCGTTTAGATCTCCATCTACTATGTAGCTAAAAGGAGATCCAGACTGAGCACTAAAGAACACACCTAATGAGGTAGAAGTAATTTCAGAGTACTCGAACTTATAATTCGCGTTTCCTACTATTCTATGTCTCAAGTCCCATACGGAAAAACTTAAATCTGCAGCGTTCGGATTACCAGGGGTTGGGTTAAATTCCCATCCTGAGTTAGCTGTTGTATGTGTACCACCATTAACATCTTTAGATACGCCATATGTATAACCAAGCATAGCAAAAAGATTGTTACTCCAAGATTTGGTTAGCTGCGTAGTAAAACTGTACTGATGTCCTTTGTTTGTGTTGGTCAACAGAAATACATCTCCAAAGTTGTTGCTAACTGAAGATCCAGGAAATGTAGGCCTGTTACTTTCTGTAGCTATTGTGCCATCAGAAGGCTGCAATTGAAGGTTCTGATACTGAATTGCATTGATGGTCTTTGAATAGATAGCTTCAAACGTACCAGTCATTCCCCATGGTAACTTAGCATCAATTGCAAGGTTTGCTCTCAATTGTTGGGGCAATTTAAAATCATCATCAATTGCATCTATCTGAGATGTAGGGGCGTTGGCTTGCCTGTTCTCAATCTCTTGTCTTACCGACGGATCATCAACATCTACACCCAATATATCTGCTATATAAGCCTCATAGGTTCTATTTCCATCTGAAGATAGAGATACGTTATTACCACCTCTGCTTATTCTTTCATCCGCCCGAGCAGTTGTAGCTCCTGCATTTGTATAGGCGTTTGAAATCCATACAAATGGCACTCGACCTGTAAAGATTCCTACTCCTCCTCTTAACTGAATGCTTTTATCGCCATTTACATCATAGTTGAATCCAACTCTCGGAGACCAAAGTAACTGACCGTTTGGTAGATCGTTTGTTCTTCTATTAAATTCCTGCTCAAATGCTGGATTGGCAGTAGGCTCATCAAGGAAGAATGGAATATCTACTCTCAATCCTGCTGTCAATTTCAACTTGTCTGAATAATCAAACTCATCTTGTACATAAAATCCTGTTTGAAGGAACCTTAGGTCTACAGGCTGGAATCGATCATTGTAATAGTCAAGAGAATATCTTACTCTGAACCTTCCATTCGGACCTAGTTGATCGTTAAAGAAGTTATCCAAGCCATCGTATTCAAAGTGGCCAGGATATCTGTTTACGAAAGAGTTAAAGATCTTGAAAAACTCGTTATGAGTACCTATTGTGATCGTATGTCTATTTTTGAAAATAGTGAAGTTGTTTGTCAACTGACCAATACCTTGCTCAAGTCTGTTTCCAACAGAGCTTCTCTGGCTTCCTGCTATAATCGTATTTCCATCATCTGTATCGATTTCTACCTGAGGAAATAGCCCGCCATAATCATCAAGATTCCGCTCTCTGTTCGTTGAGGTATAACCAATAATTAAGTTGTTTGACTTATTATCACCAAACCTTGATCGAAGTTCCACAATAGTAGAGTTACTTATCACATCATTTAAGTACCCGTTATTTGAAAACTGTAGGAAGTTTTGACTTCTTCCGATATTTTCATCCGTTGCTTTCAAATAGCTATGTCTCACACTAATCTGATGATTGGCGTTTATGTTGTAGTCTATCTTACCAAAAAGCTTAGTATTTTCAGACTTTGGAGTAAGAGATCCAAAAGTACCCGCTTCGTAACCATAGTTAGTGAATAGGTAATCACTGACTGCTTGTGCCGTTTCAGAACTAATATTTGAAATATTCGAAGGAACATTCCCGCCAAATGCATTTAGTTCATCTTGAGAGACAAGGTTAATCTGGATTGGACTTTCGGCTACTTGTTTCTCAACATTGGCAAAAAAGAATAGCTTATCCTTTATTATTGGACCTCCTATTCGTGCACCGTATTGCTTATTGAAGAACGGAGATTGTCTAATAGGATCATCCCCTAATGTTTTACCTGCTAAACTCTCATTTCTAACAAAATAGTAAGCTGAACCTTCATAGTTGTTTGTACCACTTCTTGTAACTGCATTGATTCCTCCTCCTGTAAATGATCCTTTTGTCACATCGTAAGGTGCTACTAGGATCGAAATTTCTTCGATTGCGTCAAGTGATATCGGCTCTGCCCCTGCACTACTTCCTGGTAGACCATCTGCATTAAGTCCGAAAGCGTCATTATTGATAGCTCCATCAATAGTCACATTATTATATCTACTATTGCTACCTGCAATTGAAGTACCTCCGTTTCCAACACCTGAGGCTGCCTGAGGTGTAAGTCTCACAAAATCTTCAATGGATCGATTGATCGAAGGGTTTTGATTGATTGTTTGATTAGAAACATTTGTCGAAGCTCCAGTCCTCCCTGAGTTAATCAAATCATCAGTTTGTGACGTAACGACAACTTCTGCTAACGTTTGAGAGTTTTCTGCTAGGGTAAAATCTAAGTTTCTCTTTTCTCCTAAACCAAGATTAATTCCTTCTATGGCTTGAGTGTCAAAACCAACATAAGAAACGGTTATCTTATAAGGCCCACCGATTCTCATATTTAGAATTCGGAAGGAACCATTTACATCTGTAACGTTTCCATACTGCGTACCGGAAGGCTGATGTAACACGATCACGGTGGCACCAATCAGTGCTTCTCCGTTATTGTCGACAACTTTACCATTCATTGAAGCTGTTGTCACGCCTTGTGCAAAAGCTGACGCTCCAAATATGGAAAGTATCAGGATTAGTAAAAATTTCTTCATCTTATTTATTTATTGTTTTTATTAGGTTTCACAAAAGTAGATTCTTCTGTTTGAGTAGGTGTTTCTTGATGTTTAAGTTTTAGCAAAACATTTTAACAATATGGTAACAAACAAAATTTTGTTAAAATCAATATTGCTTCTTGAAGTTACTAAATACTTACCTTGACAAAAAACGTTTCTATACTTATCTGTTAGAATCGAGTACTGCTCTGATTGAGCCATGCTTTTCGAGGAGTGATTGTGCTTTTTCTTCTGAAGTCTGAAGTTTCTCCATGATCATTTTGATTCCTCTATCGACCAACTTCTCATTACTCAATTGCATATCCACCATTTTATTCCCCTCTACATGGCCTAGTTGGATCATCAGAGTTGTAGAAATCATATTAAGAATAAGTTTCTGACTCGTGCCAGCTTTCATTCTGGTGCTTCCAGTTACAAATTCTGGCCCAACCAGGGCTTCAATTGGATACTCCGATGTTTCGGCTAACCGTGTATTTTCATTGCATGTGATACATCCTGTAAGAATTCCATTAGCGCGAGCTTCTTTTAGTGCACCAATTACATATGGCGTACGGCCTGATGCTGCTATTCCTATTACAGAGTCGTTATCCTTAATACCTAAAAATTTTAAATCTTCCCAACCTTGACGTTCATCGTCTTCTGCAAACTCAACAGCCTTACGTATAGCGCTATCGCCACCAGCAATAATCCCAACTACTAAATCATGTGACACTCCAAACGTTGGCGGACACTCAGAGGCATCTACTATACCCAATCTTCCACTAGTGCCTGCTCCAATATAAAAGAGTCTTCCACCTTTTTTCATTCGTGGAACAATGTGATTGATCAGGTTCTCGATTTGAGGAATACATTTTTCTACTTCTAATGCTACTTTCTTATCCTCCTCATTGATATTAGTCAATAGTTCACTCACATTCATTTTTTCTAAATGATCATAATTTGAATCAGATTCTGTAAGTGATTTTTTAGTCATTTTCTTGATGATATAATACCAATCTGGCAATCGGTGATTCAATGATGTTACTGATTAAGATTCCCTTATCATTCCCAAGCTGACGAAGGGTATCTGAGAAATAATACGCTATAGATCCTGAGAAGTGATAGGCTTTTGACGAATAGTCGCTTCTATGAAAAAAAGCCGCAAAGAAGTCTTCAAAAGATTTATATATCAACTTATACACATCTGGATGATTTCGATGATTATAAATAAACGGGGCGAAAGATGCTAAATATTGATTTGGCAGAGGTTTATCATAGATCCTCTGGATTACCTCATGAGAGGTAAGGTCAAATTCTTTTTGAAAAATGTCAATAATATCAGATGACAATTGATCTCTAAATAGTTGAGTTAACAGCTTTTTGCCCAGATATGCACCACTTCCTTCATCTCCAAGAATAAACCCTAATGAAGCGCCAACCTTATTGACAGATTTTCCATCATAATAGCATGCATTAGCGCCTGTGCCAAGAATACAGACGTTTCCTTCTTTTTTACCGCACAATGATCTGGCAACACCAACTAAATCGTTTTCTACATATAAATCATCGCCAAAAATCTCAATCAACGATGATTTTACTTCCTTTTGTTGCTGAGGCGTATCAACACCCGCTGCATAAAAAAAAACTGGAATGTTCTTTTCTATTTTATTCCCAAAGACTCTTCCAATGTCCTCTTTTAGCTCGTTTAAGCTATGTGTATAGGCATTAAACCCGACTGTTGTAAACTGGTCGATTACCCCATTGCTTACAAGCCTCCATTGAGTCCCGGTACCTCCAGCATCTCCTATTATGAAAGAAGAGTTAGGCATTTGCTGACTTATAAATTTTCTCAATGATTTCAACAGTCTTCAACCCTTCTAAACCATTCGTAGCAATGCTTCCTTCTCCATTTAATACGGCTATTAGGTTTTCATACACTCGATCGTGGTTACTCATGCTTCCCTGATATTCGCCATACTCATTGGCGGGGTTTCCTTCTTTCAGCGTTCCAATTTCTTCTCCTTCAAAAGATTGATATTCCAACTTATTCAAATATTGGCCTCCAACTTTCACGGTACCCTTTTCGCCAAATATGGTAATTGACCCTTCCATGTTTTTAGCAAAAGCATTCACTGTATAATTTATTGTCCCTAAAACACCGTTTTTAAACTTCAATGAAACAACTCCTGTATCCTCAAATTCAATCACCTCATCATGCGCATAGTTTTGGATCATAGCTGATGTTTTTTCTACATCGCCAATCATCCAGTATAAAAGATCGATAAAATGACTGTATTGTGTGAAAAGTGTTCCTCCATCTAACTGCGCAGTTCCCTTCCAACCAGAATTCTTGTAGTATTCAAAGTTTCTATTCCAAAAGCAATTCAGCTGAATTGAATAAATATTGCCCAAATCTCCTTTATCTATTTTTTCCTTTACTGCTTCTATTGCTGGGTTAAATCTATTTTGCTTGACAATGAAAAGTCGCTTATTGCGCTTTTCAGCCGTCTTGATCATTTCCTCACAATCCATAGAATTAATAGCCATTGGCTTTTCGCACAAGACATGAAATCCTGAGTTCAACGAAGCAATTGAATGTTCTGCATGAAGTCCGTTTGGTGAACAAACAGCAACGACATCCATATCCTTAAAACTTAGAAATTGATCAACTGATGAAAAAAAAGGTATTTCATACTCCTCTCCGAGTTTTTGAGCCTTATCAATTGACACATCACAGACTGCTGCCAACTCTCCCAATTTAGCTATATGCCCAGCGTGTCGCTGTGCTATTCTTCCACAGCCAATTATACCAACCCTTATTTTATTCATTATTTAAGATTTCTTCCAGTTTATTTACCAGGCTTTCATGTGAAAATTTTTTCAGAAGGATATCAACATCTTCCTTATCTGGCATTCTTTCATTTTCAAAAGTGTCCTCAATAAACCCACGAATTTCATTTACTTCTGTATAGGACAATATCACTCCAACATGTTTATCATTTATGAGATCTCCTAGGTCACTTTTACGTTCACCCAAACACAAAATTATTCGCTCTGCTGCTAGGTACTCAAAAAACTTTACAGGAAGAATCCATTCTGAATTACTTGTTTTGTTCTGTAGTAAAAGTAAAATATTGCATTTACTATATTCATCCTGAACTGCCTCATGGGAAAGATATCCTAGAAACTCAACCTTGCTTTTTAACTCTTGAAGCTCTCCAATTTCAGCCTTTATAGATTCTGACACAATACCTCCGATCCTGACCCGAAGCTTATTAGCAAATACCTGACTTTCCCTACACATCTGATCCAACAATTGCCACAACTGTCTAGGATTTCGGAGCTCATTCAGCATTCCGAAATAGCCCATTGTAAAGTGTGATTCATTTGGCTGGGCGGTAGACTTGTTGGTGATAGTAAGCCCATTGTGTAACACATCAATGTTTCCGAAAGATTTAGCTAACCTCCCGCTTACAGTGGTTGCTACATCAGATTCTTGCAGTACACTTCTTTCCATCTTTTTGTGAATACTCAGTGCAACCTGTGAAACGTTTAGCTTTTGAAGTACATCCCATTTGCTCCAAGGATCTCGGAAGTCTGCAAGCCACTTTACGCCAGTTGATTTTTTAACCCTCCTACCAATCAAATGAATACTATGTGGAGGGCCAGTCGTAACAATAGTACCAACCTCTTCATTCTTCACTAATTTTATTGCCTTAGAAGCTGCGGGTCTAACCCAGAAAAATCTTGGGTCAGGAACGAATAAATTACCCCTCACCCATACCGCAATTTTATCTTTGAAAGATTTATTTGTTTTTTCAAGTACTAAGCCTTGCTGAATATTTTTTCGATCTTTATTTCCTGTCAGTTTATGAAAGAGATTGAAAGGTTCCCATATCGGGACTTTAAAAACAGGTATCTCTTTTACGCGCTCTAATAATCCTTCATCTTTTATTTCAAACTGCGGATTTTCTGGGGTCAGTACTAGAGGTTCCCATCCTATTTTTTTGAGTTGTAGTGCAAAATTCATCCAACGCTGCACACCTACACCTCCGCTTGGTGGCCAATAATAGGTAATGATTAAAATTTTTCGATTAGGCTTCATGAATACAAAGGCAAATCAAAATAATATTCAATGAATTTTAGTCTTAATTAGGGATTTGATTTCATCTTCTTGATTAGGATTGAACCAATGGATATCCTCATCTCTCCTAAACCATGTCAATTGACGTTTTGCATAGCGTCTGCTATTTCTCTTCAATAACCTAACAGCTTCTTCTTTATCATATTCACCATTCATAAATCGGAATATTTCGGAGTATCCTACTGTTTGCAAAGCATTGTGAGCTTTAAACTCATATAGGTTTTCCGCTTCTTCAAATAGTCCATCCTTTATCATAAGATCCATACGATAATTAATTTTCTCAAAAAGAAGCTCTCTATCCATATGTAGTCCAATCTTCAGATTCTGATAGGGTACGCCTTTTTTTATCTTTTTCCGAAAAGATGAAAAAGGTTTACTTGTCGTTCTAATAACTTCTAAGGCTCTTATGATTCTTTGACTATTATTTTCATCTACTTCTTTGTAATATGTTAGATCTTCTCTTTTTAGTTCCTTTAGTAGTTCTTCTAACCCACCATCTTCAAATTCATTATTTAATTGATTCCTTATTTCAGAATTTATTTCAGGCATATCATCAAAACCTTCCCATAATGCTTTCAGATAAAGCCCTGAACCTCCAACAGCAAGCACAATAGGATTTTCTTTACTAATCTCTTCAATCTTTTTTGATGCATCACGACCAAACTCACCCGCATTATAAACCTCGACAATTGAATGAGAATCGATAAAATGATGCGGAACTAAAGAGAGTTCTTGAGGAGTAGGTTTTGCGGTTCCGATCATCATTTCTCTATAAAATTGGCGTGAATCCGCAGATATAATTTCTGTGTTTAGCCATTGAGCTAACTTGATGGAAAGTCCCGTCTTTCCAACGGCGGTAGGACCAACGATAGATATTAATAAGGGGTTACTCGAATTTGCCATCTTTTGTAATGGCTAAAATGCCTAATTTTATTCGATATGGCCGAGGTGGAAAACGATATTAATCAACTGAAGAACAAAATTGCGAATCTTCAGGCTCAGTTAGATAATACTCAGCGTGACTATTATACACTTGTCGAAAAGACCAATCAAAATCTCAAGGATCTATTTGACAACTCGAATGACCTTATTACCATATTCAAAAAAACAGGAGAAATAAGATTTGCGAATGAAGCTGTGAAAAACAAGCTCACATATACCGAAGATGAAATTACAGATCTCAAATTTCTAGAAGTCGTCCATCCTGACTACCGTAGAGGAACCCTCGAAAACATTCTTAAAATAACAGCGGGAAGTCGGTTTGAAAGATTTGAAACAGTTTTAATTTCAAAAACAGGTAAAAATATTTATGTGACTGGTAAGCTTACTTCAGTCTTTGAGAATGACGAACCGGTAGAATACAGGTGTGTATTCTACGACATTACTGAACGAATTAGAGCTGAAAGTGCCCAAAGTCTTTATTACCAGATTGCCAATATTACTATTACAGAAAATGATCTAGAACAACTATACAAAAACATCTATCATCAACTGCACCAGATGTTGAGAGTATACAACTTCCATATCTCTTTAAAAGAGGGTAAAAAATATCGCAGCATATTCTACATCAACGAAAAGGCCAAAGAGCAAGAGCTCACATTTGATGTGGATCAAACGCTCATGGAATATACTATCCAAAGAGATCGGTCTTTGATTGTTTATAAAGACGGAATAGAGAAAATAAGTCAGCAAACCGGTGTTGCGTTTGAAGATCCTATTCCAAAGATATGGCTTGGTGTTATTATCAGAACCGCCTCTGAGATAGGCGTTATGTCAATTTGCAGCTACAAAGATCAAAGTGCTTTTAATAATAAAGACCTTGAACTTCTTGATTATATAGGTGGTCAAATAAGCCTGGCGATGGAACGTCAGCATAAAGAAGAAAAAATTGAAAATCAAGCTGCTACTCTGGGGGCAATTTTCGATAGTAGTACGCATGAAATTTGGTCGGTGGATAAAAAATTTAGATTTACTTCATTCAACCAGAACTATGAAATTGCTTTCAAAAAATATTACGGATTTCCTCCAAGAATAGGGCAAAGTATAAGGGAAGTTTCTGGAGACAGTCTAAGCTTAGAAGTAAAAGATTTCTGGGTAGAGAAATATACGGAAGCTTTTCAAGGAAAATTTATCAATTTCCAAACACATACCCTTAACAAAGAAAGAAAGATGGTCTGGCGAGAAGTATTCGTTAACCCTATCTTTCTTCCTAATGGAAGAATTGAAGAGCTTTCTGTCATTGCGAATGACATCACCGAAAAAAAGGAATCTGAAAGTGCTATAATTGAAAGTGAAGAAAAGTTTAGAACTATTTTCGAGTCGTTTCAAGATATTTACTTTAGGTGTGACACAGAAGGAAAAGTCACTATGATTAGTCCTTCTGTACAAGAGGTGTTGGGGTATGAACCAGCCAGTGTAATTAATACAAGCATCTTAGATTTTGCGGATAAAAAAACGCAAGTTGTAGAGATCGGCAAAAGAATTAATAAGGAAAAGAGAATACGAAATGTTGAAGGCACGTTAAAAACAATTAAGGGGAAAAAACTGCAATTCTTCTTCAATATCCGACTCATAAATAAAGATGATGGTGATTTAGAAATAGAAGGTGTAGCCAGAGACGTATCCAAGCTGAAGGAAACCAATGAGGAATTGATGCGAGCTAAGGAAATGGCTGAAAGATCCCTTAAAATCAAAGAACGTTTTCTTGCCAACATGAGCCATGAGATTCGAACTCCAATGAATGGAATCATTGGTATGATTGATCTTCTTGCAAGTACACGTCTAAATGGTGAGCAATCAGAGTACGTCAAGACAATTAACAAGTCTTCCCAAACTCTTCTCAATATTCTTAACGACATTTTGGATCTATCCAAAATTGAAGCTGGGAAAATGGATCTTCGCCAACAACCTGTTCACTTAGTAAAGACTATTGAAAAGGTGTACGATCTATTTTCTCAGCAAGCCTCTTCAAAAGACAATAACCTATTCTATCACATTGATGAAAGTATTCCAGAGTGGATCTTGGGTGATGAGACAAGAATGATTCAGGTACTATCCAATCTAACTTCTAACGCTATTAAATTCAGCGAGAGTAAGGGGAATATTAATATGAGTATCCGGCTGATTAAGAAACGAGGAAAACAGTTTGTTTTCAAAGTTTCAATCAAAGATTCAGGCATTGGGATTTCAGGTGAAGATCAAAAAAGTTTATTTCAGAGCTTCCATCAACTTGATAATAGTAGTTCTAAAAATTTCGGAGGTACGGGTCTAGGTCTGGCTATTTCACGTGAACTTGTAAAATCAATGCAAGGTGAAATTGGAGTAGTATCCACTCCTGGGCTAGGCAGCACCTTTTGGTTCACTTTTATGGCAGAGGAAATATCTGCTGATAAAGTAGAAGAAATAAAACCTGATAAACCATTTACAAAAGAATTTACTGGGAAACAACCCAAAATACTCCTCGTTGATGATAACGATGTAAATCGAAAAGTAGCGAGTAGTATTATGCTAAAGTCTGGATGTAATGTGATTGAAGCCATTGATGGGTTTGATGCTATCGAAAAGGTTAGTAAAGAAGGTTTTGACCTTATCTTTATGGATATTCAGATGCCAAAAATGGATGGCATTCAAGCTACTCATGAGGTTAGAAAGATTAATGGAGGATCAAATACTCCAATCATTGCGATGACTGCCTATTCTATGGAAGAAGACAGAGAGCGTTTTTTAAATGCTGGCCTGGATGATTACCTAGCTAAGCCCATAAAAGCGGATATGCTAATAGACAAAATCAAGAAGTGGGTAGAATTTGATCCTATTGAAGTTTCAATTGAATCTTTAAATGAAGAAACAGAAGATCTCCCAATTAATCAGAACACACTTAATCAGCTGGCTAAGTTTGGTGGACAAGAGCTCATTGAAGCTACCTTGATAGAATTTGAAGAAGAGGCCGAAGTGCTGGTAAAAAACATAGAAAAATTCCTTAACGAAGAAGAATATGAAAAAATGAGAGGGGAATTACACACACTAAAGGGCAATGCTGGCACTTTAGGAGTAGAAAAATTATCTAAACAAGCTGCGACTATTGAAAAAAGGTTAAAAGAAAATAAATTTGAAGGATTGGAGAGAGAAGTTCAATTGCTGAAATACCTTTTTAAAGAGTTTAAAGAAAGTAGCCAAAACCTATTAGTCACCGATGAGTAAAAAAATAATAGTAGCTGAAGATAGCAGCGTAATACAAAATCTGACAAAGAAGATTCTCTCGCAGCTTAACTACGAGATTTCGTCCGTTAAAAACGGTCAACAAGTTCTTGATTTGCTGGATAAACAGGAATTCGATATGGTATTGTTAGACATTCATATGCCCATTATGGACGGAATGGAATGTGCCAAACAAATCAGAAATCTTTCAGGAAGCAACAAAAACATTCCAATTGTTGCCATCACCGGGAATGCAAATAATTATACCATGGAGAATTTTAAGGAAGTTGGTATTAATGCATTTATCCCCAAACCTCTCAACTATGACTCAGTTGTAGAGATGGTGAAAAAATACACGGATGACGATTAAGTATACGAATCATTTCCTGAACAAGCTAGAGGATGTCATGTCTGAGACTGATTATATCCTTCGCTATGAAAAAGGAAATTTCCAATCTGGGTATTGTATACTAAATGAAAGCAAAGTAGCAGTAATAAATAAATTCTTTGCTTTAGAAGGAAAAGTCAATAGTCTCATTGAAATTATTCGCTCTATAAAAGTGGATACTACGAGGCTTAGTGAGAATAACAAAAAACTCTATTCTGAAATCACTAATAATCAGCTTCAATTGTGAAGGTCACCTTTCTTGGTACCGGTACTTCACAAGGTGTACCTGTCATTGGTTGTAAATGCAACGTTTGTACATCTCTAGACTTTAGAGATAACAGATTAAGATCATCCATTTTAGTAGAAATGAACGATGTGCATATGGTAGTAGATACCGGACCAGATTTTCGTCAACAGATGCTTCGTGAACGGGTTGATAAATTAGATGCTGTACTTTTTACACATGAACATAAAGACCATACCGCCGGGATGGACGACATTAGAAGCTATAACTTCAGTCAGAAAAAGGACATGCCTATTTATGGCAGAGCCAAAGTCCTAAACCAGTTAAAGCAGGAATTTTCTTACATATTTTCTGGAAGAAAGTATCCTGGAATCCCTAAAGTTGATTTAAATGAGCTAGATGGTAAACCATTTAAGATTGCCGGAAATAAGATTATTCCAATTGAAGTGATGCACCATAAATTGCCTGTTTATGGTTTTCGTTTTGGCGATTTCACCTATATCACAGATGCCAATTTCATCTCGGAAGATGAAAAGAATAAAATAAAAGGATCAAAGATTATTGTACTTAATGCACTCCAAAAAGAAGACCACATTAGCCACTATACATTAAGCGAAGCTATTGAACTGATAAAGGAACTTAACCCAGAAAAAGGATATCTAACACATATCAGTCATCGACTTGGACTTCACATGGATGTTTCAAAAGAGCTTCCTGAGAATATTGAAATAGCTTGGGATGGATTGCAATTGTCTCTGAACGATTAATAATCCATTGCCATGTTTCACAACTATTTCTTCTTGAAACGTCTGGCCCCAGAACTTGAAAAAGAGCTTCTTGGATTATCTCTTCTAGAATGCTTTTCGCAAAATAAAGATGAGCTAATTCTAACTTTTGGTAGTAGTACAAGAGAATTTCATATCAGAGCAAATTTGGATCCCAATGTCTCGCTGCTGTCCTTTCCTGAAGAATTTGCTCGCGCGGGTAAAAACAGTGTAGATCTCTTTCCGAAATTGCTAGATAAAACTGTCAGGCAAGTATCTGTTTTTCAATACGAAAGATCTTTTAAAATCGATTTTGGTGATGAGGCTCTGATCTTTAAGATGCATTCGAGAAGAGCAAACATTCTTCACTCCAGAAACAATGATGTTATTAACATCTTTAGAAAAAATCTAAGTGCCGATATTGAAATAAGTCCTACTGACCTAAACAAGGATATTGAAATCTCGCAAGAGCAATTTATTGCAGCTAAGCATAATCCTATTGAATTAATTCCTGCTTTAGGAAAAGAAATAAAGGTTCATTTGGAACAAGCTGAGTTTCATAATCAACCCGATCAAAACAAATGGAGTTTGTTTGCTCTTCTGCTACAACAATTAGATGATAATCCAATCTTTTTACATGAAGGACCATCCATCAGTCTAGTGAAGCTAAGTGATGAAAAAACACAAAGTGCAATTGCCGCAGCGAACTGGCTTTACAACAAAACCGTTCGTAGTTTCTACTTTGAAAAGGAGAAATCCGATGGGATAAATAAGCTTAAGCAGCGAATCAAAAAATCCGAAAACTACCTATCTAAGACAAAAAGCAAATTACATCAAGTAGAGAATGCCAGAAGCCCAGAAGAGATAGCAAATATCTTAATGGCTAATCTTAATAGTTTACAAACCGGCCTCTCTAAAACAGTACTCCACGACTTCTATACAGATCAGCCAATTGAAATAAAGCTCAATAGAGAACTTAGCCCTCAAAAGAATGCTGAAAATCTTTATCGAAAATCAAAAAATAGACATCAGGAAATAGATGCATTGAAAGAAAATATTGACGCCAAAGAAAACCTCATTGAAAAACTAAGCAGGCAGATTCTACATATTCAAGATATAGATGGCACAAAAGAGCTCAGGAAGTACCTAAAAGATCATGGCTTGATTCAAAAAGAAAAGGTCAAATTAGACAACCTACCCTACCATGAATTTGAAGTAGACGGATGGCAGATTCTTCTCGGCAGAAACGCAAAAGCCAATGATGAACTCACCCTAAAAGTCGCCAACAAGAATGATCTCTGGCTACATGCAAAAGATGTTGCTGGCTCTCATGTCGTTGTTAAGCAAAGACCTGGGCAGAACTTCCCCAATTACATTATTGAAAAAGCAGCAGCATTGGCGGCCGCTAATTCGAAGCGCAAGAGTGACACTCTTTGCCCTGTCATTTACACTCAAAAAAAGTTTGTTCGGAAGATGAAAGGCTCTCCAGCAGGTCAAGTAATTGTAGAGAAAGAAGAAGTGATGATGGTTGAACCATCAAGCATCTAAAAACAGAGGGTACTTAAAAGTACCCTCATCGCAATCATATCAAAATACTCTACTATGATGAAAGACTGCTGTTCTTCAATTTCTTTTCACTTTCAAAAGTGAATAATATGTAGTTGTGAGAATTGTAAAATTGACGGTGAATCTATTTTTATCACCTACAAATCTGATAAGGATATTTTTCAAAACATATTAGTTAATCGATTAATTGATCCGGTCTGTAGAATAACCAAATAGTTAACTTATCTGGTACGCTAACCTCTGATTCAAAACAATAATTGACTTTTAAACAAACAGTCTTACTTTAGCTATTCAACAATTCAACTATGTCTACACTGGAACTTATTGGATGGCTAGGTGCTGGCTTATTGCTGCTAGGTTTTGCCCTGAATATCTTTCAAAAGATACAAGCCGAATCAAATACCTATCTATCACTCAATTTAATAGGCTCACTTCTTTTATTATATAATGCCTACATGAATGAAGCCTTTCCGTTTGTAGCGGTAAACTTTGTATGGGTAGCCTTTTCCGCATTTAAATTGATCCAAATAAGGGTAAAATCATGACAGACGGAACGCAAAGGAGTGAAATTAAGATCGGTTCTGAAGTAGAAGTTGTTCAAAAGCATCACCAACGATCAGGAGAGCTTACAGAAGGAATTGTAAGAAAAATACTTACAAAGTCCCCAAATCACCCACATGGAATAAAAGTGATGCTGGAAGATGGAATTGTAGGTAGAGTCAAGAAAGTAATTCACTCTTAGAAATTCTTCTCAATCCAAGAGTCAAGTCCTATTACATTTTTTAACTATTTTGGAGGTTGGTGTTATTGCCAACCTAGCTATGGATATTAATTACGAACCTCTTTTCATCATTTTTATTATTGCATGGCTTGTGCCATTATTACTCTCCTGGCTTGAGGTTTCAAAAATTCCTGCGGTAGTGGTAAAAATTGTATTAGGAGTAGTCATTGGACCATACGTATTGGATCTGATGGACGAAACACCCTATATGGATTTTTTAGCACAAACGGGTTTTCTTATCCTCATATTTCTTGCGGGACTTGAAATTGATGTGAACAAGATAATTTCATCATTTCCAAGAAAATTTAGAATGTTTGATATGGTCAGTAATACACTGATCGTAGCGATTATCATCTATTTCTGCTCACTCATACTCTCGCTACCAGTAGCATGGCTTATTAATCAGTTCATAGAAGTTGATATCGTTTTTTATTCATTGATATTACCAACAGTTGCTTTGAGCATCACTGTACCAATTCTTAAATCCGACGGAGAGCTTACAAGACGGTTTGGTCAAATTCTTTTAATGGAAGGGGCTATCGCGACTGTGATGAGTATTATCCTTATATCGATTTATTCTGGCGTTTTAAAGAATGGCTTTGAGGTAGAGTTGCTTTTATTCTCAGTCATATTTTTTGTTTTCATTGTGACCTACATTCTCGGCAAAAAGCTGGTTAAGGTTCGCGTGTTTCAAAAATTGCTGTATAAACTTGAGCACGCAGCTAGCCAAATAAGGGTAAGAGGCGCAGTAGTTCTTTTGCTACTTTTCGTAATCGTCGCTCATCTTATTGATACAGAATATGTGATGGGAGCTTTTTTTGCAGGCACTTTACTTAGCATGTTTGTAAGCAAAGAGCGTTCTGCTTTACTGTTCAAATTGGACGGAATGAGCTATGGTTTTTTCATACCCATATTTTTCATCATGGTTGGGGTAAACCTTGACTTATCCGCATTAAGCAACTTTCAAGAATCCATCCCCTTAATACTTTCACTCATTGTTAGCTTTTTCTTTATCCAGATTATACCCTCGCTTGTAATGACTCGAATTTTCGGGTTGAAAAAAGCTATCGCTGGTGGTGTACTAAATACCGCACGAATGGGCCTCACAATTGCTACTGCGCAGATAGGCCTGTCACTAGGTGTAATCACCACAGCAGATAATGCAGGAATTGTTGCAGCTTCAATTATAGTAAGTCTCATCTCTCCATTAATCTACCAGTTTTTCAGATCAGAAAAAGAAGAACATCATGGCATTTACATTTTAGGAGGTAGTAGGGCGAGTCTTTATTTAGCTGAACGGTTGAATATGCATGATTCCTCGTGTATCACATATTTACAAAACCAAGAAATACTGCCTGAATTCGATCAAAAAGGAATTAGACATGAAAGTGTTGTAAAGCTAGACAATGACTTCCTCAGCACATTGTATTTTAGACCTACGGATCTCGTAATTGTCTTGTCAGAGTCCAGAATATTGAATTTGAATTTGACTAGGTACATCAAAAATGAACTGAATCACAATAAGATCATTACTCGAAAACAATCAGCCGCACATGATCTGATAGACCCTCAGGGAGAGTTAAAAATTGTGGATCATGATGAGGTTTTGGCAAGCCATATTGAGGGAATGGTGACAAGACCTAATTCGGTAGGTACGTTGCAGGAAAGTTTTGGGATGTATCGTGTTGAAGAAATTCAAATCACCAAAAAGGACATCCACCGAAAACTAGTAAAAGAGGTTGCCTTCCCTCCTTCAGGGTCATTGGTAATCCAACGAAGAAAGGATGAAATTTTCATCCCACATGGAGATACGCATTTACTCATTGGAGATGTAATTACCGTCATAGGAAATACGTCAGCCTTAGCTGATTTTAGAAGAACTTTAGAAGGTTAATCACTCCCTACGTATTGCATCCACAGGATCTAGCTTTGAAGCCTTCATTGCTGGATAAGTTCCAAAAATAATTCCTATCAATATTGACACAATCATGATAATCAATAGTGTATCTAGAGTATATGCAGCTTCAAAAGGCATCTTTGTTAGATACTTGACTATAGGTACCGCTATGAAGGTGAAGATGACTCCTAAGATTAATCCAAGAAAACTCCCTATGAAACTGATACTCAAAGACTCTGATAAAAATTGAGCTACAATATCTGCTTTCTTTGCTCCAACAGCCTTTCTAACACCAATTTCAGAAGTTCGCTCCGTAACAGAAATCAACAACACATTCATCACTCCCACACCACCTACGATAACAGAGATACCCACTATTAATCCCATAATGATTCGAAACACCAAGAATCCCTGGTTTGCCTGTTCAACTCTGAATTCATTGGTAAACACACTGAAATCATCTGACTGACCTTTGAAAGTATTTTCCAAGAAAGATTCAACCTCTCCTTTGACTATCGGTACTTGTTCTACAGTAGATGCCTCAATAACGACCATTGGAGGCCTAGACTTTAATTTTTCTTCATCCAAGATAGTGATGGGACAAATTATCTCCAGATTATCTGATGGGGCATCTATGATACCTATGACGTTAAAAGGCTCTCCCTTAAATCGAATAGTATCGTTCAAGATTTCATGCAATGGTTTTTGAGGCTTTAACGCTTCCGCAAGCTCAGATGATACTACCACGTTTTTTGTGCGATTTCTCAGATCTTCTAAGGAAATAAACCTACCAGCTCTTAGTTCTAGTTTATCGCTCCAGGTATCTACCATTCCTGAAAATAGCACCCCCCTTTCTGTTGAATCATTTGTATTGATGAATCCTGACTCTTGATACCTTAGAAATCCTTTAGCATTTTCATCTGAAACTTCATCGAGCATGTTCTTGAATCTTGCATAATTGAAAAATCCATAATCTTCTTTAGAAATTTGAACATTATCAATTCTTTTGGTTGTATTCGTTCGGATGATAACGCTCTCCAAAGAGGTCGTACTTGAAATTTGCTCGTGAGCATATTTCTCCATTCCATCTATCAGAGATAAAATAGCAACTAAAGCTCCAACCCCAATAACCATCCCTAAAACAGATAGCAGTGTATGAAGAAGGTTTTTCCGAGCGTCATTAAATGCAGTCTTAAATAGGTGAGTAATTCGCTTCATTTTTGGTTGACGTCAATTCCACACTAAATGTTACTGATCAATGATTTACTCACCTTAATTATCTTTTTTGTATACTCCGAGATCTTAAAATGATCATCAATTCGGTATCCTACTACCCAAGCAATCTTCTGACCTGATTCCAAGACCAAGACATTTTTTTTTCTGGATAAGGGAGTTTTCTCATCAATCAATAAATCACTGACTTTTTTATGCCCTTTCATTCCCATTGGTTGAAACTTATCCCCCTCTTCCCATTGCCTGATTTTCAAAGGGAGCTTAAATCGATCAGCATCAAAAAAAACTACTCCGGCAGAATCGAACGATACTTCTTCCTCAGCTGCCTCTCCAATTTTAAAGATTGACTCGTAAAAATTGTATTCACCAAACTCATCTATTATCAATTCTTGAATGCTCTGTTCTTTATTCGGATTGATGAACAGCTTAGAACGATCCATGGTGACAATCCAATCATTAACAGGAAAAACCTTACCTGCTCTCCCTTTAGCCTCAAAAATCTCCCTGCATGTAGCATAATTAACACCAAAAGCATTGAGAATTTCTGAGAGGATGACAACATCTTCAGGTTCATTGATCCATTCAAGATTAAGTTCACATGAAAGATCTGATGATTTGAGAAACTCTTTCTTAATATTTTCTACCTGCCTTTTCAATAAATCTTCCGTATATGAAAGTCGCTCTACGGTTGAAAAAAAAGTTTTATGTAGAGATGGATTGACCTTTTCAAGAATTGGAATTACTTCGTGACGAATCAAATTTCGATCATAATTTATCTTTTGATTACTTGAATCTTCTCTCCATTGGATCTTTTGGTTAGAAGCATACGTCAGTAGGTCTTTTCTCTCGGCAAAGAGCAATGGTCTTATAATTTTATTATTTAAAACAGAGATACCAGAAACCCCACTAATTCCCGTTCCTCGGGTAAGGTTTATAAGCACTGTTTCAAGTGAATCATTGAGATGATGCGCTATAGCTACTTTATGATGACCATATTGCTCAGTTAAAGCATTAAACCAGTCATACCTCACCTCTCTTGCTTCAATTTGGATGGACTTACCTTCCAGCTCAAAAGATTCAATAAAGCAGCTAACCTTATGATCCTCAGCCCACTTCCTTACAAATGCCTCATCTGCGTTTGATTCCTCTCCTCTCAATCCAAAATTACAATGGGCAATGTCAAAGTCAATTTCTGCATCAAAAAAGAGGTGAGACATCACCATAGAATCCAGTCCTCCACTGACGGCAAGCAGGACTTTTTCTCCTTTATCAATCAAATGACGAGAAAGAATAAAATCATGGAACTGTTTTTGTAAAGAATGCACAACTTGATAAGTTAATTTTGCCGAATGCGGAAGTTAGTCCAAACCACTTTTGTTTTTTTTATTCTATGCTCTTCCTTGAGTGTTGTCGCTCAAAAGAAAGACCGAATTAAATACAAAGCTCTCGATTTATTTGAATTTCGAAAAAATGGAGAAAAAGTAAGACGATTGATCGGCGATGTTGTTTTTGTTCAGGAAACATCTACTATGTATTGCGATAGTTCTTACTACTATGTCAAAGACAATATTATGGAAGCCTTCGGTCACGTAAAAATCGTGGATGATTCTGTAACGATTACTTCAAACAAGTTGATTTACAATGGACAAGATAGAACTGCTAAGCTTCGTGAAAATGTAGTGTATACAAAAGCAGATCAGCGACTAACTACTGATTTCCTTGATTATAACATGGACACTGAAGTAGGAAACTACTACAATGGAGGTAAACTCAAGGATTCTGTAAATGTGCTTACCAGCAACACTGGCTATTATTATGGGTTACAGAAATATGCACTTTTTTGGACTAATGTAGAGTTGATAGCTCCGGACTACACGCTAAAATCAGATACACTTAGATATAATACAATACCAAAAATTGCCGTATCAGAAGGTAAGACCACCATCATTACGGAGGACGAATCCATTCTTCATTCAGATGGAGGAACTTTCCGAACAAAAATTGATCAGTCGGAATTCAATGATGGCACAGTAGAGACCATAGATTATTACATGGAAGGTGATGAACTCTTTTTTGACGATTTGAAAAAATATTATGACGCTAAAGGAAACGTAAAGCTCACGGCAAAAAATGAGGATATTGTGATCACTGGGGACAAAGGTTATTCTGATAAAAACAATGGAGTCAGTAAGGTTTATGGAAATGCGCTAATGGAACGTTATCTCCAGAATGACACACTTTACCTTGCAGCTGATACTTTGGTGTCTATAGAAAGCGAATACGATTCTGCAAAAAGAATCCTAGCATATCATAATGTAAGGATTTGGAAAAGTAATCTTCAGGGGTTAGCAGATTCTGCATCATATTTTCTAAGCGACTCATTACTTTTTTTCTACGAGGATCCTATCTTCTGGAACCTAAATAATCAACTTGAAGGTGACACAGTCATTATGGAAGTCACTGAAAATGAAATTAAGTCCATGTCATTACTCCAAAATGCATTCCTTGCTACTGAAGATACAGTACAAAATTACAATCAGATCAAAGGCAGAACGATGGAGGCACATTTCAAAGAATCTGAAATAAGTCACATTTTCGTCAATGGGAATGGAGAAAGCATCTACTATGTACTTGATGAAGAAGATCCCAATGATATTATCACAATGGGAATGAATAGAATTCTGTGTAGCAACATGACCATCCGATTTAAAGATGAACAATTGGACAACATCTCTTTTTATATTAAGCCAGAGGCTAGGTTCATCCCACCTCAAGAATTGACTGATGATTTACAAAAATTGGATGGATTTGAGTGGAAAGGTGATCAAAGGCCATCGCTTAGTGACTTAATGATTGATCTACCTATTCTCCTTGAAGAGGATGCAGTACCTGTGAAAATTCCAGACGGAGAAAAAATTGATCTTGAAGGAACCTCTATTAAGAAAGAAAATTTGTTAAAATCTATTAAAGAAGATGGGTAATGGTACGCCCTATGCTTTCGTTTAGTCCATAAGTCTTTAGTTTTGCCGACTATTATAAAATTATGAGGGAAATTCGAATACTTTTCTTGTTGGTAGTAGCTGTAAGTATAGTGGGATGCAGCAAGTTTCGTAAGATTCAAAAAAGTGGAGATTGGAAAGTTAAATATGAAGCTGCTCTCGAATATTACGAAGAAGAGGACTATCATAGAACCATCATTCTTCTAGAAGATATTCTACCTATCATCAGAGGAACGGAAGAAGCTGAATTAGGGAATTTCTATCTGGCTTACAGTTATTTTCATCAAAAGCAATACATCCTGAGCGCACATCATTTTGATGAATTTGTTAAAATATATGGGCGATCCGAATATGTCATGGAAGCAAGCTACATGCATGCGTACTCTTTGTATCTTCAATCTCCTGATTATCAACTTGATCAGACTGTCACTTACGAAGCTGTAGCTGCTATGCAGAATTTCATCAATAAATACTCCAGCTCAGAATATGCACCAGAGGCAGACAGAGTCATTGATGATATGCAGGAAAAGCTTGAAAAGAAAGCTTATGAACAATGTAAGCTTTACTATAAATTAAGGAGATATAAGTCCGCACTAGTTGTCTACGATAATTTTGCAGATGATTTTCCTGATTCCGACTATAACGAAGAAGTGGCTTATTTAAGAATAGAAACTTCTTACGATTTGGCTGAAAAAAGTATTACTTCAAAACAAGAAGAACGGTTCAGAAGCACAATAGATCACTACCTTAATTTTATTGATAAATATCCAAATAGCAAATTTTTAAAAGATGCTGAGAAGTTTTATGCTGAAAGCATCGAAGAAATAACTAGATTTGCCGATTCAAATTAAAAAGACGAAATGCAGCACATTACTTCTTCACTCATCACAAGAGACAATCAGGATATTTTAGAACCTACCGGCAATCTATACGAATCTTTGGTGATCGTTTCTAAAAGAGCAAGGCAAATTAGTGCCAACCAAAAAGAAGAGCTTAATTCCAAGCTTGCTGAGTTTGCTTCTTCGGTAGATAATCTAGAAGAAATTTTTGAAAATAGAGAACAAATCGAAATCTCTAAGTTCTATGAGCGTATGCCAAAGCCTTCGACTTCAGCCGTTGAAGAGTTTTTAAATGGCCAGCTTAATTTCAGATTACCCGAAAAAGAAGTCGAGACTCCTTCTGATTTAACATAAATTAGTCGCCATGCTGGCGGGTAAGAAAATATTATTAGCGGTTTGTGGTTCAATAGCAGCCTACAAAGCCGCTTTTTTTGTGCGTCTTCTTAAAAAAGAAGGAGCAGAAGTAAAGGTCATTATGACCAAAAGTGCACAAGATTTCATAACTCCTCTTACACTTTCTACACTTTCTAAAAATCCCGTTCACTCAGAATACTTTGACAAAAAAAATGGCGAGTGGAACAATCACGTAGAACTAGGAATGTGGGCTGATCTAATGATAATTGCACCTTTGAGTGCAAATACACTCGGTAAAATGGCCAATGGCATTTGTGACAACCTGTTACTTGCAACCTACCTCTCAGCAAAATGCCCGGTAATGGTTGCTCCCGCAATGGATCTAGATATGTATCGGCATCCTACCACCACGGAAAATCTAAATCGACTACAATCTTTTGGCAATGAAATAATCGAAGCACGTGATGGCGAATTAGCCAGCGGGCTTTCTGGGCCTGGTAGAATGGCAGAGCCTGAGGAGTTGATAGATGCAATAAAAAAAAAAGTAATTAATACTCAAGCTCTAGCAGGGAAACAAGTCTTAATATCTTCTGGCCCTACTTTTGAACCAATAGATCCGGTTCGATTTATCGGCAACCACTCTTCAGGAAAGATGGGAACAGCCATTGCAAACGCCTTCAAAGATTCAGGAGCGTCTATAACCATGGTGAGTGGTCCTGCATCACATTTCCCAAATCATGGAGAAGTAATAAAGATAAATTCAGCAAATGAGATGCTGAATGAGATGCAAAAGAGACATGATCAAGCAGATATTGTGATCTTCTCTGCGGCAGTTGCAGACTACCGTCCTGAAAATCCTGTTAAAGAAAAAATCAAAAAGAAGGAAGAGTTACTTGAACTTAGGCTTATCAAAAATCCAGACATTGCCTCTGAGTTGGGAAAGAAAAAGAAAAACCAATTTCATGTTGGGTTTGCATTGGAAACAACCAATGAAGAAACAAACGCCAAAGAGAAACTAAAGAAGAAAAATTTTGATCTAATTGTCCTAAATTCATTAAACGATAAAGGTGCTGGTTTTCAGCAAGACACAAATAGGGTGACCTTTTTTGATAAGAACAATAACCAACAAAAATTTGAGTTGAAGAGTAAGAATGATGTGGCCCGGGATATTGTTGAATACGTAATAAAAACTCTCAAATGAAACTTATTGGACTTGCGTTTCTATTTATTTATTCTGCTTCATTTTCGCAAGAATTAAACTGTCGTGTTATTGTAAATGCTCAACAGGTCCAAACCACTGAGCGTGCTGTTTTCAGGGAGATGGAGACTGAGTTTGCCCAGTTTCTAAATACAACTAAATGGACGAATGATGATTTTGGTGAGGAAGAAGTCATTAATTGTAATTTAGTAATTACTATTTCTGAAATGCCCAGTATTGGTGTGTTTGTTGCTTCCGTACAAGTTCTGGCAAGTCGACCTGCATTTGGGACCAGTTATGAATCAGTGGTGATGAATTTCGCGGACAGAGACTGGCAATTTGAGTATGTTCAATCACAACCCTTAATCTTCAATGAAAATACCTTTACAAATAATATCACCTCATTATTAGCATACTATGCTTATATGGTAATTGGGTTCGATTATGATACGTTTTCAGAACTTGGAGGCACACCTCATTTCCAAAAGGCTTTTCAAATTGTCAATAATGCTCAGCAAACTAGTTTTCCTGGTTGGCAGCAGTTCAACAGTGTTCGGAATAGATATTGGCTAGTGGAAAATGTGCAGAACCCACAATTAGAGCCTGTAAGGAAGGCGCTTTATGCATATCATCGCAACGGACTGGATATTATGGTGGAAGATAGACCGCAAGCTGAGAAAAATATTTTAGGCGCACTATCTGAAATACAAAAAGCAAACCGGGCAAGACCGAGATCCATTCTAACCATTAGCTTCATGGATGCAAAGTCTGGAGAGATTCAGCAAATATTCTCAGAAGCCAATCTTGCTACACGAAGACAGGCATACAACCTACTTAGTAACATTGACCCTTCAAGAACTGACGATTATAAGGCGTTGATTGAGTAGTCTCTAATATCTTTGCTACTCATTCATGATCAAATCACTTCAGATAAAGAACTACGCACTCATTCAGGAGTTGGAGATGTCTCCTTCCCCTCAGCTGAACATAATCACTGGAGAAACGGGGGCAGGTAAATCTATCATGCTTGGTGCTGTCGGCCTTCTTCTTGGGAAGCGTGCAGACACGAAAGTTCTATTAGATGAAAATCAAAAGTGTGTCGTAGAAGGGCTTTTTGATATCTCCTCGTATGCTCTCCAAGAGATATTTGAACGAGAAGATTTGGATCATGAATCCGAATGCGTGATAAGGAGGGAAATAAGTCCATCCGGAAAGTCACGCGCCTTTGTAAATGACACACCCACAAATTTAAGTGTCCTTAAGGCCATTGGAGAGAAACTCATGGATGTACACTCTCAACATGAATCTCTTCAACTAGGAGATAATACCTACCAACTAAATGCATTAGATGCCTTTGCTGCTCACCCTGAATTAATCACTCAATATCGAGAAGTTTTCAAAATCTTTTCCAACGCCAAGAAGCACCTGAACAAGCTTGAATCGTTGGCAACTCAAAGTGCCGAAGATGCTGACTATAAGCAGTTCCTTTTTAGTGAACTAAACGAAGCTCAGTTGGATGGTTTGGATCAGGAAAAACTCGAAAAAGATCTTGAAGTCCTTGAAAATGCCGAAGCTATCAAGCTCAAACTTTCACAAGCTCTCCGCGCTCTAGATGACTCTGAAGCTTCTATCCTACAGCAACTTACCGAATCAAAATCGCTTATAAATACTATTTCATCGTTTTCAAATGAGCTCGAAGAAATAAGTAATCGTCTGGAAAGCAGCTCCATCGAATTAGCTGATGTCTCCAATGAGATGCAACGCATTCAAGATAAAGTTGAACATGACCCTGAAAAAATTCAAGAGCTAAAGGAACGACTGGATCTATTGTTCAGATTGCAGAAAAAGCATAATGTACTTACCGTACAAGAGCTTATTAAACTGAGAGACGAATTAGATCAAAGCTTAAGTCAAGTAGCTAACCTTGATGGAGAAATCACAAAGGCCAAAAAGGAACTCGATGTAGCTGAAAAGTCAATGTTAAAACTTGGAACTAAGCTATCTGAGTCACGAAAATTATCCGCTCTCAATTTTGCCGACGAGATTGAAAAGATCATTCACCAGATAGGAATTGAAAATGGAACGGTAGAGCTAAAAGTAAATCTATCAGAACCTGACTCAGCTGGGCTTGATGTCATAGAAATGCTTTTCAGTGCTAACAAAGGGATCAAACCTCAAGAGTTAAAAGAGGTCGCATCTGGAGGTGAGTTTTCTAGGCTAATCTTTGCAGTCAAATATCTGATCGCTGATAAAACGGCTATGCCCACCATTATTTTTGATGAAATAGATACAGGTGTCTCCGGAGAAGTAGCGCTTCAGATGATTAGAATGATGAAGCACATGTCTAAAAATCATCAAATAATAAGCATTAGTCATCTTCCACAGTTTGCTGCTGGCGGTGACGCACATTATTACGTATACAAAGATCACACTTCCGATAGATCGGTAAGTAGAATTAGAAAACTAGTTGATCAGGATAGAGTAACAGAAATTGCCAAAATGATTGGCGGAGAAAATCCCGGTGCTTCAGCAGTAGAAAGCGCTAAAGAACTGCTTCAATTATGAAGCAAAGCAATAATTCAAGACATAGTCCATTTGAACTTGACTTACACCAGAGAAAGGTTTATTTCAGCGTCTGTTCATACTGAGATATATTTGAATTCTCTTTCAAATAGAATAATCATAAAACACAATGTCAAATAATCTACTTAAAGGAAAAAGAGGAATTATTTCCGGTGCACTTGATCAAAATTCCATTGCCTGGAAAGTGGCAGAAAAAGCACACGAACAAGGTGCCGTATTTACACTTACCAACGCGCCAATCGCTATGCGAATGGGCGAGATCAATAAACTAGGTGAGCAATGTAATGCGGAGATTATTCCGGCAGATGCCACCTCAATGGAAGATCTGGAGAATCTTTTCAACAAGTCAAGCGAGACGCTTGGAGGTAAAATTGATTTTGTTTTACACTCAATCGGGATGAGCCCTAATGTACGTAAGGGGAAAGATTATGGAGATTTGAATTACGATTGGTTTCAAAAAACATTGGATGTATCTGCTTTATCATTTCATAAAATGATGCAAACTGCAGAAAAACTAGACGCAATGAATGAATGGGGATCTATTCTTGGCCTCTCTTACATAGCTGCCCAAAGAACATTTCCTGACTATTCTGATATGGCTCAAGCCAAAGCATTGCTAGAATCCATAGCCAGAAGCTACGGTTACCGTATGGGAAAAGACAAAAAAGTAAGGGTCAATACTATTTCTCAGTCTCCTACAATGACAACTGCAGGATCTGGTGTACCAGGTTTTGATGTGTTTTTCAACTATGCAGACAAAATGTCTCCACTTGGAAATGCTAGCGCTGAAAGCTGTGCAGACTATTGCATCACCATGTTCTCAGACTTGACACGCATGGTAACTATGCAAAATTTGATGCATGATGGAGGATTCTCTTCTTCTGGCATCACAGAATCAATGGTTGAGGAGTTAACGAATAAATAGTTCTCAAGTAGTTATTCTAACTTACCGTGTATCACATTTAATCAGCCAACATATGAAAAAATTATTTTATTTAATCGCGATTGTTCTAGCCTCGTCTACGATGGCACAAGAACTGCAAACTCCTTCAACGAGCTTCTCTCACAAAAAGAAAGCATATTTGACTCTTTCTGATGGTACAGAAATCATTGGAAACATCAATGATATTGATCGCAAGAAAGGAATCATTAAAGCTATAAAAGTAACAGATGGGGCCGGTGAAAAAAGAAAATTATTGCCCGCAGACATTTCTTATATGTATCTACCTCCAAGTGGTTTGGACAAGCTGGGTAATGCTATAAACACAGTCAATAGTGTGCAAAAATGGAAACAATCTAAACTGGATGAAGATCTATTGAATCAAGGACTCGTTTACTTCGAACAAGCAAATGTCAAGATCAAAAAGAAAACCATGACACTACTTGCTCAGTTACTCAACCCTAGCTTCAGTGCCAAAGTAAAAATTTATCATGATCCACTAGCTAAAGAAACCGCATCCCTGGGTGTTGGAGGTCTTAAAGTGACAGGAGGAATCGCAAAATCTTATTATGTACAGAAAGAGGGTGATGTAGCTGCGTTCAAATTTGATAAAGGTGGGTATAAAAAAGAGTTCTCATACTTCTGGAATTGTGACGCATTGGATCAGCAGTTCAGCTCTGGAGAAGAAAAGGCATGGAGAAATCTTGGAAAACATGCTGCTTCTTACACAACAGATTGCGAATAAGAAACAATCGCTTTAAAGTCATTCTTTCAGAATAACTTTTTTAGATTCTAAATCAATGATATCCTTCCCTAATGCCAAAATCAATTTGGGGCTCAACATAGTGAGCAAACGGGAAGATGGATTTCATAACATTAAAAGCTGCTTCTATCCTATCCCATGGCATGATTGCCTAGAGGTGATAGAAGCAGCTTCTTTTTCCTTTCACAGTCATGGGCTAGCCATTCCAGGAGATACCTCTTCCAATCTCTGCATCAAAGCGTATGAGCTAATCAAAAATGATCACGACATACCTCCTGTAGAGATACATCTACTCAAAAACATCCCGATGGGTGCAGGACTCGGTGGCGGTTCTGCCGATGGAGCATTTACGTTGAGAATGCTTAATGATCTTTTTGAACTAGGACTATCCAACTTGCAACTTGAGACTTACGCCCTGAAGCTTGGAAGCGACTGCCCTTTTTTCATACAGAACCAGCCAGCAATCGCGAAAGGTCGTGGAGAACAACTGGATAGAATAAGCCTTGACCTTTCCGATTACCACTTATCCATACACAACCCTGGCATCCATATTTCTACCAAAGAAGCGTATGCCGGAGTGAAACCAAAAGAACCACTTCATTGCATTGAAGATATTGTAGCAAAGCCCATTTCGGCATGGAGAGATCTGCTAGTCAATGATTTTGAAACTTCAATATTTCCTAACCATTCAGAAATCAGTAAACTCAAAGAAGAGATGTATGAAATGGGAGCAATCTATGCTTCTATGACTGGAAGTGGTAGTACAGTGTTCGGGATTTTTGACCACAAAATAGAAAACGCTAAGTGGAATTTTTTTGAATTGTAATCTATTAGTAGTAGCAATAAACGTCTCATAAACCAATATATAAAAACTTATTGTCGGTGTTAAGCAGTTCTGCTAGCTTTATCTTTTATTGCTTAACTCAAGGCATGCGATAGATAGCTGAGTTTCATCTACAATACTCACAGCAACAACGCGTACAAATGGAAATCAACAAAGAAAAAGATCAACTAAGTAAGGATCAAATTGATCAATGTATATCCATTTTAAAAACATTGAATGAAGACACCAACCAAATATTTGAGATTCCAAAAGATCTAAGAATCGAGCTTATTACACAAGCTGGGCGACTATCAAGACCACAAAGAGAAGAATTTAAGAAACGTAAAAAAGACGCAAAAAAAATCCTCAAAAGAAAAGCCGCTGAAAAGGATAAACACGCTCGCAACAAAACAGGAATACGAAGTGCTAGAGAAGCATCTGTTTTTGTTGCTCCCAAAATGATCGCATCAAAAGATAAGGAAGCAAGACCTGCTAATACATCAGTCGCTCCACGTAACTGCTACGTATGCAAGGAGATTTTCACAACACTGCATCACTTTTATGACACCATGTGCACATCATGTGGCGACTTTAATTATGCTAAGCGTTTTCAAACATCAGATCTTACTGGACAAGTTGCTCTGGTTACTGGTTCTCGCCTTAAAATTGGCTATCACATTACCTTAATGATGTTAAGAGCTGGAGCCACGGTAATTGCAACAACAAGATTTCCGGTAGATTCCGCTTTGCGTTATGCCAAAGAAGAAGATTTTGAAACATGGGGTCATCGTCTTAAAATACATGGATTGGATTTAAGACATATTCCCAGCGTAGAAATTTTTTGTAATTACATTGAACACCAATACGACAGGTTGGACGTACTGATTAATAACGCTGCGCAGACGGTCAGACGTCCAGCAGGTTTTTATCAGCATCTATTAGTACAAGAAGAGTGCAATATTTCTGAATTACCACAATCAGTAAAAAAAACCTTATCAGATCATGAAGCTTGTTTACGAGAACTAGGAGCTATCAGCTCTATGAAAGGAGATCAAAACAAGAATCTACCAGTTTCTTGGAATGACAAACAGGTAGGTATTGGCCTCAGCGCCTCTGCAAGATTATCTCAAATCCCATACGCTGTTGATCATTCTTTAGCATCTGAAGAAGTTTTTCCCACGGGTAAAATGGATGCCGACTTGCAACAAGTTGATCTTAGGAAGGTAAATAGCTGGCGATTAAAATTAGGTGAAATTCATACGCATGAAATGCTAGAAGTACAGCTTGTTAATTCTGTTGCTCCTTTTGTATTATGCAATCGCTTAGTTCATCTAATGAAAAAAGAAAACACCGGGATGAAACACATCATCAATGTCTCAGCTATGGAAGGTAAATTTCACAAATTCCATAAAGAAGCTCGCCATCCCCATACAAACATGGCTAAAGCTGCCTTAAACATGATGACTCTTACTTCATCTGCAGAATTTGCGAAATATGGAATATATACCAACGCAGTAGATACCGGATGGGTAACTGACGAGGACCCTATTGAGTTGGCTAAAAAGAAAGAAGAAATTCATGACTTCCAACCTCCTTTAGACATTGTTGACGGAGCTGCCAGAGTTATGGATCCGTTGTTTGATGGGATCAATACAGGGAAACATTGGTGTGGTAAATTCCTAAAAGACTATAGGCCGACTAGTTGGTAATGCTATTTTTTAAGGTCAGCAGATTATTCCCAAATCACTCCCATATTGGAAAAATAATCAAGAGACTCTTCCATGCTATTTCCAGCTGGTGTAAGCATCCGAGGGGTGCTGGTTTCAGTAGTACCGACAATCCCTGCCCACGCACGCCTTGAATCTAAAGATTTCGTTACTTTTAGTGCGGTCGATAACAAAATGCACTTCTCATTTTCTTTAAGATGGAAATACTTGTCTATCTATTTATCATAGCCATAGCTTTTGGGTTTTTCATGGGAAGCTTAATTCTCTACAAGCCATTTTTCAAAAGCGCTACTAACAACTATTTGGCATATGCTATCCTGATCATTTCTATTCTGATGCTAAACATCGTACTCATGGTCGAGGGGGTTTATTATGAGTACGATTTGCTGACCATTTTCTACGACATTGAATGGGTATTTCTATTTCCTGTGTTTCTATTCATATTCGTATTGAAACGAATAGACCACAAGCTAGATGGCAGAAAGGAACTCAAGCTGCTATATCTGCCTTTCATTCTTTCTGTCATTCTCAATACTGTCAATGCTTTGGTACGTGATTTTGAATTATTCGAGATCCAAAATCAAGTGGTGTTAAACATGGGAAGCAGCCTATTCTCTATCGAAAGTTTTTCAGTCTATTTGTTTAATCTATTTATGTCCGGATGGTTATTTTTTATCTTGAAGGATTATAATGGAAAAAAGGATTTAAAATGGCTTTGGCGACTGTGGTGTATGGTACTAATCCTCGTTATAGCCTGGACTACATTTGATTTTCTTGAAAATACTGTCTCCCGAGAATACATGAAGATCTTTACCCCTACCCTGTTAATCGGTATTTCTGTCTTTCTCTTTTGGGTTTCATACAATACAATTTACAAACACAAGCTGACAACTGAAATAGAGGAAATAACCGAACTTCTGAATCAGCCAACCTCTCGACAACCGTTAAGAAAATCATCTTCAGAAAACACTCATTTTAGCAAGTTTGAAAAACTATTTGAAGAAGAACATATATACCGCGATCCAGGGATTACCAGAGAATCTATTGCTGAACGATTAGAGATAAGTCCTGGATACCTCTCACAATTGATTAATTCTCATGCAGATCACAATTTCGCTACCTATATAAACCAGCATAGGATTGATGAAGTAAAGAAAATGCTCCACGATTCAAGATTTGATAGATATAGCATTGAGTCAATAGGACTGGAGGCCGGGTTTTCATCAAAGACCACTTTCTATAAAACCTTCAAGAACCTCACAAGTAAAACACCAAAAGAGTACAAAAATCATCGCAAATAAGTACCGATTTGTTCACTTCTGACAAATCAGGAGGCGCGTTTTTTTCGGAAACCTAGTTTTGGCAAAAAACGATTACTTATGAAATTATTCCACTTCTCTTTTAAGACCATGCTGAAAACTTCAGCAATCGCCTCTTTGATTTTTTTAATGAATTGTAAAGATGATACCAATGCCCCAACTACTTACTGGTATGCTCCTCAAAATGGATACATTTTAGAAGAACAAAAAGACCGTTACACATTGTATGGGACCTCCGCTTCAGGATGTGTCTTAATAGATAATGATGTCAGCCCTAGGAATTACTCAGGAATCCAATTAACAAAAGAAAATGGAGGCCTAATCGCATCGTCCGAATTGCTCACCGGCCATATAGCATTTGATGAGCTATTGACTACCGAAGAGTTTTGTGATGTTGATAACCCAATCATGACTAATGACCCTGTAACTAACTTCAACTATTTCTGGAATATTTTTAACGACTACTACGCCTTCTTTGAATTGAGGAATGTTAATTGGAATGAGTACCGCGAACCTATCAATTCTGTCAATGAAGATAATCTATATGACATTTTAGAGGCCATGATCCTACCCCTCAAGGACGGACATGTAAGTATATCCAATGAATCAGTCAACATACGCTCTGATAAAGAAAACCTGTTGCAGCAAATCAACATGCATCTAGATAACGACATAAAAACCAGAGAGGAACTGATAGAAATTGCAACAGATCGCATCTCGTTTATTAACACACGCTACTTAAATGATCAAACAGATGGGGATTCCAATGGAAACATGGTATGGGGTCTGCTCTCTGCTGATATAGGATACGTCAACATCATTTCTATGCAAGATTATGCTGCTTCTTATGATCAGGAAATTTCGGTTGTTGATGAGTTGATGGGGCGCTTAACTCAAGCGATACAGCAGCACGAGCTCCAAAAGTTAGTGATAGACCTGAGATTCAATACCGGAGGGTACGATGGTGTAGCACTTGAGATCGCCTCCAGGTTCGTAAGCCAATCGGGACCAGTTTTTACAAAAAAATCACGGCTAGAAGATAATTTTACTCACGAGCAAATCATTGAACTGTCTCCGAATGAAGGTTTTCAGTTTAACGGAGACGTAGTTTTACTCACCAGCCCTCTAACTGCCAGTGCTGCTGAGGTATTTACACTGTGCTTAAAGGATCTTTCCAATCTTACCATTGTAGGGCAAAATACGAGTGGCATTTTTTCAGACATCCTCACACACAGGCTACCAAACGGAACCTTTGTGAACTTGTCAAACCAGGTATATGCTGACCCCTCGGGGAAAGTATATGAAGCCATTGGCATAAGCCCGGATAAAGATCACGAAATCCCCTTCCTGAGCAGCGATGATTTTAATAACAATGTTGATAGTGGAATTGAGTGGGCGATGGAGTTATTAAAGTAAGATTTAGTGTATATCTAATCCCAATCTGTGATATTACAGATTGGGGTTAGAATACATGAATCTCTCATTTGTTCCAACTAACAGAAGCATCCACTGTAGCTCCATCATTCTAAAACTTATCTCATGTAGCGAGTAGAAAATAAATTTAAGGACCAATCAAAAGTCCTTGTTGCTTTGAATGAGAAGTTAGGGCTTCACCCGACTTAATCATATAGAAATAGTCAAGAGATTTCTCCACACCATCTCCAAATATTCTATCTTTGCGCGCTCATTTGAAAAAACGCATGCAAAGATTATTTCGAAATTTCACTTTTAATCCCAAAGACGATATCCTTTCAGGGCTCACTGTAGCGCTTGCGCTCGTTCCTGAGGCGGTTGCTTTTGCTTTTGTTGCTGGTATAGATCCCATGGTGGGTCTGTACGGAGCTTTTATGATGGGCATTGTGACTTCTATGTTTGGGGGTCGCCCAGGTATGATTTCGGGTGCTACTGGCGCCATGGCTGTTGTAATGGTGCACATGATTCAAAAAGGAAATGAAGTTGGAGCTTCTCTGGCAACACCCATGGAGAATCTTGGTCTTCAGTGGCTCTTCATTACACTCCTTCTGGTTGGAGGGATTCAGATTCTGGCCGGGATATTCCGACTTGGAAAATTTGTACGCCTTATTCCCCATCCAGTAATGATGGGTTTTGTGAATGGGTTGGCTATTGTGATATTTCTTTCTCAGCTTGGGCTTTTCAAGGAAAGAATAGGCGGAGAATACCAATGGATGCAGGGTAAGGATCTTTTCATTATGCTAGGTCTGGCAGGACTTACGATGGCTATCATGTTCTGGTTACCCAAAGTGACCAAAAAACTTCCTGCAGCACTTGTGGGAATCATAGTGGTTGCATCTATAACCATCTTTGGAGGTTTAGATGTAAGTACCGTTGGTTCATTCATTCGCGAAGGAGGTGGCAATGGCCTAGAAGGAAGTTTGCCATCATTCCAAATCCAGATTTTTAGTTTGATCGATACACTTCAAGGACATTGGGGATTGATTATTTCAACAGCCGTTCTACTAGCAGCTGTAGGTCTGATTGAGTCTTTGATGACCCTAAACCTTATTGATGATATGACGGAGACCCGAGGAAGTGGAAATCGGGAATGTGTAGCTCAGGGTGGAGCTAATATTTTAAATGGACTTTTTGGAGGTATGGGGGGCTGTGCTATGATTGGTCAGTCAATCATCAATGTTAGCTCTGGAGGACGAGGAAGACTCTCTGGAATCACTGCTGCTCTGGCATTACTTTGTTTTATCCTTTTTGCCGCGCCGATGATTGAGCAAATCCCAATTGCAGCTTTAGTAGGGGTAATGTTCATGGTTGTTATTGGAACGTTCGCTTGGAGTAGTTTCCGGATTATTAATAAAATTCCAGTGGCAGATGCAATTGTATTGATTACTGTATCCGCCATCACCGTATGGCAAGATTTAGCCATTGCAGTGATTGTAGGCGTGATCATGTCTGCTTTAGTTTTTGCTTGGCAAAATGCAACAAAAATTAGAGCAAGAAAATCAATCAAAGACGATGGCACAAAAGTCTATGAAATCTGGGGGCCGCTATTCTTTGGCTCTGTTCAGGCTTTTAATTCAAAATTTGATCCCGCCAATGATCCTAAAAAAGTAGAATTGGATTTTATCGAATCTCGTGTAAGTGATCACTCTGGCATTGAGGCCATATTTGCTTTGGAAAAGAAGTATAAAGAGTATGGCAAGCAGATCAAATTAATTCATTTAAGTCCAGAGTGTAAGATGTTGCTTCACAAAGCCAGCCCTGATTTTGAGCACATGATTGTTTCATCTATTGATGATCCAAGATATCATGTAGTGACTGACCTGATGGACAAAGAAGTCTAAAATTTAGACTTCTTTCTAAGTGCTAAGAAGGTAGTATAAATGTAGAACCAACACTCAGTGATTCCCCCAATTTTTCGCATATTGAAGATGTGTGAAAAGATTCGTAGTTAAATGGTGTAACAAATTAGCTTTCGTCTTCGTCCCATACTTTAATAATCCTAACTATTAATCATTGAAAGCCTTAACCTGCACCAGCTACGGTCCTACCGAAAATCTTACGATTAAAGAAGTAGAAAAACCCCATCCAACTAGCCATGAAGTATTAATCAGGATTCACTACTGTGCAGTAAATGATTACGACTGGAGCATGGTCAGAGGTAAACCATTTATCTATCGTTTATTATTCGGATTATTCAAACCAAAAAGACCAATTCCTGGAATGGAACTCTCAGGTGTTGTTGAAGCATGTGGTGAAAATGCAGGCACCTTCAATATTGGAGATGCTGTTTACGGAGACATTTCGGATCATGGTTTTGGGAGTTTTGCGGAGTATATATGTATCAATGAAAAGGCGGTTGTATCAAAGCCAGACCTTATGCCTTTTGAAGATGCTGCCGCTCTTTCACATGCCGCTAACTTAGCCTGGCAGGGATTGATTGATGTGGGACAAATTCAAAAGGGAATGAAAGTTCTCATCAATGGAGCTGGAGGTGGTGTAGGGACATTGGGGCTACATATTGCAAAAACCTACGATGCAGAGGTAGCGGGAGTAGATACAGGAGATAAGCTAAAAGTGATGAAAGAGATTGGTTTTGATCATATCATAGACTACAAACAAACTGATTTTACCAAAAGCGGTAAACAATATGATTTGATATTAGACGCCAAAACAAGTAGAGCGCCCAACAGCTATATCCCCTCTCTTACTTCCAATGGAAAATACGTATCAATTGGTGGTAACATTGGTCGGTTGATCCAGCTTCTTATTGCTCGAAAAATCTTTAAAAAGAGCGTGTTCATGGTTGGCCTTAAAGCCAACAAGGATCTTAACCACATCCATAAACTTTATGAGGAAGGAAAACTAAAGCCTATTATTGACGGCCCTTACCCATTGGATAAAACTCCGTGGGCAATCCAACATTTTGGAGAAGGAAAACATCAAGGCAAGGTGCTCATTTCTTTAATAAACGAGTAAAGTTTATTTCATCCCTTCGTATACTTTCTTCACCATTTCGCCAATCTTGGATGGCTCCAGCCAACGTGTGACGATCACTAAATCATTTTTTTGGTCTATTACAATAAAATTTCCACCAAACCCAGCAGCATAAAATAGATGATCTGGTAAGCCTTCCCATGCTCTGGGACCTTTATTGAGCCACCACATATACCCATAGCTTTCGAATGCCGGTGTGGGGGTTTGTATCATCTCCGTCCATTTTGCAGAAATAAGTTGCTTACCATCCCATTTTCCCTTGCGGGCAAAGAGCAATCCAAAACGCGCATGATCTTCAGTGCTAATAAACACACCACCTCCATGATGACCTCCACCACTCACCACTTGCATATGCTGACCATCCAATGTAACCCATGAATTGTCATAACCATACCAACGCCACGTTGTACTTGCCCCAATGGGGTCCATAATTCGTTCTTTTAACACCTGAGGGAGAGGTTTTCTCCATACATTCAGCAAAGAATAGGAAAGCACATTGACCCGCACATCATTGTACTTGTAGCTTGTTCCAGGCTCCTTTAGTTCACGGTATCTCCAATCATCGAACGTTCCTTTTCTATCAGGGCGATCAGTCCAGTCATACAATCCAAAAAGTGCTCCTGACCAATCAGAAGTCTGGTAGAGTAAATGCTCCCACGTAATTTTTGAATTATGTTCACCTTGAAAAGTATCATCCCAAACATAATCTTTCACTTGATCCTGGATAGACCGGATGAGTCCATCATCTACAGCAAGACCAGCAGTGGTAGATAAATAGCTCTTTGTCACACTGAATGTCATATCCACTCGCTTCGTGTCACCCCAACTAGCTATTAGATAGCCATCTTTGATGATCATCCCCGCTGGACCTCCTCGCTCTTTTGTAGGCCCCTGAAGTTGATGATAAGGCTCTCTGTTGAAACCCTCCAGAATCGCCAATCTCAAATCCTTTTGCCCGGAATATTCATTATCCATAGCAAACTGAACCGCATCTTCAATTGCTGATTTATTTAAACTAACTGATGATACAGACTTGCTTTCCCACTTATTTTGAGATGGATAATATTGAGCGCTGAGTGATATAGAAAGACTCAGCGCAAAGAAGAATAATAATTTTCTTGCCATGCGGGCAAGATACAAAATGTACAGTTTTTATTAGTCGAGCTGTATCGCTGTTCCACTTGCACTGACCATCATCATACCCGAATCCTTACCTAAGGTTTCATAGTCCAAATCGATGGCAATAATCGCATTTGCTCCATGTGCCTGAGCCGCTTCTATCATTTCCTTCACAGCTATATTTTTGGCATCCTTGAGTGATTTCTCATAAGAACCTGACCTGCCTCCTACAATATCTGTAATTGACGCAAAAATGTCTTTGAAAATATTGGCTCCAATGATTGCCTCACCAGTAACCATTCCATAGTATGTAGAAATAGTTTTTCCTTCTACGTTGTTCGTTGTTGTAAGTAGCATATTTATCTAATTATGTCGGTTGAAAGTGCTTTTTTCTTATAGCGTCGATTCAATAACGGATAGAGAAGTACCGAAGTTAAGATTAATAAGGTTCCCAAATAAAATCCAGGACTCATCTCTTCACTATCTCCGAAAATAACAAGCGCTAGTATGATCCCATATACAGGCTCAAGGTTTACCACCAAATTGATTGAAAAAGCGGACAAACGCTTCATTAGCTCAACGGAAACAGAATACGCATAAACGGTGCAGACAATAGCCAAAATACTTAAGTAAACCCAGTCAAACATAGAAGGATTAAGTGCCAGTCCATCAACGAAATAGGCAGTATAGAATGGGAAGAATAGAGCTGTCGCAGCACAAGCTCCTATCATCTCATAGAAGGTAATAACATAGGGATCATACTTCTTTGTCAATCTGCCATTAATGACCGTAAAAACTGAAGCTACAAACGCTGAAAGCACGGCAGTAAGAAGGCCTGATAGATAATCGAACTCTACATTGAATATCACACCGATTCCTATAAATGCAATAATACTCAGCAGCACTTCAAAGCCTTTAATTTTCTTTTTCTGCGATATTGGTTCAATTAGGCTTGTCCACAACGAACATGTCGCCATTCCTGCAAGACAAACAGAGGCGTTTGAGATTCTGGCGGATAGAAAAAATAGAATCCAATGTAGGGCTATTAAAACACCCGTCCCGAGAATAATGAGTAAATACTTTCTTGAGTCTATTTTTAAAGACCGCTTCCAAAGCACCAGTAATAGCCATAAGCCAACAGCAGATATCAGTGTCCTAAAGAAAACAACCTCTACCGCTGGCACCTCAATAAGAAGACCCAAAATAGCCGTAAACCCCCAAATTAGGACTGTGAAATGAAGGGTTAAGTAATCCTTCTTCTCCTGTATCATCTAGGAACTGTTTTATAAAGAAGTATGGCCACACCCGCAAAAATGATGTTTGGCATCCAGATAGCCAGAATGGTATTCATGGTTCCTGCTTCTGCTATTGCAGTAGCAAGAATAAACGCAATGATGAATGCGAAAGCAATAACAAAACCAAGAGCTATTTGAAAACCAGTACCCTGGCGAGTCTTTCTTGCAGAAACTGTAGCTCCTATGGCCATTAAAATGATCACTGTAAATGGAGACATGTACCTCACATATTTTTCAATCTGAAAAATATGGACATCATCGGCACCTCTGGATGTTTGAAGTTTGATATGCTCGTTTAGTTCACCCAGTGTCATGGTTTCCCAAACGCGATCTTTATTCCCAAAATCTTCCGGTGAAAGATTGAGCAATGTGTCTAATTCATCCCCCTGCGTTATAATTTCCTTTTTTTCCTTCAGCTCCCTCTTTTGCCATTTTTTAAGCTTCCATACGTTGGCTGAGTCCCAATCTATCTGCCGTGCAGTTATTTTTTCAACAAGTTGAGTTCCTTTAACCGTTTCTAGAGTCACTGAAGATCCTACGTCCCTTCGAACATCATATCTATACATATAGATATAATCCTCTAGTGAGTCTCGTTCAGAAATTTTAATGTGTATGTGCTTATCTGTATTGTAGAATGGGTCTTTGAGGTATTTCAGCTCAAATTCTAATCTAAACTTGTTGGCTTCCGGGATTACAAAACTATTTAGATAAAAACTAGAAGAACCAATCAGAACTGCCGCTATCACATAAGGTACAAGCATACGTCTAAAGCTTATACCGCTGGCCAGTATAGCAACGATCTCTGTCTTAGCAGCCATGCTAGCAGTCACAAATACGGTAGCAATAAAAACCGTTATAGGAGTCAAAAGACTTGCTATGTACGGAATGAAAGTAAGGTAGTAATCCCAAATAAGAGCTGAACTCAATTCATTTTTAATAAAATCATCATTCTTCTCTGTGAAGTCAATCACACAAATAATTAACTCCAATATCCCCACCACAAAAACGAACGTGACAAGTATTTTTTTAAGTATGTACCAATCGAGCTTCTTCATTTTAGACACCTTTTCTTAAAGGCGTTGGCTTACATTTTTGACCATTTCTTCTTTCCAGATTGCGAAGTTATCATTTATGATTTGCTTACGTGCTTCTCCCACCAGCCACAAGTAAAACGTTAAGTTCTGGATGCTTGCAATTTGTGCGCCAAGAATTTCATTACTCGTGATCAAATGCCTCAAATAGGCCTTGGTGTAAAAGCTACTCACATACCCGTCTAGTCCTGGATCAATAGAGGAAAAATCATCTTTCCATTTCTCATTTCGAATATTAACTATCCCCTGGGTGGTGAACAGCATCCCATTCCGTGCATTTCGTGTAGGCATTACACAGTCAAACATATCTACGCCTAATGCAATGCATTCAAGAATATTGGCTGGGGTGCCTACCCCCATTAAATATCTGGGTTTGTCTTTTGGCAAAATTCGGCAGACATGATCAGTCATTGCATACATATCTTCTGCTGGCTCACCAACTGACAAGCCTCCAATGGCATTCCCCTCTCTTTCTTTGCTCGCTATGTATTCTGCAGATTGTGTTCGAAGATCTTTGTACACACTTCCTTGAACAATCGGAAATAAGGTCTGGTTATAGCCATACTTACCTTCTGTTGCATCGAATTGATTCACACATCTATCCAACCATCGATTTGTCATGTGCATAGATTTTTGTGCATAATCATACTCACATGGGTACGGTGTACACTCATCAAATGCCATGACAATATCCGCACCTATGGTACGCTGGATATCCATAATAGACTCTGGAGTAAAAAAATGCTTACTTCCATCTTTATGCGACTGGAAATGTACTCCTTCCTCCACAATCTTACGATTCTCTGCCAGGGAATAGACCTGATATCCTCCGCTATCAGTCAAAATTGGGCGATCCCAACCATTAAATTTATGCAGCCCTCCAGCTTGCTCAATTATCTCCAACCCAGGGCGCATATAGAGATGATAGGTATTCCCCAAGATAATTTGCGCCTTGATATCATCCACTAACTCACGCTGATGAACAGCTTTGACAGTGCCTGCTGTACCAACAGGCATGAAAATAGGGGTTTGTATTTCTCCATGATCAGTCGTGATGGTACCGGCCCTTGCTGAAGATTTACTATCTGTATTTTTTAGTTCGAACTGCATGCGCCGCAAAAATAGGATTTAATGATCTCTGCTGTATTGTTCTTTTAACCTGAGCTCAATTAAAAACCTTGCCTCAGTTTGAAATGGTTTTGATTAGAAATTTTAACAAAATCTCGAAGGAATATCTGGATATTTCAAGAGGGTTTGGTGAAATTCATAGCAAAAGCAGTCAAATCCGTAGGATAAGCACTTTTCACGCCATCTTTGCTTCGAAAATTCATCAAAATGAAAGGTCATTCCTCATAATTTTCAAAACAAATCTGACGTAAACAATACTTACTGAAGCTAATATTTTTAATCGATCTCAGGTTTTAAGCTTTTCAGATTTGTATGTTATTTACGATCAGGTTTGCTTAATTCACCAAATGATTATGATCATATGTTTAATAATAGGATCAATACACCTTGGAATCGTTGTATTTCATGCACTCGTACTTATTCGATATAAGACGATTGATAGGCCTCATAGTTCTCCCCTTTTATCCATCATTGTTGCTGCTAAAAATGAAGAAAAAAACCTAAAAAAATTAATCCCAAGGTTACTAGAGCAGAAGTATCATGCATTTGAAATCATAATTGGATTAGATCAATGTACCGATGAAAGTTTAAACTATTTGAGAAGTATTAAATCTGAAAAGATCCAAATCATTGACATAGATGAGGTTCCTTCCGATTGGAACTCAAAGAAGTATGCACTGAATGAGTCCATTAGAAATTCAACCGGAGAATGGTTGGTTTTCATCGATGCAGACTGTGTCCCACATTCAAATCAATGGTTAAGCTCCTTCTCAAGTCAAATTCATATGAAAACGAATTTCATTATAGGCGTTTCTCCGTATACAGCCAATACTTCTTTATTATCTCAACACATCGCTTTTGAAGCATTTCAAACAGCATTTTTATATGTATCTAGAGCGCTACTTGGAAAACCGTATATGGCAGTAGGTAGAAATATGGCAATCAGGAAGTCCTATTTTGAGAAAATATCTGGCTATGAAAAAATTAGGTCAATCACTGGAGGGGATGATGACCTTATGATTCAAAATTATGCCTCAAAAGAGAATACAAGGATTCTCTTAGAAAAACAAAGTATTGTTTACACTTTTCCAGATAAACATTGGAAAAACTACTGGAATCAGAAAATCCGACATTACTCTGTTGGTAAAAAATACAAGCCAAAAGACCTATCATTTCTTAGTTTGTTTCATTTTTCCCATCTATTTTTCCTAATCTTCCTCTTTTTTAACCTTTCACACACATATTTCTTACCAACGCTCCTTTTTTACCTATTTATTAAATTAGTGAGTTATAGATTTGTTGCAGGTAAAATGGGAATGAACATTAACTATATGTTGTTTCCCATCGTTGACATGTTATATGCTTTACTCACTCCGGTGATTGCATTACAGTCAAAACTCAAAAAGGACATTAAATGGAAGAACTAAATCGTCAGTTTTCTGATAAGGCACTTCGCGATTTCAAGTTGATAGACTTAGCAACTGAAGGTAATGATGAGGCTGCCTATGCAGAGCTCATGCAACGCTACAAAAAGCCCGTTTACCATATGATCTTAAAGATGGTACGAAACGTTGATGACGCAGAAGACCTAACGATTGAAGCCTTTGCTAAGGCATTTAAAAATCTTAGCAGATTCAAAAAGGATTACACCTTCAGCACGTGGCTCTTTAGAATAGCTACAAACAATGCTATCGACTTCATCCGAAAGAAAAAGTTAAACACCTTTAGCCTGAATAGCACTTTTACTGACGATAGTGGCGAATCTGTCAATATCGATGTTCAAGACAAGAACCTTACACCTGATGAGGAGACGATAAAAGATCAAAAAATAGAATTAGTAAGAATGTTTGTAGACAAGCTTCCTGCTAAGTATCAGCGATTAGTCAAACTTCGCTATTTTGACGAGCTTTCTTATGATGAAATTGCGAAGGAACTTGAGGCTCCATTAGGTACGGTAAAAGCTCAACTGCATAGAGCTCGGGAGCTCATGTATGAGTTGGTAAAGGATAAAAAGAAGCATATCTAATCCTAACCTGTCATTCTGAATTTATTTCAGAATCTTTGTACTTATTTCTAATTGATGCTTAATGAGTTTAGCATCCCTTTAATTCTAGTCAGATCGAAATCATCCATAAATACTTTCCCAATCTTACTGATTCCCAAAAGGATCAGATTGAACAGCTATATCCATTATACGAAGAATGGAATGCCAAAATCAATGTGGTCAGTCGAAAAGATATCGATCAACTCTATGAACGACATGTTTTGCATAGTCTGGCCATCGCAAAATTTATTGACTTTACGAATGGGTCAACTATTCTTGATGTGGGCACTGGAGGTGGTTTTCCCGGAATTCCTCTAGCCATATTATTCCCGGACTGCACCTTCCATTTAGTGGATTCTATAGGCAAAAAGATCACCGTTGTTAATGAAGTCTCCAAAGCTCTCGCATTAACGAATATTACTGCTGAACATCAACGAATGGAAAAAGTGAGGGGAACCTTTGATTTTGTTGTTTCCAGAGCTGTCGCCCAAACCAAGCAACTTTTTATTTGGGCACATCAAAAAATCAGCAAAGAACAAAAAAATGATATTGACAATGGGATGATCCTCTTAAAAGGAGGTGACCTGAATCAAGAAATGAAAGAATTTGGAAGACGGTATGTCGAAAAAGACCTTTCCAATTATTTCAGTGAAGAGTTCTTCGAGACGAAGAAGATTATCTACGTGCCTGTTCATTAAAATGAAAAACCCTTCCTATTTAAAGGAAGAGTCTATTTTATATAATATCATTTTATTTTTTTAGAAATAAAGTGAAAAGCCAACATTCAAGCCAAACGTACTGCTGTCGATGATGTCGTCACCTGACCTCATACCGTAGTTCAATGAGGGCTCGATAGCCACATTATCCACTATCCAGATTGGATATCCTGCCTCAAATGAAAGTACTGTGAAATTTGTCGTAATCTCTGCCTTTGTTGGTGTTATCACCAACAAACCTAGTCGTTTCCATTGTGGTGACTCAAAAAAGGAAATCTATTCTTGGTTTTTAAATAAAATTCCGCTGATGAAAATGGATATTCCTCCGGCAACTCGCACAAGCCTGCTTTTACTGGATTCATGTGGATATAATCTAATTTTTGATTAAAAACATCTGATGAATATAAGTCAACAGATAATGCGTTTCTTTTCCAGAATTGATACTTTCGATCTTTCTTATTGACTTCAAAATATTCAAGAACTTTTGGATGATTCGCAATTAGATCGAATTTGATCTGCTGAGCCACATATTTCAAAAAATCCCGTTGTACAGCTTCTCGTTTATGGGGATCTTGAATTTGCCAAATGAGATGTATATGATTACTCATAATGACAAATCCAAAAACAGCTACTCTTTTTTCTCTGACTAAAAAAGTCAGGCTATCCAGAATGAGTAATTTATATTTATCTGGTTTTAGCAAGTGCCTCCACTCGAAAACAGTTATGGTAATAAAATGTGGATGCTCCAAGGGAAATTCCATTCACAAATTTAGGCAAACTCATATAGTCTTGTTGGTGATAACACCAACAAGGGCTCGGCTCGGTTCTCAACAACAAGGGCTTCAATATAACGAATTGTTACTCCGGTAAATAAATTCTATAAATAACGGATTTATATTCAAAATTTAATAATTTAACATAACGCTATGTTTAATTTAAAATTATTACTATGAAAAAAAGAACACTCACTATTTTCGCAGCATGTCTAATGCTATTTCCACTACTTTCATTTAGTCAGCCATCTGTCTGCGGTGGAAATGGCAGCCCAGATGGAGCACAAGTAAACCGAGATTATGCATTTTGTGTGGACGACCTACCTAGTTTTTGTGAATTACTAAGTTTTCGTGTTGTAAATCAAAACTCCACATCACTTCATCAATTAGTTGGAAATACATTATTTCTTGTTTGGAAACCATCATATGTTGGAACGACACAAACCATAGAGGTTAAATTTAGATGTCAAATAAGCTTTTTAGACTTTACCGAAACAGCAACATTCGATTACACACTTCATAATTAACCTTGACTAAGCATTACAGTTTATAAAATTGTTACTTCTTCAATAAAAACTCCCCTACAACGCATCCTTATTATTCAACATAACGCTATATTAAATTTAAAAATCAATAAAATGAAAAAGACAACACTCACCATTTTCGTAGCATGTATCATGCTACTCCCCTTAACCTCATTTGATTGGATATCTTCCGCTGATCAGGGATTTTTCTATATTCCTATCGATGTTACTGGAGGTAATGGCACTTCTGATGGAGAACAAGTAAATCGGGATTATGAATTTACTGTAGATATCCCTCTTGGGTGTACGCTAGCCAGCTTTAAAGTTTTAGATGGTAATTCAACTTCATCTCAGCAAGTTGTTGGTAATAAACTGTTCTTGGTCTGGAAACCAAGTTATGTCGGAACTACCCAAACTATTGAGGCTGTTTGTTCATGTCCCTATTATTTTCCACCCTCAATGCGCGTAGGAATAGGTTATGAAAATTATACTCTCCATAATTAACTGAACTAAGCTCCCAAAAAGGGTTACAATTCAATAAGGATAACAATTACTAGCATCAGGGGTACCCTTGATGCTATTTCATTTTGATTGTTTCTATTCTAACGCATTAGAAAGAGTAAAAAAAGAGTATGAATCTCTATGATTGTTGATTTACTCAACAACTATCGTTTCAAAAAGTATGGACACAAAAAAACCCTTCCAAATGGAAGGGTTTTAATTTTTTATTTACTTCTTAGAAGTATAGGAAGAATCCTACGTTAACACCAAAAGTAGAAGAATCTTCTAGAAGATCTCCACCTCCAAGTGAATAGTTAAGACTTGGTTCAAGAGCGACAGTTTCACCACCTATGAAGATAGGGTAACCAGCCTCTATATTTATCTGAGTCCCACTTACAGAATCGCCATCACCGAATTTGGCACTTACAGCATCAAATCCTAAACCCGCGTAGAATGTTCCGTTGAAGTAATATCTAGAAAAAAGACCTATTTCCGTAGTATTAAGGGCATCTTCTGATCCAACTTGCTTGATAGAGCTATAACCTAAATTCAGACCTCCGGCAAGATTATCAATAAGAAAATAACCAGCTTTTACATCAAGTATGAAAGTTGAACCATTTTCATCTACTCCATCAACGCTTTGAGAAGAGAATCCAAGGTTAGAAGAAGCTCCTACTACCCATCCACCTTGATCTGTTTGTGCATTAGCCGCAAATCCGAAAACTGCTACTAGCGCGATTGTTAGTAATACTTTTTTCATTTTAGTTTTTATTTTGGTTGTACAATGGATGCAATATAGGCATAGGAAATGAAGTAAAAAATACCCTTATCTGGGTATTTTGTCCATTTATGTAAAAAAATACCTCTCTCACTATCAATAAGATATGGAATGATCCTATATCTTCTACTTACAGTGCAAAAAACACATTAAAAGAAAGCGTATTATTCTTAACATCAGCGTTTCCAAAATCATACACGTTAGATAAACCCGCATTGTATCGCAAGCCTGCTGTCATCGTTGAAGAAAATGCATATCCAGCTCCAATTCCTACGGTAAGATTTACTGCATTTGCATCAGTATCATCGTCACCCAGAATAAGTCCAAGTTGTGGGCCAAATTCAAGCATTAGCTCTTCAAAATTGAGCTTGCCCATGACCCCAAGATTTAGGTTAGTGAAGCTAACATTATCATCTCCTTCAAGAGATAATCCTGCTTCTGGTTGTACAGCAAAGTCTCCTGTAAGCACTTTGTTATAGTAACCGCCAACGTTCAATCCTATTCTAGTATCAGAATCTCCAGCATCACCTCCAAAAGAGGATAGGTTCAAACCAGCACGTATACCGTATCCAGCTTGCTGAGCGCTTAAGCTTGTTCCTATTAGGACAAAAGCTGCGAGTAAAAAGATTTTTGTTAAATTTTTCATAATGTCTAAACTGTTTGAATTAAAATCAGCAACAAACTAAGTCACAATAACCGATATTTAAGTACTCGATTTAAAAAATATGGGTAAACGAAAAATTGTTGTGCTCACTGGCGCTGGAATAAGTGCTGAAAGTGGTTTAAAAACTTTCCGAGATTCGGATGGTCTTTGGGAGGGACATGATGTAACCCAAGTAGCAACACCTGAAGCCTGGAGAAAAAATCAATCTTTGGTACTTGAATTTTACAATCAAAGGAGAAAACAAGCACTCTCAGTGGAACCTAACAATGGGCACAAAGCTTTGGTGGAATTAGAAGAACACTTCGAGGTAGTCATCGTTACCCAAAACATTGACTCTCTTCATGAAAAAGCTGGCAGCACCAATGTACTCCATCTCCACGGTGAAATCACTAAAGTGAGAAGTACTGTAGATCCCGGGTTAGTCTATGAATTGGATGGATGGGAACTGAAAGAGGGAGATAAATGTGCCAAAGGCTCACAACTTAGACCACATATTGTCTGGTTTGGAGAAGCTGTACCTATGATGGATTCTGCAATCGAAGAAGTTCTTTCTGCAGACATCTTCATCGTGGCTGGAACTTCTTTAGTGGTATATCCGGCAGCTGGATTGGTGGATTTTGTGAGGAAAGAAGTCCCAAAGTACATCATTGACCCAAAGATTCCTGCTATTTCAGATAATCGTAATTTTAACTTTTATGAAGAACCTGCAAGCACGGGCCTTCCAAAAGTGCAGCAAGATTTAATTAAAAATCACCTATGAGCAAGACCACATTAGAAACTTTTTATACTGCTTTCCAAAATCATGATGCATCAAAAATGGCAGAATGCTATCACGAAGATGCAACCTTCAGCGATCCAGCATTTCAAAATTTAAATCATAGCGAGGTGACTTCTATGTGGGAAATGCTCATAAAAAGGTCAAAAGGAAAGCTCACAATTGACTACCATTCAGTCATAGGAGATTCAGAAGTAGCTCAATGCACCTGGGAAGCAACATATGAATTTTCGAAGACCGGAAAAAGCGTGCATAACATCATCCACTCTACGATGAAGTTTAAAGATGGACTGATTATCAATCATGAAGATCAATTTGATTTCTGGAGGTGGTCACGAATGGCTCTAGGTCTTCCTGGAATCCTGTTGGGCTGGTCTCCGATTATAAAGTCAAAAGTCAGGAAGACGGCACGGATGTCTTTGGATAAATACATGCAAGAGAATTAATTCTCTTGCATCAAAACATTTAAAAGCTCCTTGTCTTTAGACTCACTATACCCTAACCAATCTAATGTGGATTGAAAGAACATGTTATCTACATCCTTTTGAGGTAAATTCATCTCCGTAATAAATTTCCCAATCTCCAAGTCTCCCAGTGGGAAAGGATAATCCGAACCTAGACAAACTTTCTCAGAGCCTATTAAATCAATTACGTACTTAAGATAAGTCGGATCATGTGTGATACTGTCTACCCAAAATTTTCCCAAATATTCACGAGGATTCACATCGTTGTGGACAGCTACCAAATCAGGACGGCAATTAAACCCATGCTCTAAACGTCCAATGGTTGCAAGAAGCGAGCCTCCTGAATGTGCAAAACACACTCTCAATTTCGGATATCTCTCAAAAACACCTCCAAAGATCATTGAAGCAGCTGCTCTGGCAGTCTCGGCAGGCATCCCTACCAACCATGGAAGCCAGTATTTTTCCATGTATTCCTTGCCCATCATATCCCATGGATGAACTAAAATAGACATTCCTAAGCTCTCACAAGCTTCAAAAAATTCAAAAAAGCGAGGTTTACTCAGGTTATGATTGTTGATGTTGGATCCTATTTGTACTCCTGGGACACCTAAGCTCTTTAATCTTTCAAGTTCCTTAATTGCTAAATCTGGATCTTGCATAGGAACGGTACCAAGTCCGATGTAATTTTTAGGATTTTCTTCTACTACCTGAGCTATATGATCATTGAGAAACATGGAGAGGTCTAGGCAATCGTGAGCGTCTGCCCAATAGCTAAACATGACAGGAATAGTACATATCACTTGAACTTGCGTGTCAAACGCCTCGTATTCTTTTATCCTTCGTTTTTCATCCCAGCAGTTTGATTGTATCTCTCGAAAAAACTTATCTCCCTTCATCATTCTTGCTGCCTCTGGCTTATGGTGCAGCAAATGGATGAAATCGCCGTAACCGAATTTTTCTGCAAAATTCGGAATGCTGTGAGGGAGAATATGCGTGTGCATATCTATTTTCAAACGTGTAGACTTAGCCATTAGACAAAGATAACGAGAATAGGTTATTGACTACTGCAGTGCTTTTCAAGCATTGCTCTGGCTTGCTCCATCCCCAGTTTTTTGGCATTTTTTAGATATAGGCATGCCTTATTTTCTTCTTTAAGATTCAAATATGCCATAGCCGCATTAAACCAAACATTTTCATAACTTCTATCCACAGAAAGATACTGCTCATAAAACCCAATGGCATCTTTGTATTTCTTCTCATGAAACAATGAGTTACCTATCAGGTAGAATGCCTCGGATCGAGTTGGATTCAATTGCATCGCTTTAATAAAATCCCTTCTGGACTGAATGTACTCACCTATTCTCAGAAAAGCCTTACCCCTACTTACATACGCCAGATCATCAAAGGAATTAGCCTCTATTGCCTTGGTATGATAGGTAACAGCAAGGCTAAAGTCTCCACTTTCATAGGCATTAGCTCCAACCAGGTTGAGCATAGGTGTGAAGTTTTCATCTTCAAGCAAAAAAGAAGGTAATTGAGTTGTCTCATCGAGAACCGCGAGATTATACCAAGCATGATAATTTAATGAATCAATTTTTATCGCAATCTTAAGATCTGCAATTGCATCACTATCTCTTCCCATCTTGGCATATAATTGAGATCGGTTGATGAAAGAATCAACAATCGTATCATACTTCAGTGATGAAGAAAAGTCTTTCAATGCTGAGTCCCAATCTCCCGCTTTCTGATATGCCAGTCCTCTATATTGGTAAACTCTATTCAGCATCGATTGAAGCGTCGTTAAGAATGTCCCTTTTGCACCTGTTGGATCAGATGCATAGTAGATCGCCTTGGTTTCAGACCTTGATTGATTTTCGATCACATAAGTAAAATCCTTTATTGCCTGCTCGCTACTAGCGGAGTTATAGTAAATCAGTCCTTTTTGAAAGAAAGCTTCAAGGTTGTCAGGATCTCTTTGAATGACTGCTTCATAATCCGCAAGTGCTCGAAGGGGCTTGTTTTCAACTTCATGAATCATCCCGCTTAGAAAGTAGTCTTCCGCATTAGGCCTTCGTGCTAAATTTTTATTGATGTAAAACCTGGCAGAATCAACTTGATTTTGATTGAGTTTTTTTCTAGCCAGATCATAGTAATCCTGAGAAAAGGAATGACCTGCAGATAATAGTAGTAGGAAGAAAGATAAAAGCAATGCTTTCATAGGGTCAAGTTTCCTTAAGAAAAACGAGCCTTGGAGTATCTAGGTTATAGGACTCGTTGAATTTGCATGCTGCTTTCCTTGCATAGATGATCAAACTTTCCGCTCTCAAGCGTATAAAAGCTAACAGCCATAACAAGAAAAAGTCCAGTGCCCTCAGGTATGATTCGATTGTCGATTGAAATCATTCCTGTCATTGGCTCTGTAGGAATCTTAAGAAGTGGAAGCATCGAACTTTCATACGTTCCAAACTTCCCATGAAGCTCTTTATTGACAGGTTTATAACCTTGCTCTTTTTGATCGAACTGATAATCAGAAAGTGCGATTAGTCTTGCAGTAATTTTGAAATTTGTAGCTCCTTTAGGGCTTTGGAATGTTTTTTCAGGCACAAAAGCTGGAAAATGAAGAATTACTTGACCTCTTTGAGACCCAGGCTTCACAAAGTACTTCGCTCCAAAAATCTTTTCATACGGTGCTTTCGAATTAAATTCGAATCCATTTAGCAAATGTCCATGCTTACTTAAAAAAAGTGGACGAGTTCCTGTTTTCCCTTCTTCCATTTTAGCCAGGTTCCTAAATTGAGCCGTCAGTTTTCCAGAAACATATGTTTCGCATATCTCTGACATTCCTGAGGAAAGAGATTGTCTTAGCGTTTTCGCCATCATTGAAGCCACGCCAAATTCCTTCTGATTGTTTCTAAGTTCCTTATAAGATTCCTTGTTCTTAATTTGGGTAGCAGTGGGCCCACCTTTCTTGGCTATTATTTCTTTTTCTATCCCTTTCAATTTGTATCGTCTGTATCCTTTTGGAATCTCAATTTCAATAGGCGTTCTAGGTGAATCTTTCATTTAGCTGGAGCTATTTACGGTTTGACTTTCTCTTTTTTCGTGACTAAGGGGCGATGAATATAGTCATTTGACCCGTAACAACAAAATTTAACCTTCATCAAATGATTATAAAAGCTGAATACTACTACCTGATAACTACTGAGTTATAAAAACATGATTCTATATGTCAATCATAACGTATTTTGGCTGAACATTTTTTTACTCAAACCACGTTGTATAGCTTTCAATTTAATTATGCTCAAGAAGATTTTACTAGCCTTAATAATTCTTACTGGAAGTTTGTTCGCTTCCTCCTGTAGTAGCAGTTCTCATACGGTGCGAGTGGTGAAGCCTAAAAGGCATTTCTTCCCGTACAATCAGAAAAAACACAGAAAGCGTAAGCGTACCAAAATCGTTCGAATGAAATCCTAACCATGAAATATATCAAACTTGTCATTCTCGTTCTTTTAATAGTCGGATGTGAGGCAAAACAGTCATATTCACCTCCTAAACAAACTATTGGTCCTTTGGGTGAAGAGGCAATGGTATCATCTGCACATCCAATAGCCACGAAAGTGGGTGTAGAAGTTCTCAAAAGTGGTGGAAATGCATTTGATGCCGCTCTTGCCGTGAAGTTTGCATTGGCCGTTGTATTTCCTCGAGCTGGAAATATTGGAGGTGGTGGTTTTGCGCTGTATCGAACGAACGATGGCAGCACTGGCTCCTTAGATTTTAGGGAAAAAGCTCCTCTGATGGGAGATCGCGACATGTATCTGGACTCTTTAGGAAACGTGATAGCTGGATTAAGTACTGTCGGCCACAAAGCGGCAGGAGTTCCTGGATCTGTTGATGGAATTTTAAAGCTTCATGAAAAATTCGGAACTAAACCGCTAACAGAGCTCATACAACCTGCTATTGATTTAGCAGAAAGTGGATTTGCGATCACTCAAGATCAAGCAGATGAATTCAATGCCAAGCGCGAAGTTTTTATTGAAGTAAATGGATCAGATTTCTTCCTTGCGAAGAAGCAATCCTGGAAATTTGGTGATACTATAAAGTTTAATGAACTCGCTAGCACACTTACACGAATACGAGATTTTGGAAGGACAGGGTTTTATGAAGGGGTAGTCGCCGATCATATCGTCACAGAAATGAAAAGAGGTGCTGGTTTAATATCGAAAGAGGATTTAAAGAATTACACATCCAAATGGAGAGATCCTATTATGGGATCCTACAGAGGACATAAGATCATCTCCATGCCTCCTCCTTCGAGTGGTGGGATAGCTTTGATTCAACTCCTACAAGGAGCAGAGCAATATGACATCAAAAGTATGGGGCACAACACTGCCCAGACCATTCATTTGTTAACTGAACTTGAACGACGTGTATATGCTGATAGAGCCACTCATTTGGGAGATCCTGATTTCTATGAAGTTCCTATAAACATGCTACTTAGCCCCGAATATAACAGGGACCGTTTCTCCACCATTTCGCTGGATGAAAAAACAGATTCACAGGAAATCAAAGAAGGTAACGTGGAAATTATTGAAAGTGTAGAGACCACCCATTTTTCCATAGTTGATCCTGAAGGAAGTGCAGTTTCCATAACAACGACATTGAATGCTTTCTTTGGATGCAAGGTATATGTAAAGGGCGCGGGGTTTTTTCTGAATAATGAAATGGATGATTTCAGCTCTAAACCAGGAATTCCAAATCAATTTGGATTGGTTGGGGGAGAGGCCAATGCTATCGCTCCGCAAAAACGCATGCTCAGCAGTATGACTCCAACCATCATCGAGAAAGATGGAAAACTTAAGATGGTATTGGGTACTCCGGGAGGATCTACCATTATTACTTCCGTATTTCAAACTACACTAAATGTCATAGACCATGGCATGGGTATGCAAGATGCTGTGAATGCTACTCGAACACATAGCCAATGGCTTCCTGATAGGATTCTGATCGAAGAACGACCAATTGATAGCTTGGCAATTGAAGAGTTGAAGGAAATGGGACATTCTGTTGAAAGAAGAAGATCAATGGGTAGAATGGATTGTATCCTTGTGAGAGAAGATGGTAAACTTGAGGGTGGAGCTGATTCTTCCAGAGGAGATAATTACGCAAAAGGATTTTAACTAATAAATTTAACTCATGAGAAAAATTTCTTTCACTCTAATCGTGCTTCTTATTGCCGGAAGCATCCATGCTCAAAATGTCATAAAACCCGCCAAAGGGTATAGTGATGATATTGGCAACATGATCACCATGCTTGATGATTTAAAAGGAAGAGTAACCAGAAGTGTATCTAATCTAGATCAGACTGGAACCGATTTTTTGCTTGATGATAATGCCAACAGAATAGGCTCTATGATCATGCATTTAGCTGCAACTGAGGTATACTATCAGAAATACACATTTGAAGGTAGAGGCTTCAATGATGAAGAAAACAAAAAATGGGATGCAGCACTCAGCCTTGGGGATAAAGGAAGAGAAAATCTCAAAGGCCAACCAATTTCCTACTACTTGGAAATCTGGGATGATGTACGTTCAAAAACGAAAGAGCTTCTAAAAGAAAAAGATGACAAATGGTTCTCTAAAAAAGCTTTGAGCGGCTCAATGAACAATCACTGGGCATGGTATCATGTGATGGAACATCAAGCGAACCATATGGGTCAGATAAGGTTGATTTTAGGCCGAATACCTGACTAACACAAGAACGAGGTTCTCTTATTGAGAATCTCTTTTATTTCTTTCTTCCTCCATTTTCTCCCTTTCTATTTCCAAAATTTCATACATTCTATTTGCTTCTTCTACACCTATGTTTTCTGCTTCTAAAGCATTTTTGTATGCATTGGCATAGTCTGGGTATTCTCTATAGCGATACTCTATCCAAGAGTATTTCTCCAATGTAGAAATCCAGAGACATATGATTAAAACTGGAATAATTCTTATCAATGATCTTTTTGCAGATCCCATTTTTTTGTTAAGAAAAAGAATTAAAAATCCAACGGTACATAAGAATAGCCCTCCTTTACCAACAATGAGCATGATAGCACTTCCTGGCAAAACAAGGAGATAGAACATAACACCAACTAAAGCTATAGAAAGTGATAATCCTGCAAAAAATGTAATTATAACGTCAAGTGCATTTAAGTTGGTGTAATTAGATTTTTTAAAGATGTTTCTAAGTTCAAGCCCATTAAATAGAAGGAAACTAAAGTTGAAATAAATGGTGGCCAACATTGCAAGTGAAATTCCAATGAACAATGCCCCTCCGGGTAAAACCGATAATTGAAACACTATTCCAAGGATGAATAGAGCGATCATTACTTTTTCAAAAATTCTCATACTCAAAAGGTTAAAAAATCACATCACCAAAGCCGCGCTACCCAAAACAGCAGCGTCATTCAACGGAAGTCCAGATTTTAAAATCTGGATTTTATCTCTATACAGGTTGTGGATATTGAATTCCATTGTTTCTATTAATGAAGGAAAGAATAGATCACTGGCCGCTGCAATTCCACCAAAAAAAACATATGCCTTTGGGCTTGTGTAGGTAGCCGCATCAGCCAGTTTCAGGCCAAGCCAGTTTCCTGTTTTTCTGTAGACCTCTACACAAAGTTCATCTCCATTTTGAGCTCTAATCGCAATGTCCTTTGGAGTGGTTTCACCTGTTCCGCCAAGATCACGATACGTTTCCAGAATACCTCTGAGAGATACATACGCTTCTAAGCAACCTTTTCTCCCACAGGTACAATTTCGCCCATCTGGAACAAGAATAGAATGCCCCATCTCTCCAGCAAATCCATCGTGCCCATAAATAACCTCACCTCCTGCCACAATTCCACTACCTAGACCCGTACCCAACGTAATGTAGATAAAGTCTTTTAAGTCTTTGGCCACACCAAATTGCATCTCACCAATGGCTCCAGCATTCGCATCGTTTGTAAGTACAGCTGGACATGAAAGTCGTTTTTCAAGCACAGGAGCAATCGGATGCACATCTTTCCATGGCATATTTGGAGCATATTCTATCGTGCCGTTATAATAGTTTCCATTGGGAGCTCCTATTCCCACTCCTTGAATCTTACATTCATGCTTTTCTGCCAGCTTTTCTACCTCTAGGGCCATTTGCTCAATGAACAGATCTATTGAATCACTGGCAAAATCAGCAATCTGAATGATGGATCGATCGATTATGCTTCCCTCCTCCGAAACCAGCCCAATGGTCGTACTAGTTCCACCGATATCTATTCCTGCATAATGCTTCATTTGAACTAATGCTTATATCCTTTCCACCCATACCATGCGATGTAAACAAAGCAGACAATCGTAATCAAAAATGAATGATGAAGACCAATCGAGCTGTCTGCTAAGAGTCCTTGCAATGGCGGCATCAATGCTCCTCCAACAATTGCTGCAACCAAAACACCTGAACCTTTACTGGTTTGTGGTCCGAGATCAGCAATGGCCAACGTGAAAATATTACTCCACATGATAGATAAGAACAATCCAGTCCCTATCAATAGCCACATGGCTACATATCCTCCGGATAAATTGAATCCGATCATCAAAATCACGCATACGATAGCAGATATGCTTAGTAGCTTATGACTGTTGATGAACTTCAAAATGTATGATCCTGCTAACCGCCCAACCATCAAACCTCCCCAATAAAAAGGAAGATATCTTGCTCCTACTTCACGGAATTTAGCAATCTGATCTTTTTCTTCTGTTAGTCCGACAATGTAATTCTGAAATTCAGGAAGGCTGGGGAAAATGTTTTCACTCAAGTAAATCACCAAAAAAGAGGCAATGGTGACTTCAGCTCCTACATATAGGAAAATAGCAATTGCTCCTTTTACTAAATGTGGTCGCTTCCAGATGCTGAGAGTTTCTTCCTTTTCAGCAGCCTCGACTGTTTCTACTACTTCTGGTAATTTCAAAAATCGAAAGACTACTGCTAGCAAAAGTAAAAGCCCTCCTAGCACTAAATAAGGAAGCTGAACAGCTTCAGCCTGCTGCTCAGGAGATAATCCAGCAAGTCCTCTTAGAATAAAATAGCTTCCCGCTAGTGGAGCAATCATCTTTGCTACACTGTTAAAACCTTGCGCCAAATTCAATCGATTTGAAGCTTTATCTGAGTCACCTAAACGAGCCACATAGGGATTAGCTGCAACTTGAAGTAGTGTTACCCCTGAAGCCAAAACGAAAATTGCCCCTAAAAACAAAGGATATGAAATAACAGCGGCCGCTGGGTAAAACAACCAACTTCCGACTGCCATGACCATCAAACCAACAATGATTCCTTTGTGATAGCCAATTCGATTTAATAGCCAAGATGATGGCAAACTGACACAGAAAAAAGCAATGAAGAATGCAAACTGGACTAATGCAGCCTGAAAATTGGATAGCGAAAAAAGACCTTTGAGGTATGGTATAAGTGCTCCATCTAGTTCTGTTAGAAATCCCCAGGTGAAAAAGAGAATCAGCATGTAAAACATGGATGCTCCGTGATTTTGTTTAGCCATTCAGGTATGATTTAGCGTCTATCAATTCATTTTTACCATTAGCCATTTCCGCATAATTGAAGCCAGGGTGGATGGCAAAAGCACCTGTATTCCCGGCAATATCCATGGCGAGATACCCTACCTGAAATGATTTGTAATCTAGTTTGTCTACGATCCGCTGGATAGCATCTTCACATGCTTCCTGTGCTGAAGCCCCTTGTCTTATTAACTCAACTACCAAAAAAGAGCCCAGCGTTTTCATCATGAGCTCACCCATACCTGTAGCTACTGCAGCTCCATAATCATTGTCCACGAAAAGTCCTGCCCCAATAATAGGTGAATCCCCCACTCTTCCGTGCATTTTGTAGGCAAGCCCGCTTGTGGTGCAGGAACCAGAAAGATTACCCTCGGCATCCTGGCAGATCATCCCAATAGTGTCGTGATTTTCCACATTGATGATAGGATTATATTCGGCTGATTTCAACCATTCTTCCCAGGCTTTCTTAGAACTTTCTGTCAACAGATTTTCTTCTGCAAATCCCTGTGCTAGCGCAAAACGTCTGGCTCCCTCACCTGCTAGCATCACATGTGGTGTATCTTCCATTACTTTTCGTGCCACCGCAATGGGATGTTTAATATTCTGAAGAAAGCATACAGCACCAGCATTTCCTTGATGATCCATGATGCATGCATCTAATGTTACATTACCGTCACGATCGGGCAATCCGCCAATTCCAACAGAACTACCATTAGGATCAGCTTCTATAACCATCACGCCTTTCTCCGCTCCGTCCAGTGCCGAACCACCTCCGGATATTATGCGCATGGCCTCCTCATTGGCAGGTAATCCATGGACCCATGTGCTCAACGCTTTTGGTTTGCTTGCACGGACTAATGCAGTGGGTTTTTTCTCCGCACAGCTTGCTCCAACAATACCCACTCCTGCCGTGACGGCAAGAGAATTTTTCAGAAACTTTCTTCTTGATGTCATGATTAGTTGATTACGATTTCATCAGTAAATATCCAGGATTTACCACCTGCACCTTTATGATCAGGTGGGCACACTCCCCTATTTTTTGCGACTACTTTTATGTATCGAGCACTTGCATTCTTATTTACTTCAAAATCTCTTAAAATCACTCCTGTTTCCTTGTAGGAGATATCATTCATCTGATTCCCCAGTGCAGTAAATGATTCTCCATCTTTGGAATAGAAAAATGCAACTTCTTCCGGCATAAATATCCAGGAGTTTTCATCCTGAAGAAATCCAACTTTAACCTCTCCTATTGATTGAACGGAACCAAGATCCACAATTGCTTCCAGATTCACACCCTCATACCCTTGCCAATCACCTGTCCTGAAATCTTCTTGCCCTCTTACAAAATTGATCAATGCATTATCACCGCCCCCTGAGTAGTGATTTGCATACTGCGTACTGAGGCTAATATCCCTGTTTTTCGGAATTTTTAAGAATTCACTCTTCCCTTTCAAGCTTGTTAGATCTCCCTTTTGAGCCCAAACGTATAGGTCCGTAGACTTGGTGATTTCAATTGGAGAATTATATATTTTCCCCGTTTGATCCGTAGCTGAGAAGGCATATCTAATTTCTGAATCATTGGTTGCGCTCGAGAGTGTGATTGTCGTTGCTCCTAAGAAAGCTTTCTCCCCGGTATTTATTGCTGGAATAGCCAGCATCTCAGTTGCAATTTTGGAAGAAGGACGGTTCGTTTTTTCCCTGCTAAAACTGGAAGGGCTGGCAACCATTTCAAAAGTCAATTTTCCTCCATTCATGATATCATCATGTTTGATGTAACCCCTATCGTATTCCTCTCCATTCAATTTAGCTCCAGACACGTAAATATTTTTATTATCATTTTCGGGAGCTTCAATCACGAACGTATTCCCGTTCTCTAATTGAATACTTGCTTTTTTAAACCAAGGGCTTCCCATAATGTAATCTTCACTTCCAGGTGCAACGGGATAAAAACCAAGTGAGCTCATCACCAGCCACGAAGACATTTGACCGCAATCTTCATTTCCCGATAATCCGTCAGGTTGATCATCATACAGTTCATCCATTATCTGGCGCACCAGTTTCTGTGTTTTGTCCGTCCTTCCTACAAAATTGTATAGATATGGAATGTGGTGACTTGGCTCATTTCCATGTGCGTATTGACCTATCAATCCGGTGATATCTGCCTGATCTCGACCTGATGTTTCTGAACTGGCAGAAAAAATATCATCCAGTTTTTTCTCAGCCGCCTCATCACCTCCTAGCATTTCTATCCATGTCTCCAGATCTTGAGGTACGTAATAGCTGTACTGCCAGGAATTTGCTTCAGTATAATTGAAGTTGACTTCTGCAGGTTCAAAAGGGTAAAACCAACGATTGTTGTTTCGTGCACGCATAAACCCTGTTGTCGGATCAAACACATTCTTATAATTCTGTGCCCGTTGATAATAGACTTTTGCCACTTCAGCATTCCCCATTCGATTGGCCATCTCAGCGATTGTCCAATCGTCATAAGCATATTCCAAGGTCTTAGATACGCTTTCCGCTTCAGCATTTGATGGAATGTATCCATTGGATCGGTAATCATCTATGCCTAAACGATCCTGCATAGAACTATGAATCATAGCTTCCATGGCCAAGTCTGTATCGAAGTTGGTGATGCCTTTTGTAAAAGCATCTGAAATCACTGGGACGGCATGATATCCAATCATGCAACCAGTGTAATTTCCAGCCAATTCCCACATGGGCAAACGTCCGCCTTGTTCATATTGATTAAGGAAAGTTTTAATAAAATTTGTAGTTCGTTCACGCTCAATAAGTGTGTATAAAGGATGTGTGGAACGATAGGTATCCCAAAGTGAAAAGACGGTATAATTTGTGAAAGAATTGTCTTGATGAATCTTAAGATCAGTACCTCTATACCTTCCATCAATATCATGAAAGAGGTTAGGAGCTATCATCGTATGATATAGTGCCGAATAGAAAACGGTTTTCTGTTTATCGGTACCTCCTTCTACTTTAATTTTATCTAACTGCTCCGCCCATACATTCTCAGATTCATTTTTCACTGCCTCAAAATCCCAATGATCTAATTCACTGACAAGGTTATTTTTAGCTCCCTCTTCGTCAACAGCAGAGATAGCCACTTTGACTTTTAGCTCAGTTCCATCACCAAAATCCAGTGCTGCTTTCTTTCCATCTTCACTATCCAAATACTCTATTCCCTGAATTGGCTGATCGAATTGAATGTGAAAGAATATATATTGATTCTCCGCCCAAGCTTTACTATGCCTATGTCCTTGAATCTCGTATTCATTGACTTGTGTGATTTCTGAGCTCACCACCATATCACGATGGTCGAGATCAATCAACACTTTCCTATCTGTATCTTCATTAAATGTGTATCGATGAAACCCTGTTCGATCCGTAGATGTAAGGTCTACTTTGATATTATCATCTTCTAGTATCACAGAATAGAAGCCTGGCTTTGCTCTTTCAGTTTTTTTAGAAAAAAGTGAACCATACCCTGGGTTGCTATCCGCTCCGTTATTAAACAATGTTTCCCCAGTATAGGGCATAAGCAATACATCGCCATAGTCTGAAACCCCGGTACCACTTAAATGTGTGTGGCTAAATCCATATACAACGGAATCAGAATAATGATAGCCAGAACATCCGTCCCATCCTGTTAATCGAGTATCCGGGCTTAACTGAACCATTCCAAATGGTCGTGTAGCCCCTGGAAAGGTGTGTCCATGACCACCTGTTCCAATGAAAGGATCTACATAATCAAAGGACGTTTTTTCATTACAAGAAATAATAATGGGTAGGATACAAATACTCAATAAGTATTTTAAAAAATTCAAACTCTTCATATGAAACGGAAATTAACAAAAATGATATAAGCAGCCTAACAAACAATTATTACTGGCAATTTTGAAGTCTCAACTTCTCTTATTTTGCTATTGTTGCCTGTCACTAGTTGCAATACATTATGAAAGCAATCGTTTACGAAGAATTTCAAGGCCCTCTGACTATTAAGAATGTTGGAGAGCATACCCCAAAAGATCATGGAGTAGTTGTAAAAGTCAAAGCGACAGGCCTATGTAGAAGTGATTGGCATGGATGGATGGGACATGACTCGGACATCATTCTACCACATGTACCAGGACATGAGTTGGCTGGAACCATTGAAGCGGTTGGAAAAGATGTTCGAAATTTCAGTGTCGGAGACAGGGTCACTTCTCCTTTCGTATGTGGATGCGGTAGGTGTGCTCAATGCAATTCTGGAAATCATCAAATATGTGATCATCAATCCCAGCCTGGTTTCACACATTGGGGATCATTCGCAGAATATGTGACTTTGGATTTCGCTGACACCAATCTGGTCAAAATACCTGAAGAAATTAGTTACACAACGGCTGCCACTTTAGGCTGTAGATTCATTACCTCCTTTAGAGCAATTGTTGATCAAGGACAAGTCAAAGGTGGGCAATATGTAGTAGTACATGGATGTGGTGGAGTAGGTTTATCCGCAATTATGATTGCCAACGCCTTGGGTGCTCATGTAATCGCAGTTGATATACATGAAGAAACGCTTCAATTCGCAAAGGAATTGGGAGCTTCATCAGTTGTTAATGCAATGGCTAACACACACGTGATTGAAGAAATAATGCACTTAACCCAAGGTGGAGCTCATGTTTCTTTAGATGCTTTGGGGAGTCAAGTAACATGTTTCAATTCAATATCTAGTCTAAGAAAAAGAGGTAAGCATATTCAGGTAGGCTTGATGACAAGCGATCATCAACATCCAAAAATACCTATGGATAAAGTGCTTTCAGATGAACTAGAAATTATTGGAAGTCATGGAATGCAAGCTCATAGATATCCTGAAATGCTAGAGATGATTGAAAATGGGAAATTACATCCAGAAAAACTTATAGAAAAAATGATTTCACTTGAAGAGGCGACTAAAGCTTTGTCAAGCATGAATAAGTTTGAAAACAAAGGTATACTCGTTATAGATTCATTCTAGCAATAAATCAACTAAGCTAAATATTTCAAAAATTTCTCTCTACTTATCTCCTCCGCTCCCAAGCTTACCAAATGTCCCGAATGAACCTGACAATCGAAAAGCTCGCCTCCTCTTTCCTTAAACTTTTGAATAAACTTGATTAATGCCAGCTTCGAAGCATTACTCTCCAATGAAAACATGGATTCACCACAAAACACATTACCCAAATCCACGCCATACATTCCTCCGACAAGTTGGTCCTTTTTCCATACTTCAACTGATTTAGCATGGCCTAGCTCATGTAGTCGGATATAGGCCATTTGCATTTCATCCGTAATCCATGTCCCTTCCTGACCCTTTCGAGATATTTTTTTGCATTCTGCTATGACTCCTTCGAAATCCTGATCGAAGGTTACTTGGAATTTGTCATTGTTAAGCACTCTCTTCATTGATTTGGAAATATGCAGGCGGCCCGGAAAAAGGACAAATCTTGGGTTGGGGCTCCACCATACAATGGGCTCCCCTTCACTAAACCATGGAAATATTCCCAACCGATAAGCAATCATCAGTCGCTCAGGCAACAGGTCACCTCCTACGGCCACAATACCATCTTCGGCACCTTCTACCGGAGGGAATATTAGATCGTCTGTGAGTCGATAGATTGGCATGACATCAAAACTAAGTCCACTCCTTCAACCTACTTCCATACCAGCTATACAATTCACCATCTACAAGTAGGCACTTAGTTTTTGGCCATTTATTTTCAGCCAAGAAGATGTGTTCTTCCTTGAAAGGGAAAGGTTCAGAGCTAAACAAAATGTAGTCAGGATCTAAGGTTTCTATTTCTTCATCCGTAATTTCAGGATACCGACAATCCTGAATCAGGTTTTCATATCCAAGATGTTTGAGTAAGTGATCAATAAACGTATCTTTCCCTGCGGCCATCCATGGACTTTTCCAGATAAGGTAAATCACCTTTCCTGATTTTGTCCTTTTGACAACTTCCATGGCTTTTTCACAGTCTTCTACCGTTTCTTGAGTAATCTCTCTTTTATCACAAATGCTTCCAAGAGCAGTCATCATAGCAAAAGCATCTTCGAGCGTATAGATGTCACTCATCCAAACTGGAAAATCTTTTTCCAGCATTTCTATGCCTTCCCGGTAATTTTCTTCCTTATTACCGATAATTAAATCGGGTTTTAGATCTCTAATGGCATCAAATCTGAAGTTTTTAGTGCCTCCAATTATCGGTATATCTGCTAATTGCTCTTTTGGATGGATACAAAACTTAGTTCTTCCCACTACAGGAGCACCAATATCAATCAAGAACTCTGTTTGAGAAGGAACTAACGAAATGATTCGCTTGGGAAGAGAAGAGAAAGTGACCTTCCGACCCATCTGATCGTAAACAGTCTGGAGGTCACTCATGAATTTATTTGAAGTAAGTAAAATCCTGGCCGTCTTTGATTTGAACTACAGCCTCATAAATCAACTTGATCACGTTCTCTACATCATTCTTATGAACAGTTTCCACTGTGGTATGCATATACTTCAATGGAAGAGAAATTAGCGCTGAGGCTACTCCTATATCAGAATAGGCAAACGCATCTGTATCTGTTCCAGTAGTCCTAGAAGCTGCCATTCGTTGGTATGGAATTTTATTTTTCTCGGCTACATCGAGAATCATGTCGCGCAAATTATTTTGAACTGCAGGCCCATAGGTAACTGCAGGCCCATTCCCAGCAGTCATGTCTCCACTAGTAATCTTATCATACATGGGAGATTGCGTATCATGAGTCACATCCGTTACAATAGCCATATCTGGCTTTATCCTCCGTGAGATCATTTCAGCTCCTCTCAGTCCAATTTCTTCTTGAACAGAATTCACAACATATAATCCGAAAGGAAGCTTTACTTTGTTCTCTGAGATTCGTCTAGCTACCTCTGCGATCATGAACCCTCCTGCCCTGTTATCAAGCGCTCGTCCAACAAAATATTTATCGTTCATTTCAAAAAGCTCATCCTGGAAAGTAGCCACAGTTCCTACATGGATGCCCATTTTTTCCACTTCTTCTTTCGATTCAGCTCCTACGTCAATACAAATATTCTTTAAAGTAGGATTATCTTCCTTGTCTTTTCTTACATGTATTGCTGGCCAGCCAAATACACCTTTTACTACTCCTTCTTTTGTATGAAGATTTACACGCATAGAGGGTGCAATCTGATGATCTGACCCTCCATTTCTCACCACGTAGATGTAGCCTTTGTCAGTGATGTAATTTACAAACCAACTGATCTCATCCGCATGAGCTTCGATTACCACCTTGTACTTAGCGTCCGGGTTTATCACACCATAAACACTGCCGTATGTATCCACTTCATAATCGTCTACGTAGGGCTTTAAGTAATCCAACCATATTTTCTGCCCCTCCATTTCAAAGCCAGTAGGCGCTGCATTATTTAAGTATTTAAAAAGAAAGTCTCTGCTTTTCTTATCCATAATTAAGTTTCAAGTCTATTGCTTCAGGCTTCAAGTTTTTTTAAGTAGCCAGAAAGCATTTTTTGTTCTTCTATTACTAATTCTAATATAGTATCAACTCTTCGTTTTCCAACAAGGTTTAATCTTGCAAAGTTTCTCATTCTTGCAGCTTAAAGCTTACTCCTAGATACTTTTCACTAATCCTCCATCAATGAGGAAATCTTGTCCTGTAATGTATTCTGATTTATCTGAAGCCAAAAATAAAGCTAGTTCTGCCACCTCATCAGGAGTTCCCTGTCGAAGCATTGGAATTTCATTGATTATTTCTTGGTCCGCTTTATAACTATTAATGAAACCTGGCAGGATATTGTTCATTCGAACACCTGATGCTCCATATTTAGTTGCAAAAAGCTTTGTAAAAGCGCTCAATGCTGTTCGTGCAACTGAGGAAATAGGAAAGTTCAATGATGGCTCTTTTGCACCAAAAGTGGAAATATTGATAATGGCTCCTCCCCCACTCATGCGAGAAGTAACTAGTCTAGACATCCTTACCACATTCATCAGTGCAAGATTGAATCCTTCCTGCCATTGGTCATCTGTCAATTCCAATAATTCACCTTTCGGTGGATGTCCCGTATTATTGACCACCACGTCTATCTGTCCGTAAGTTTCCAATGTCGCATCCACCAATCTAGTTAGATCTTCTACATTATCTGTCGATCCTTGTACCGCAATACCTCCCAATCGACTTGCCAGATCATGTATTTCTGAAGAACGCGATAAAATAGCGAGTTGATAACCCTCATCTGCCAATTTCTCAGCACATGCCAGTCCCATCCCCTTACTTGCTGCTGTTATAATTGCTGTTTTCATTTCTTTCTACCAGTGAAATTTTCGGTCGTCTACTTTTAGATTTTCAGGCACAAAATAGTCTACCAATGTTGTCCGTTTTTGAGTTGTCTGCGCATGGTTAAATTGAAGAATCATCAAACTATCTGTCAGCTTCTTGATTCTAAATAATTTAAAATCTTCCTCAATATTCATCATTTCAGGAATTTGATCGCTATTGAGTTTAATGTAAAAACCTCCTTCTGCATCTTTCACGAAAGACCATTTTCCAATCATGGGCTCACCACAATCGTCCATTCTACCTTTTGAGCTTGTATTAAAATCACCGCTAAAAGTAAAAGACTGCCTGTGGGCTATAAAGCAATCACCCATATTCATGCGAGTACCATTGTTAAACCGTCTTGCTATTTTCCAGGTTTTGATAGAATCTCCACTAACCATAGCTTTCGCATTCTCCGGAAGATGAAACAGCCTCTCTGATTCATTTGAGCAACCAAGTAATACGAGATATATCAATCCTCCAAGAACTACTCTCATGTACTTAAAGTGGAATATTACCGTGTTTCTTTCTAGGAAGCTTATCGGCCTTGTTCTCCAACATACTAAAAGCATGAATCAGTTTTGTTCGAGTTTCATGAGGCATAATGACCTCATCTACAAATCCTCTTGATGCAGCGATATATGGGTTAGCAAATTTCGCCGTGTATTCATTGATCTTTTCCTGATGCATAGCATTCGAATCCTCTGCATTTTGGATCTCCCTCTTGAAGATAATTTCTGAAGCTCCTTGCGCTCCCATCACCGCAATTTCTGCAGTAGGCCATGCATAATTCATATCTGAGCCAATATGCTTGGAGTTCATTACATCATACGCCCCTCCATAAGCCTTTCGGGTAATTACTGAGATTCTTGGTACAGTCGCTTCACTGAATGCATATAAAAGTTTTGCACCATTCGTTATGATTCCGTTCCACTCTTGGTCAGTACCAGGCAGAAATCCCGGAACATCTACCAATACCAATAGTGGCACATTGAAGCTATCACAAAAACGAACAAACCTACCGGCTTTAGTGCTCGACTGAATGTCCAAAACACCTGCCATACTCATTGGCTGATTTGCTACTATCCCAATACTTCTTCCAGCTAGTCTTGCAAAACCACAAATAATGTTTTCTGCAAAATCTTTGTGCACTTCCAAAAAGCTATCTGAATCAATGACCCCATTAATTACCTCATGCATGTCATAGGGTTGATTGGGATTATCTGGAAGGATATCATCCAATTTATCTCGAGTCTCGTCACCAATTTCATAAGCTAATTTTGGTGGCTCCTCTTCACAATTTGAAGGGATATAACTCATCAATTGCTTGATCTGTCGTATACACTCCGCTTCATTCATGCAAGCAAAATGGGTAACACCACTCTTGGATGCATGCGTTTGCGCTCCGCCCAACTCTTCGCTTGTCACCTCCTCTTGAGTGACCGTTTTCACTACGTTTGGTCCCGTAACGAACATATAGCTACTTTGCTCCACCATGAAAATGAAGTCTGTTATAGCAGGAGAATACACAGCTCCACCAGCACATGGTCCTAAGATTGCAGAGATTTGAGGCACAACACCTGATGCTAAAGTGTTTTTATAAAAAATATCTGCATATCCTCCAAGCGACACTACTCCTTCTTGAATACGTGCACCTCCGGAATCGTTCAATCCGATAACAGGCGCACCATTCTTCATGGCCATATCCATGATCTTTACGATCTTTTCTGCGAAAGTTTCAGACAATGAACCACCAAATACTGTGAAGTCTTGACTGAACACGTAGGTCAGTCTTCCGTCTATCGTACCATAACCAGTAACAACACCATCCCCAAGTATTTTTTGTTTTTCCATCCCAAAATCTGTCGCTCTGTGAGTGACAAATTTGCCTATTTCTTCAAAAGATCCTTCATCTAAAAGAAGGTCTATTCGCTCTCTGGCTGTTAATTTGCCTTTTTCGTGTTGCTTGGCAATTCGGTCTTCACCACCTCCTTTCAAAGCTTCTTCATTCTTCGATTCTAACAAAGAATTCTTTTCAGCTTTGGTTTGAATATTCGTTGCAGTTTTTGGTTTTTCGTTGCTCATATCTTTTGGAAAGTCCCAAAGATAAAATACAATATTTATCGGAGTAAATAGAAAGTATTTATCCTTTATTTATCTCCCAAAATATTCAGGTAAATTGCGCCCCTTGAATTGAGCATGATGAAATTCCATGCTTTCGCTTTTAATAAAACACAAATACACATGAAAGTAGCAATCATTGATATGGGTACCAATACCTTTCATCTGCTTTTGGCAGAAGTCAATGAAGACTCGCATGAAATCATTCATCGGGAACGCAAAGCTGTCAAAGTGGGTGAGAAAGGAATAAATAACGGGAAAATTACTCCTGAAGCCTGGGACAGAGCTTTAAAAGCTTTGGGTGAATTCAAACACACTATTGAGGACGCGGGTATTACACAAATTTACGCTACAGCTACAAGTGCCATACGCAGCGCGGCAAATGGTGAGGCCCTGACAATTGAAATTGAAAAACAAACAGGCATAAAAACCCAAATTATTTCTGGAACTAGAGAGGCTGAATTGATCCTTCATGGTGTGAAATGTGCACTCGATTTAGGGGACAAGAAGCACTTGATCATGGACATTGGCGGTGGTAGCATAGAATTCATAATCGCAGATCAAAAAGAAACCTATTGGCTTAAGAGTTTTGAAATTGGTGGTCAACGCTTAGTTGAAATGTTTCATAAAAGTGATCCCATCAAAATGGAAGAAATGATGGAACTCGCCAACTATTTCGAAAAAGAATTGAAAGAACTACATGACGCCATGAATACCTTCAATCCTCAGATTTTGGTTGGCTGTTCTGGCACTTTCGATACGCTAAGTGATATTTTCTGTGAAGGTATGGGAATGACTAAAGATGAAGACGCTACTGAACATCCTCTTCCAACCAAGGGCTTTGAAATTATTTTTAAAGAGCTTATCACCAAAGATCGCGAAACACGATTAACCATTCCTGGTATGATTGAAATGCGGGTGGATATGATCGTTGTTGCTTGTATTCTTGTAGACTACTTGCTCCATTCATTTAATTTGAAAAGCATACGAATTTCAGCGTACGCTCTCAAGGAAGGAGTGCTTATGCATACACTGGATAAATTGAGAGAAACAAGCAATACCTCCAATTAGGTATTGCTAAACGCCTACATCTTTTTAACTTTTGCTCCCTAAACCTACCCAAACCATGAAATACTTGATTGGAATAGTCCTTCTATCTCTTAGTCTGTTATCTTATTCGCAGGATTCTGATTTTAACAGCCTCATTTATGAAGTCAAAAACAACTTATTGGAAGTGAAAACTGGAGGTGAAACCTATACGCAAGAATTAGAATTATTGAACTACTCCGTTCTTAAATATACGCTGATCGAGGTGAATGAAAAGGGGGATAGAAAAGAAGAAAGCTTTGAATTTAATGTTGCCGACTTAGATCCGTACGTGGTGAGAGAAGAAACCAAGAAAGACATTATTTATCTCAGCATGACGGTAGGTAATGGGCAAAAATTCATAAAAAAATATGAAGATGGAGAAGTAAAAGGATATGAAGAATCCATATCAATGGTTACTAAAGATATTGACAATGCAAGAATCTTAAAAGATCTTATCAAAAAGGCAATCCCCTTAGCAAAGGCTATTATGAGTAAAAAACTATCGGTCAATACTTATGATGAAATGGCTAATTGGCTCACAAAAAACATAGTCAATGCAGAAAGCAGTGGAAAGACGTATAACCAAACATTATATAAACAAGAAGACTTTCCGGCCAATTTCCGATTTGTCCAAACTGTGGTTACATCAAAATCATCTCAGGAAAAACAATACATTTTCAATCTTTCAGATATTAATATCAATAGTTTAAAGTTCAACATATCTGGCTCAAGTTTTTCGCTTGATTTTAAAACTAATCGTAAGCAAAAAGTCATTAAAGTTTTAGAAGATAGTGCCCCAAAGGGCTTTGAAGATGAAATTGAAATCTTTACCAACAATGTAGAAGAGGCCAGAGATCTGAAGAATATCTTAACTAAGGCTGTCCCTTTGTCTGATGAAATGGTAAAATCTTCAATCCCAAGGTTCGAATCGATGAATACTGCACTTGAATATCTTGGCAAGCATGTACAAAACATCGATTATGGAGATGAATCGCTGGAACAGTTAATAGAAGGTGATTGCTTGATGGAGTTAACTCTAATAGACGCAGATGCCAAATCAACAAAAAAAATAGTTTCAACATTTAATCTCATTGATATCAACAAGGATCTAATAGATTATGATGTCTCTTCTGATAAAATGTTTGTTGAATTTTCAACAAAAGAATCTCTGGACCTGATGAAAAGGTTTGAAAATGATGAGTTTGACGGGTATGGTGATGATCTAAAGATCTACGTTGAAAACGTGGAGATTGCTCGAAGAATTAAAGCCTCTCTGGAGGGTCTAATCAAAATATGTGAACGTGACTATGTTGATCCTTTCGCTGATATGAATATATCTCAGAAGATTAACTGGCTTACCATGAACCTCGGAGAGGCCAGAATTGGGGATAAGACAGTCAATCAAACTTTCGAAAGACTGGATGAATCTGATACTGAGAAAATTAAGCTCATAAAGCTTGAGGTGAATACTAAAGGGAGTACGGAAGAAATCTTTGAATTCAATTTTGCGGATATCAATCTTAAAAGTATTCAGTATAAAATTGGCAGTAAAACATTATCCATTTCGTTTGAAACCAAATTCAAGGAAGATATCATCAAATATTATAAGAACGGTGAAATCGAGAACTATCAAGATGGGTTCGAGCTTAGCATGACAGATATTGAGACAGCTAGGAATGTCATTTTGGTTTTCAATCATATCATAGCCGAGCTTAATGAGTAATTTCGTCGAATGATTTTTTCAGCAGAAGAACTAAAACGCTTTGCGACACAGGTATTTGTGAAAATCGGATGTCCGCAAGAGGAAGCCAATCAAGCAGCAGATGTCCTTATAAACGCAGATTTAAGAGGTGTTGATTCTCATGGGATGGCGAGACTATCAGGTTACATAAGGCTACATGAAAAAAATCGTCTAAATGCTACACCAAAAATCAAAACTGTACATGAAACACCCTCTACAGCGGTAGTTGATGGTGATTTAGGCTTAGGGCTAGTAGTAGGTCCTCATTCCATGAGACTCGCTATTGAAAAAGCTAAAAATGTAGGTTCCGGTTGGGTCGCAGTTAAAAACTCTAATCATTATGGTATAGCAGGTTATCATTCTATGATGGCTCTAGATGAAGACTGCATTGGCATCTCTCTCACAAATGCAAGCCCTTTGGTTTCTCCTACTTTTTCAAAAGAGCGATTGCTAGGAACAAACCCAATTTCCATTGCTATACCTACGAAAAATCAACCCCCATTCGTACTTGATATGGCTACAACAACTGCTGCAAACGGTAAATTGGAAGTTCTTCAACGAAAAGGACTGGATGCTCCAGAAGGGTGGTTACAAGATAAACAAGGTCACATTACCACAGATGCCAAAGGGCTTGTAAATGGAGGTTCTATGCGCCCTTTAGGTGGAGATCGAGAACATGGATCGCATAAAGGATATGCTTTAGGAGCAGTGGTAGATATACTTTCCGCTGTACTTTCAGGTGCTAATTATGGGCCTTGGGTTCCTCCATTTGTCGCATTTATTGATCCTGCACCTAATCCTGTGGGTGAAGGATTGGGACATTTTTTTGGAGCAATGAGAATTGATGCCTTTAGAGATGGGGAAGAGTTTAAATCCCATATGGATAATTGGATTGAACGATTCAGAGAATCTGAAACGGTTAATCCTGATGACAAGGTCTTGATACCTGGTGACCCGGAACGTGAAATGGCTCAAGAACGCCTGAAGAATGGGATTGACTTGTTAGATCCTGTGGTAAAAGATCTGAGAGAACTCGGTGAAAAATTGGATGTAACTTTAGGAAGCTAGATAATTGGAGGTTAGACCTTAGATGATACAACTATGGCAGAACTAAAAACACAACCTACACTCCTAAATGTTGATGAATTTATAGATTCCGTCGAACCTGAATGGAAACGTGATGACGCACGTAAAGTCTTAGAACTCACTAAGAAAATCACAGGAAAGCTACCAACGATGTGGGGAAATTCTATTATCGGATTTGGAAGGTATCACTACAAGTATAAAAGTGGCAGGGAAGGAGATTGGTTTTTGGCAGGGTTTTCGCCAAGAAAGCAGAGTATGACCATTTACATTACCGGCGGATTTGAAGGGCAGGAAGATTTACTTGAAAAACTTGGTAAGCACAAAAAAAGTGTTGGATGCCTATATGTGAAAAAACTTACCGATATAGACATGAAGGTTCTTGAACAAATGATCTTAAAATCTATAGCAAAGCTAAAAAAGAGGTATGAAGAGTATAATTAGCCTCTTGCTAATTACCGTGTCCTTTGCTGCCTTATCACAAAGAGTTCAGTTCGAGGATCCAGATCTTACATTCAGTTTCAAGAAACCAAAAGGATGGGAGGTGTTTGATGATGGCTACCTGGTTAAAGTCAGTCCCTCAATCAATGACTCTTCAAGAAATTATTTTACAATCACTTACTTTGAAGATTCTCAACCATTTGGAGGTGTAAACTTACTGCATTCTGCAACTGCTCTTCAGCAAGAAAAAGGCGCTTACAAAACAACAGGAATAAAGATTGATGGAGTTCAAGCAAAATACTCCGAGCAAAAAAATAAGAATACTTTGGTTAGGTTATACACCTTCTACAAATACGACCAACGATTTGAAATATATACATCAATATTTCCTAGCGATAATTCAACGATTTCTAGAAAGACACGAAAGATTGTTCGTTCAATTCAAATAGAAAAGTAAACGATTCCTTTACCGAGTCATTTGCTCATTTCATCGGCATTTTATATCCTCCTAGCCAAAGCTTCCTGATAAAGAACATAGCCACATTTAGCTTTGGCTCACTTAACGTTTATTATCATGGATTACTTCAGAAAAGCCACTAACACTTCTCCCACCGTCATCATGGATTCTCGCAACAAATCTGCTCTTGTTAAAGGCAAACTGTTATGTGGAGATATAAGCGTTTATAATGAAGTAACATCGGAAATAAAAAATCGCCTTCAGAAGTTCGAGTACGCTGATTTTAACATTCAATTGCAAGTCTTTAATACGAAAGCTGCAAAATCCATATTAGAAATATTGCGATCTATCAAAAACACCAAACGTAAATCTCCGAGAGTATATTGGTTAAGCGACAATCCAGAAATGATGGAAATGGGCAGGGATTATGGTGATTTACTAGATATGGAAATTGAAGTATTGGCGAACTAATCAAAAAATACCCACTCCAACTCCTGCTCGAATAACCCACGGACTTGTGTAAGGACTAGGCTCAGTTGCATCGTATAACACATTGTACAATGCCATAAGGCTAAAGGAAGCTTTTGAACTTAATTGCTCAGCATATCCAGCGCCAACCAAAAGGCTATTGTACCCCTCTCGTGTCTTTCTCTCAGGAGATACTTGAACCACGTATTCAAATGACAATCTCTCAAATTCCGAATAGGCAAAAAACTGACTTATTACGTTATACCTTGTAAATACACTCCACCCATAATTATTGATAGAGATATCAGGGTTTTTGATTTTGACATATTGATATGAAATACCTAATCCTGCTGAAAAACGCTCAGTGATTTTGTATCCTAATTGAGGAGCTAAACTTAGGTTTGTTTGATTTGAACCTGCGCTAAAACCAAAGCCACCTCCATAGTAAATTCTATCTGCCAGCTTATTTTGAGCAATTACACCTGTGGTTATGATTAACGCTATAGTAAACAAAATTGACCTCATCAGTCTTCTTTTACGACAATGAACAGATCCTCGTTATCCTTTTTCATTAAATACTTTTCTCTCGCCATCTTTTCTAATAAATCTGGATTTGTATTCAATGCAGCTTGATCATTCTTCACTTGCATGATCCTGTCAACATAGAATACACGTGATTCTTCTAATTCAGCCTTTTTATTCGAAAGCTCAACTTGAAGAAACAAATCGTTACTATCAATTAATGCTAGCCATACGATAAAGAATAGCGTAGAAAGGAAATAAAAATTCTTAAAGAAGGACGGAATTCGATCTAATAATTGTTTCATGTGTTGATTGATTTTTTTCAACGGTACACATGGAATTCGCATGAATAATATTTTCCCAAGTGAATAATACCTTAATCATGCTCATTTCATCTGCTTTGAATTAGTGGGTGGTCTGGTTTTCAAAGCTGCAGCAGAATGATGTAAAGATAACGTAAATCCATCATTTAAGGATACCTCTCTATATCAAAAAGTAAATAGTGGCACTCAGAAAGAACATTGAGGAATACAAAAACTTACCCCAGAATAGCTATAGAGTCCTAACATGGAGGCTAAAAACATAAGAATTGTGGTTATTAAATAACCTTTTCTTCTTCTTTGTTCATCCATTATCCTCAATCATCTTTTTTATCGCACGTTCCCCTCTTCGCCATCTTATTAGGTTAAACACAATGATAGCTATCCACGTGATCAGCATCAACCAATCATCAAGATCAGATTTCTCACCGATCATACTCAAATGAATCATTTTTCTGATTCTTAAAACAATAATGACAAGTCCAAGAATAGAAATGAATATCAACCCAGTAGCTTGGTTCTGTTTATCCCTCATTTTTTTCTTTTTCTCCATGGACACTAAAAAATATAGCCGGGAAAATCTCGAATCTGTTCAAAGTCATTTTCACCCTTCTCCCAAATGAAATGGTTCATTCCATTCGTTATAGAAAGGTATTTAGCATCCAAGATCTTATTGTATGTTGCGACTTGACTAACTACTTTTTGATTAAGTTTAACTTTTGGAGCCTTACATTCCACTAGCATAAAAACTTTCCCTTCTCTATCCAATACCATGATATCTGATCGCTTCTGATTCTTGAAATAACTCATTGTATGCTCAAGTTTGAACATGCCTTTCGGATACTTCAGATGATTGATCAAAAGGTTTAAAAAGTGCTGTCGGACCCATTCCTCAGGCGTCAGGAAAATCCATTTTTTTCTTATCAAGCAGAATATCGAATGCTCGTCTAGCTGATAATCATACATCGGCAACTTGAGTACTTGCATTCTTCAATTTTACCTGAGACAAGAAAATGATTCCTAGAATGAAGAAAGAAGCAAGAGCCAATGTACTGTTTCGCATGCTCCCTGTCACTTGTTCTATATACCCATACACGAATGTTCCAATCACTATCGACACATTATAGGTAACATCGTAAAAGCTAAAAAACGAAGCAGTATCCACGGTATCCTGAGGCATAATCTTAGAGTATGTAGCTCGCGAAAGTGACTGTATACCTCCCATGACCAGTCCTACAACAGCCGCAAGAGCAAAGAATTCCAGTTCGGATTTCACAAAATACGCACCAAAACAACACCCAATCCATATGAAAATCTGAATAGACAATGATCGAATATTTCCCTGTTTCTTAGAAACATATGCGAAAAGAAAAGCACCCGCGATTGCAACAAATTGTATCAAAAGGACCGTCATGATTAGACTGGAAGCTTCCATTTTAAGCTCTTTAGAACCAAAAGTTGCTGCCAGGTACATAACAGTTTGTACTCCCATATTGTAGAAAAAAAACGCAAAAAGAAACTTTCGCATGCCATTCATTTCTTTTAACTGTTTCCATACTTTTTGTAATTCTATGTATCCATTGGTCAGATAATGACCTTCTGGTTTTCTACCATGTACATTTTCGGGAAGCTTTGAAATAGCATAAAGAGAGAATCCAATCCACCAGACTCCTACTGTCAAGAATGCAACACGTGAAGCAATTCCAGCATCAGTCATCCCAAATACTTCTGGCATTTGAACCATTACTAGGTTTAGAATCAAAAGAATTACACTTCCCATATAGCCATAGGCATATCCTTTTGCACTTACTATATCTCGTTTATCTTCTGTCACGATTTCACTCAAGAATGCGTCATAGAAAACCAGACTTCCTGAATAACCTACGCTTGCCATAATAGAACAGAAGATGCCCCACTCAATATTCTCTCCAGTAAAAAAGAAAAGTCCTAGGCATGAGAATGAGCCTATGAACATAAATAGCTTCAAAAAGAATTTTTTCTTACCGGCGTAATCTGCAATACCTGATAAGATAGGCAGTATAACCGCTACCAGTAAAAATGAGAGCGAAAGTGCATATGAGTATAGCACTGAGTTTACAATCTCAAAACCAAAGGCTTGAATACGATCTCCTCCGTTTGCATTTACAGCAACATTTTGAAAGTAGATCGGAAAAATAGCAGAAGTTATGGTAAGTGAGTAAACTGAATTGGCCCAGTCATACATACACCAGGCACGAATCGTTTTCTTATCGTTAAGCATAGAAGATCAAGTTGATGCGGCAATATAGGTAATGAGATTTTTAGATTTAACTTGGCCGAATGAATTTCGACCTTAAACTAGAAAAACTTCACAGACAGAATATCCCAACAGCACGTCTCCCTTCTGGAACCGTGATTGAAATTCCAATTTTTTCGTATGAATCAAAAAATCCTGGCCCCACTCTATTATTGATGGCAGGGATGCACGGGGATGAAATAAATGGGGTTGAAATCATGCGCAGGGTTATTAGCCAAGAGCTTTACAAGATAAATAAGGGAAGAGTCATCATGATACCTATATTCAATGTTTTCGGATTCATAAATTTCAGTAGAGAAGTGCCTGATGGCAAAGATGTGAATAGATCATTTCCAGGCTCAAAGAATGGATCTTTAGCAAGTCAGTTTGCTTACTTTATGACTCATGAGATAATACCTCATATAGACTTTGGCATTGATTTTCATACAGGAGGTAAACTCATCAATAACTATCCTCAGGTAAGAGGAATGCTAGATGACTCCAAGAGTGAAGCATTAGCAAATGCGTTTGCAGCGCCGTTTATTATCAACTCACCATTTCGTGACAAGTCACTAAGAAGAGAGGTCGGGAAATTGGGGAAAAGTATTCTTGTATACGAAGCAGGAGAATCTTTAAAACTTAGAAAACCTGCAATTGACGAAGGAATTGATGGAATGAAACGAGTAATGAAACACTTAGACATGATCGATGAGGCTCCTTCTCCCTCCAGACCCCATGTAAAGATTAGTAAATCCTCATGGTCAAGAGCAAGTAGAGCTGGACTACACTACGCGAAAGCTAGAAACGGTGCGTTTGTCAAAAAGGGTGAAGTAATGGGCGTGATATCAGATCCCTTTGGAGAATATGAAAAAGCTATAAAAGCTTCCCAGGATTGTTATATCTTGAGTATAAATAATAATCCTGTGGTGAACAGAGGAGATGCTTTATTTCATACTGGAATTGTTTGAGAATTGATCACTGAACTTAATCATACTAATATAGGAATTGCTCATAAAATCCATGAGGTATTTCAAGTATCCTATATGGTTGAAGCAAAATTGCTAAATGCCAAAGACTTTCCCCCTCTAAAAAGATCCATCGAAGATCTTCTGAATGCTGAATCTGAGTTTTATGGGTACCATGATGGAACCACAATAGTAGCTGTATTAGAAGTGAAAAGTGAAGAGGAAGTTACACATATCCAAAGCTTAGTTGTAGACCCTCAATTCTTCAGAAAAGGCATTGCAAGTAAACTTCTTGATTTCTTATTTACCTCATTTGAATCCTCATTATTTACTGTTGAGACTGGTGCTGAAAATAAACCAGCCATCGCATTATATGAGCGTTTTGGCTTTGAAAAAGTTCAACAATGGATGACAGAGGTGGGAATAGAAAAGGTCAGGTTCTCATTAAAACCTAATTAAAATTCTTTCATTAGCTAGATTTTCTAATTTATTCTACTCTATGTATAATGAGTCTTGACCTTGTTTCCATTCCTGGAATCTTCTATTCCTTAATCTGACTTTGATATTGTTTATACCACTCAGTATAGTCTGCAACATCTTGATGGCGAACGATCTTTCCGTCCTTTATCTCAAGCACAATAGCTAGTGGTAGTTCCATTGAAAGTGATCGGATTTCTCCTTCAATCTTAGGGGAATAGGTGTACTTCAAAATCCCATAGGTAAAGTGTACTACTCCTACTCCATATGACTTCTCTATTTCATATTCAATCCCTGATAAACTAGCAAATCCTTCCTTCAGAAAAGCTATTATATCCTCTCTTCCAGTTCTCTTAGCATAATCCCTACCTTGTCCAAAAAAAGACATGGTAGCATCATCGAAGATGGTCCTATCACTATAGAATTCTCCTATTTCGTCAAATTTCATAGAGGTATACATATCAAGGTATTTAGCTGCCGTTTCAGTAGTATTTTGAGCAACCGTAGAAATAAACCCAACACATATAAAGAGAGTAAATAGCAAATCTTTTTTCATCATCTAATTTTTTACTCAATAATACATATTGATTATCCTTCTTTACCAATTAGAATATTGTGATTTGTTGTGATTTGTAAATCCATACGGATTAACAGTTGCTACCAATAAATAGTAATGGTTTGATTCCTAGTATTGTTAAATAAAAGCATCTATGAAAAAATCATTTGCAGGAATACTATTCCACTTGTTCGTTCTAAATCTTACTATAGCTCAGCTCAATCGAGCTAGCCTCGAGAACACCCAATCTTTTGAGTTCTTCTCAGCAGAAGTGAAAGATTCTTTCAATATCAGTGTGGCATTCCCATATGATTATCATCAATCCAATAAGGATTATACCACACTATATGTGCTTGATGCAAATGTCACATTCGGGATGGTTAGAGATATTCAATTGCTTATGTCATTTGAGCCTGAAAATAAGCCCTTACTGATTGTGGGCATTGGATATAAAGACTTTAACAATTGGCTTTCAAATCGATCTCGGGATTACGTTAATAAAGTCTCTGATTTAGATCAAGGCTCAAAATTTCTATCGTTTCTCAAAAATGAATTGATACCCCATATTGACATGGAGTATCGAACCTCGGCCAAAAAAATTATATATGGCCATTCTACTGCTGGATTATTTGGCTTGAGTGTATTGCTTAACACGACCCTATTTGATGGATATATAATAACCAGCCCTTCAATTGACGAGGATAAGAACTACATTATTGATTTAGAAGAAAGTAACAAAACTAGGAAACTGGTTGGGAAGATATTTATCTCCTATGGGAGCAAAGAAGATGAGCTCTTCAAACAGAAATGCTTTCAATTCATTGAGAAATTAAAATCAAGAAATCATCAAAAGCTCTATATTATGTCTACTGAATCAAAGGGCTCTCACATGACTTCAATGGCTCCTTCTTTTGTAGAAGGGTTGCAGTTTGTTACTAAAGAATAGTAGAGTTCAGAGATTGATTAATGTTTGGAATTCTGAGTATTTATGAATCAACTATGTGAAATCATTTATATAGTGTTTCTTCTTCTTAAACTCTGAAGGAGTGATTCCTTCCTTCTTTTTAAATGCTGTATAGAAAGTTGGCTTTGATTTGAATCCAACCTCATTGGCTATTGCTTCAATCGTATATATACTCTTCTCAGGTGAGACAATGAATTTCTTGGCCAATTCTATTCGATAGTTATTCACAAAGTCATTAAATCCATAACCAAAGCGATCGTTAATTGCTTGTGAGATGTGATGTAAATTCATATCTAGTTCGTCTGCTACCATTCTCTGAGTCAGGCTTTCATTTAGATATGGGGATTTATTTTCAAAATATTGCTCAAGCTTGTCTACACAATTATCAACTGTCTCATTATTCAATGTAGACTTCCTGTATTTTAACATACCAGATGGGTTGATTAGAAGTTTTTGATTAGTAAATCCGATATAACTGATACCGAAAATATGAAAAACTAAAAACCCATTAAGAAGTGAGAAGGAATTCGCTGCTGTATCAAAGAACAGATTAAATAAAATCATGGAAAGACCAAATGCCGGAAAAGCTGAATAGCCCATAATCAAATACTTGATCCATTTAATCTGAGTCCTCCTTGCTTCCAGGTTAGAAACGGAAGTATTCCCGATGTGCTTCTTCTTAAAATCTCTAAGTAATCGAAAGCATAGTGATAAATACAAAATTGCATGCGAATACCAGATATTATTAAGTACCAGTGAGCTCAATCTATAATCTCCAACAGTCATTTGAAAGCTATTTTGCCAAGCAATAAGTGCTGAATAAGTGATTTCGGCCATAAAAAATGGCGATAATAGAATAAAAATGACAAGAGCGGGAATAAAGTGAAGTACTCTCTCTTTAAATCCCGTTGAAGACACATCTAATATAGATTCAACATATAGGTAAAGAACTGGGCCGTATAAAAATAAAGTTGTCTCCCCAAATCCAGCAAAAAACCAAAACTTAGCGATTAACCCGTTTCTAATAAGGAAAAAAGTAGAGAGATCTACAATGAACACCAGTATTAGCATAAAACCATAAAATGCAGATTTACTAGTCTTAATACTTGGAGCTATAAGAGTGAGAATAAATAATCCTTGAACTATACCAAGTACCGAAATAGCTTTTTCAACGTCCATTGTCTATTTTGAGTATTAAAGTTGACAAACTCTAAACATCACTGAAAATCAAAAACCTAATCTTCCACCACTTCAAACTCCACCCTCCTGTTTAACTTTCTCGTTTCTTCAGATTCATTACTAGCTATTGGTTGATTTCCTCCAAATCCTTTCCCACTTACACGATAAGGACTAATACCTTGATTGATAATGTATTCCTTTACGGATTTTACTCTTGCTTCTGAAAGCTGAATATTCTTTACTGGATCGCCAGTGTTATCCGTATGTCCTTTAAGCAAAATCTTGATCTTAGGGTTATCATTCATTACTTCCACCACAAGGTTCAGTTCTTTCTCTGATCCTTCTATCATGCTTGATGTTCCTCGATGGAATAATACATGATCCAAGGTAATCACACTTCCTTTTGCCACAGAAGCCAGCTCAATGATATTCTCTCCTATCATCAATTGTTCATCTAATGTTATTACACTAGGAAGATATCCTAAGGATTTCAATTCTGCTTCCTCTCCTGTCAGCGAATCAATCTTAAATAATCCATTTACTTCCATTCTTTTGACATCTCCCACAATCATTTCAGCAGGCAGCACCTCTCCACTCTTGGAATCCACTACTTTCAATAAGATTGAAGAAGGCATTTCAGGCATATCCTCATCTTGAGAAATAAACACCTCTTCTAACTGAGTGGTATCCTCTTCAATTTCTTCCTGAAACTTAACCCGCATGATATCTCCATATCCATCACTGTCCTGAGAACTAACATAGTACGCCCACTGATCACCGTCCAGATAGCCAAAAGAAGTTTCAGCGCCGGTTGTGTTTACCCTATCGCCTAGGTTTATTGGTGCACTCCAATTTCTCCAGGAGTTATCTTGGCGGACAGAATAGAAAATATCAAAACTTCCTTCTCCTCCTCTTCCATTTGTAGCAAAGAACAAAGTGCGATTATCCTCGGCTAAAAAAGGTGTGACTTCCTGAAATTCTGTGTTTAAAGAGTAGCCTAAGTTTTTTGGGCTATCCCAACTTCCATCTGCTTTTCTCTTTACCACATACAAATCCTCAACACCGTACGTGTTATTTGATTCCATACTAAGAATCATGTATTTCCCATCCTTTGAGATACAGCCACTTTGTACTGATGACTTATTTTTTAAAAATGGAACATCGACACGCTGCGGTTTCATATTGGCAGATTCTGTGCGGTAAACCTCCCCTTTGTAAACACCTAATTCTAACGTCACTTTATTAAAATATATCCATTGATCAGAAAAGCCAATAGGGCTCACCATACCCGGTGTATCCAGCCAGTCTGTAAAAAGAATTATTTCCTGCCCATCGATATTTTGTTCCTCAATAAATGAGTCGGACAAACCACTACGATCTTGCGTAAAAGCTATTCTTCTGGATACCGGATCAAGAGTCAAGTAATTTTGGCCATAGTAAGTGTTTAATGAATCCACCGGAATCCCATTACTTTCAAAGGTTACCTGAGCTATAGTGCCTATGCTCAAAAAGACGAAAAAGATTATTATTGAACTTTTCAACTATTTATTTTAATTTTTTTGTGATTATTATTTGAATATATGAATATTCTGATATATAATTGTACTTGTAAAGTTTCTCTATTGGTTAGTTGGTGACAAAGCTAAACAGCTAGTGAATTATTTGTTTGAAGTCCGGTGTGGTTAGCCGGACTTTCTTTTTTTATTCACTTTTTTACTTACATAGTTATTATCAGCAATAACGAATCTCCAAGGCTTTAACGCATCTTCTTCTGCATATTCTACTCCAATTCTTGTATCCGATAATATTTCCATTTTTTCTTTCTCTTCCGGCTCAACGATCCACATACGATCTTCTAGCAGATCAGTCCCAGTTAGTTCTGTGCTTATCCCCATAGCTTGCGAGAGAGTTCCAGGCCCTGATGATAATTTCGCTTTTGTAAATTTTCTTCTTTCCATCATTTCATCCATACCTACCAATGGCTCAAGTGCGCGAATAAGAACGGCATCAGCCTTCCCTTCAACATTGGTCACCACATTCACCAAATGATGAATTCCATAGCATAAATAGACATAAGCATAGCCACCATCACCATACATTACTTCTGTTCGGGGAGTCCTTTTTCCATTGGCATGACAAGCCTTATCTCCTCTGCCACAGTAAGCTTCAGTTTCCACAATTTTACCTGCTGCTAAAATCCCGTCCATATGGGTTACAAGAACCTTACCGAGTAAATCTTTTGCTATTTCCACGACATCCTCTCTTTGATAAAACGATCTTGGGAGTTTTTCGTAAACGGATGTATTAATTTCGAGAACCATAAAACCTTTTAACTAACATGAAAAGAATTACAAATCTAATCTCACTATGTGTTTTGGTAGCGTTTGGTGCCACAGCGCAGATTTCCACCCCTCAACCCAGCCCAGCTGGATCAGTAAGTTCAACAGTAGGCCTAACCGAAATCAAAATAGACTATTTCAGACCTGGTAAAAAGGGAAGAGATATCTTTGGAAGTGGTGATCAATTCCTTGAACAGTATGGTACTGTTTGGAGAACAGGGGCTAATAGTGGAACAATCATCTCCTTCAGCACAGATGTAAAGGTTGCAGGACAGGATGTAAAAGCTGGAGAATATCAAATCGTGTCAATTCCTGGAAAGAGTGAATGGCAAATGATGCTTCATACCGAAATGATCGGTGGAGATATGACAAGCTACAGTGAAGATAAAGTAGCTGCAAAAGCCACTGTTAAAACAATGATGAGCGATAAGGTAGTTGAAAGAATGACTTTCCAAATTTCAGATATTTCTGCTGACAATACTTCGGCAAATATCCATTTCGCATGGGATAATCATTCATTCAAAGTACCCGTTACAGTGAATTTTCATGATGCTGTAATGAAAGATATTACTGCTAAAACTCAGGTTAATCCTCAGAATTATACTGCTGCGGCTAACTATTACTTAGAAACTGGTGAAAACTTAGAAAAAGCTCTTGAGTGGATGAATAGCTATTTAGCTATTGGCAAAAATTCAGGTGAGTTTTGGCATATACACACCAAAGCAAGAATTCTAGCTAAAATGGGCAACAAGAAAGAAGCAATAGCTACTGCTAAGGACTCAATGGAAAAAGCGAAAAACTTTGAAAGAGGTGATTTCGGTTACGTTAAAAGAAATGAAGACCTAATTTCATCATTGAAATAATCTTTAAATCAAACCATTAAGAAGCGCAAGATTAACTTGCGCTTTTTTTATGTCCGGTAATTTCCTGAATGATTAGACTGATAATAATAGTACTTCCACATCCGATAAGGTTGTACCAAAGGTAGCTGAGTGTAAATACACCAGCTTCCGTCATGAAGTGGACCACAATAACTCCTGTCTGAGCAATCAAAGCAGCAATAAAGACTGCATTACCCATTACCCGCTTGAAGAAAAAAGCAACAAGAAAGATTCCTAGCACTGTTCCATAGAATATTGAGCCAATAATATTTACTGCCTCAATGAGATTCTCTGAATTCTTTGCCAAGATTGCAAACAGGATTGCGAGTACTCCCCATGCGAATGTCAGAACCTTGGAAGTATTTAAGTAATGATGAGGAGATCCATCTTTCTTAATAGCTCGCTTATAAAAGTCTACTGATGTAGTAGATGCCAATGCATTTAGTTCAGAAGAAGTAGAAGACATAGCTGCGGAGAAGATTACCGCAATCAATAACCCTATCAGCCCGTGTGGTAAATAAGTGATGATGAAGGTTAGAAATACGTAATCAGAGTCCTTCGTTTCCAACGTCTCATCAGCTTTTAAAATAACTTCTTTCGCTTGTTGCCTGATTTGAACCGATTTAGCATCTGCTTCTTTCAGTTCCGAAGCAAAAAGCTGTCGTTGTTCATCTGAAATTGATTCTTTCGCAAGATTCAGTGCTGCATTTTTCCTTTCACCAAGTGCAAGTGTATATTCATTGTTTAATGAATTAAATTCTTCTGCGTATTCAGAATTTTCAACAATTTCTACAGAAGCTTCTTTAAAATGAATCGGCGGATTGTAGAAGATGAAAAACACATATACCATTACCCCAACAAAGAGTATAAAAAATTGCATTGGTATTTTGAGGAGCGCATTGAACATTAATCCCATCCGGCTTTCCGCGGCACTTGTACCACCCAAGTAACGCTGTACCTGAGACTGATCTGTCCCGAAGTATGAAAGTGCGAGGAAGAAGCCCCCTGTAAGACCTGACCATATAGTGTATCTCTCTCCTGCATCTGTACTAAAGTTTACAGCTTCTAGTTTTCCAAGGTTTCCAGCTATCTCTAGTGCTCCTCCAAAGGTCGTATGATCATTGATATAGCCTATAATCATAAAGAAAGCAGCAAACATTCCTGCCATGATTACAGCCATCTGCTGCTTTTGTGTAATGGAGACAGCTTTAGTTCCTCCAGAAACTGTGTAGATAATAACTAAAATACCAGTTCCTAATATAGTAGTAGTCAAGTCCCAATGAAGAATAGAGGAAATGATAATGGCAGGTGCATAGATGGTAATACCAGCAGCTAATCCCCTTTGAACGAGAAAAATTGCAGCGCCTAAATATCTTGTTTTCAAATCAAACCTTTTCTCAAGAAATTCATAGGCTGTATATACCTTAAGGCGATAAAAAATAGGGATAAATACCGCTGACACCACAATTAAGGCAATAGGGAGGCCAAAATAATTTTGCACAAACCCCATTCCACTTTCATAAGCTTGACCTGGTGTAGAAATAAACGTGATAGCACTAGCTTGGGTAGCCATTACTGAAAGGCCAATGGTTCCCCACTTCATGGAGTTTCCTCCCAAAAGATATCCCTCTATATCCTTCTGACCTCTCGTTTTATAAACACCGTATGCTACAATAAATAATAACGTGCCGAATAGCACAATCAGGTCCAGATTGTTCATCAATAGGAGGCACTAAATAGGTAAAACAATAAGATTAGGACAGCCAACCATCCTGCAACAAAAAAATACAAATACCTCCACTTTTTGAAAAATGGCGGCTTGTCAATGTTTTTTTCCGAAATCAATTCTGTCATTTACCTAGTGATATCAAGTTTACAAAAATTCGATAGGCTCCTGGTACCCCTGCTGGTAATTCTCTAAACCAGCTATACCCTGAGTATACATAGTATCCTTCTCCGTACTTTGCGACTAATAGGCCTCCATTTTTTGGACTTTCACCTGGATCATTGCTCTCCAAGATCGGTACAAATTCCTCAGACCATTCACTTGGAAAATAAAGTCCGCGCTCCTGAACCCATCCTTCAAAATCTTTTTGAGAGATTTTATTTGGAGTATTTAATGTGACATGATTGGAATCAAGCATTTTGACTGGGGCATCCTCTACAGCTACTCTATCTCTAGATAGCTTTAAGGGAAATGGTGCAATTTCTTGTGTTACAAGTCTATGGCTGGTATTGTATTGAATGATCAAATTCCCCCCTGACTTTACATAGTCAAACAGATCTGTGTTTTTATAAGACAACCAGTCAACCGTATTAAAAGCCCTAATACCTAATATTACCGCATCGTATTTTGCAAGATTTTCTTGATTGATGTCGTCCTTTTCAAGCATTTCCACCATATATCCAACCTGCTCAAGATTTTGAGGAATTGCATCGCCTGCGCCTTCGATGTAGCCTATAAGATTTCCCCTTTTCTTTAAATCTACTTTCACTACTTTCACATTAGCCTTTGGATATAATGTCTGTTTAGGTATGTGACCATAGTCTATCACAGACAATCCTTTTTGGTACATTCTACCCCCAATCTCCGCTTGAGCCTCGATTAAACCTTCTGAAGAACTTGAAGGGGGTGTGATTGTAAAACTGAAAATTTGCTCTTCTCCTTTCTGCGAAAGATTAAAATCATAGGTTGATGGAGAAATATCCCAATCTTTAGGTGCTTTTAACCCAACTGTACCTTGAGCGTTACTTCTTCCAGAAATAACCCTGACATCTACCGATTTTGATTGATCGTCAGCAAAGACAAGAACGCCTCCTGATACATTTACCATCACAGGAGGTCCTATCGCTATAGGCTCAGTAATTTCTCCCTCTACCGGATCTGTTCGTTTAAATACCACTGGCACGTTAAGCACTACCTCTTCTCCATTGAGGCTGATAGTAATCTTACCAGAAATAGCCGGAGCATTCTCTGGGTTTCCAATTTTCTCCTGATCATTTACAGTATACATCCCTAAACTTCCCTCCTCTCTTAACCAGTAAGGGTGCGTGTATTTCATGCCTTTGGGAAGGACAAAATTCATCTCCGAGAAAAAAGGCTTATTGTCCAGGAGAGGAGCTTTAAGTGAAATCGCATTTCTCCATTGGGAAAGCTCTAATTGCTCAACGTTCATATCTATATTACTACGATTAACGAGCTCAAGTGCAATGGAGATAGAGTCACCAATTGCATAATTGGGCTGATCTGACCTCAGAGAGACATATAATCCAGAGGCTGCCACAATCAATTCATTGATTTCTTTTTTCTTTATTTCTTTCCAAAAATCATCATCTAGTTTTTCTAACGCTTCCCGCGCTCCCATTAATGGAGCCACAATAAGTGAGGGGTTAGTTTCATCGTAAAGGTCAATCGCTTTTTTGATGTAGAATGCTACTTCTTTAGATCCCTTCACTCGTTCCCATGATGTATCGATTCCTCCAAAAGGCTCTTTTGTCTCTTCGCCATCCCATTGCTCCAAATATTCTATTTGTTCTCCCCTCGATCCTGATGAGCCAAACCCTTGACTCTTATGCATACTTCTGCTTCTAGCTGCTATTTCAGAGTATGATTCACCTAATAATGTATTGTACTGTCCTACATCAATTTTCTTCAAATTTGTAGTGTCTTTGTCAGAGTTGCGGAACCACCACCATCCGGTATTCCAGAATATTTTCTTTGGAGCCCAAACATCCACATAAGCTAACTGATCGGAAAAAGCATCTTTGTCTCCGCTCAATTTGAATGCCTCTCTAGCCAAAATTGCACTGGCGGTGTGATGGCCATGAGATCTTCCATCATGATTAAATCTTGTTACAACGATATCCGGTCTAAACTTCCGAAAAGCCCACACGAAATCAGCCAACACTTTTTCTCTATCCCAAATGGTAAACGTTTCATCAGGATTTTTTGAATAGCCAAAATCATTTGCTCTCGAAAAAAACTGTTGTCCTCCATCTGTTCTTCTCGCAGCAAGTAGTTCTTGAGTTCTAATCAACCCCAAGCCTTCTCTAATTTCCGGGCCTATTAAGTTTTGCCCCCCATCCCCACGTGTTGCAGACAAATATGCTGTTCTCATAAGCTCCTCATTGGCATAGTAGGCGATCAGTCGAGTGTTTTCGTCATCTGGATGAGCAGCTACGTAAAGTACAGTTCCAAGTACATTCAGCTTTTCAAGTTTTTGTCTAATCTCCCCCGGTTCATATTTTTTTTGGCTAGAAGCCAGAATAGGGAATAAGAAGACAGCCAGTACAAGATAACTGGCAAGGTTTCGGGTTTTCATATTTAGGTTTTCGTTCGGGTCTGTTACGGTTAAAGAATCAGAAAGTTATCTGAATTATTCGAGTGGTTGATTTAAATCATATTTCATCTATTCAATAATGGTTACATTTAATGAAGCCTAAATCATCACCGTGAAATTAGCTACTCCTACACCGAAAGTATATATCGGTAGTCATGAAGAGAGTATGGCCAAGGCACTTAATCTTGGCTTTCTTATCCTGTTCATCACGCTACCCATTATTCTCTTACAGCAAGTTCTGAAGAATGAGTACGTAAGTGCCTCTCTTGTTGCATTTGGGTGTTTATCCGCAATAATAGTCAGGTTCATTTTTGTAAGGGGATTTTTGAGGTCATCCATTTACCTATTTGTTCTGTCTTTTACGTTGATTGTAACAGGTATATGTACATTCGGAAATGGCATCAATGATATATCAATTATCAGCTACCCAATTTTAATTGGTTTTTCCAGTGTGATTCTTCATCGTAAAGAGCTTTACGTCACAACAGCACTTAGCTTAATAGGAGTTGTCTGGTTAGTTTTCGGCGACCTTTGGAATTTGTATGACCCCATTGCAGTGACAAATAGCCTGTTAAGCGACTTTATTGTAACAAGCACCATAGTAGTTCTTGGTGGTTATGTCGCTTCCACACTTACCTTTAATATGAAAACCTCCCTTGAGAAAGCGCAGGAACAAACTCAAAAAAGCAGAAAGGACTCTGAAATCTTAGGCTCGGAAGTAGAAAGTAAAGAGCAGATTATCTATGAAATAAATAGGAAAGTAATAGATAGCCTACGATTTATTAGGGGCTTTATTGGCTTACAAGAAAACTCAACAAAAAATATTCTGGCTTACCAGAGCCTAAAAATCAAAATTCTGGCTGTAGAAACCATTCATGAACAATTGATTGAGACAACTAACTACAATGTGATTGAAGTCAAACGCCTGACACAGCAGTTAATAAAAAAGTATACGCATGTAAAAAAACTAAACATAGATTCAATCGGACTTTCTTTTACAAGGAGATTTTCTGCTACAATGGATATTGATGGAGCAATTGCGCTAGCTATCTGCGTCATAACTATGATTGATTCTATCAAGAGTGAAAAATTAAGATTCCAGAAAGATTTAGACCAGTTAACTATTCATTTTTACACAGACAAAAACGATGATTCGCATGTAAAAGACCAAGTATTATTATTAATGATTCAGCAATTGAAAGGGCAGATTCAATGGTCTGTCGAAAACCATGCTTTCGAGCTACTGGTGCCCCTAAAAAGAATTGAATCATGAGAATAAGAGAGTGGTTAATTCCTCCAAAATCGCTTGATGAAATTGCTAAAAAAGAAATAGCATCTCTTCTAAAGCAAGTACTAGTAGTGGTACCCGTCGTTTCGATTATCGTTTCACTTACGTTTCTGATAAATGATCAGGTTGCTGTTGGAAGATTGATACTATTAATCCCTATCATATCTATCATCTGTCAGCGAATGTTAGCTCTAGGTCACATCCATTTTGCGATGATCACTACACTATTAACGCTTACTTCTATCACAACTTCAGTGGCTATACAAACCCAAGGACTTCATAGTACTGCAATTGTGGTCTTTCCTGTTATTGTACTGTTCTCAAGCTTGATAATGAACCTCAAAGGAGTTGTGGTCATCACCACATCTATTATTGTTTGTCTAGGTATAATTACTTTGACAAGCCCACCCATTATCAGCATAAACGATAAATCAACGTTTCAACACATCAGAGACTATGTCATTGTCGCAAGCATTTTATTAACCAATGTCTTTGTTACCATAAGCTTTACCAGCTTAACGAAGCGATCTCTAAGAAGGGCTACTGAGGAGTTAGGGAATCAAGAAAAGATCAAAAAAAATATTCAAGAAAGCCTAATGATCAAAAAAAAATTATTGCGCGAAGTACACCATCGGGTGAAAAATAGCCTAGCAATGGTCAACAGCTTGATAGAACTGGAGGCTATGATCATACAAGGTGGAAAGAATGAATTTCAAGCGTTAAAAGACATGGTTCAAACCATCGGGCGTGCACATGATCCTCTTTATCAAGATCAAGAGTATGGGAAAGTTCCCATTAAGTCCTATGTTGAAAAAATATCTTCCAATTTCTCTCAAACAAATAACCTTGAGGAGATAGAGATGGATATTGAAGATGGTCCATTATCACATGAAAATGCACTCTCATTGGGAATTATACTACAGGGAGTATTTTCACTGCTAAAAGCTTTAGAAATTAAAAAAGCTACTATTAAAATTGAGCTAGATAATTCAAAATCAGAAATGATTTTAGCAGCTAAACTAACTACACCAAAAGAATTGATTACAGAACAGTTCCTAGAGACAGCACTTATTCATATGCTCGTATCTGAACAAAATGGACATATCAGATACATCAATAAAAATATTAACATTAGCCTTCCTTTGAGCCAAAGGGAAGCACAATGAGACTTATCCTAATTTACTAAAGTCCTTTACGTCAGCATCTGTCTTCAAAATGCGTTGAAACGTTTCATTCAAATCTTCAAAATCCCATGGCTTTGTTACAAAATCATGAATCCCAAAATCTCCAATTGTTTCAAACAAATCAGCACGTTTGATAAATCCACTTAGTATCATACGCTTGATATCAGGTGCAAATGAAAATACATCTTTAAGTAACTCTACCCCTGACATATGAGGCATCCTATGATCGGTCACTATCAGATCTATTTTTTCCTTTTTGATTACAACCAAAGCCTCCTGTGGGCCAAGAGCTGTGTGAACATTATAAAGCCTCCTAAAAGTGGATTTAAAACCTCTAAGGTTAGGCATTTCGTCATCTACGTATAGAATAGTGTACTCTTTTTCAACTTTAGCCGACTGACGTGCCGCTCTTCTAGCTGCTCTACGTTCCGCTCGTTCTTCTGCTGTGAGTGTTTCCATGGGCATTGATGTTAACTACAAAAATAAAAGAAATACCGAGGATCAAATATCTATTTTTAAGTAAGTAAAATACTTACCTGCTTAAAATCATGACTAATCACCTTTAAAAATTGGCTCTAGCTCAACTTTAAACAAGCTATGAGGCTTTCTGAATTGTGAGGTTGAATACAGTACCCTTACCTTCTGGGTTATCTGTAGAATTTATGGAACCTCCGTTTTGTTCAATCAAGTCTTTGCAAATAAACAAACCAACACCAGAGCTTTTCTCATTATCTGTACCCGGGCGCTTATTATCCTTTTTCATTTGAAATAAATTTTCTTTCATAGAAGCAGGAATGCCTATTCCATTATCCCTAAAACTCACCTCAAGAAACTTTCCATTTTCAAAAACTTCGATATCAATAGTTCCACCCTTTTCTGTGAACTTAACAGCATTCGAAAGAAGATTTCGGACAACTACTTTAATTGCATTTTTATCAAAAAGGCAAACACCATCTGTCTTTCCAGTAAAACTTAATGATATCTCCTTTGTGTCAATGTGATGCCGCATTTGACCTATTGCAGGCACTAAAATTTCTTCCACTTTAATTTCTTCTTGTTCGATCTTTTTATTCTGAGAGGCAGCATGCCCCCACTCTATTAGCTCATCAAGCATCTGAATAGAATGATCCACACCTGAATCCACATTTGCCATAAATTCTTTGGCCTTATCAATACCTATTTGCTCAGACTGGAATAAGGAAACAATGCTTTTTAAATTTCCAAGAGGGCCTCTCAAATCATGACTAATTATACGTATCAATGTCTCTCTCAATAGGTTAGATCTTGATAACTGAGACGTCTTTTCTTCTACTCGCTTTTCAAGATTCTTATTCAGCTCCTGATTTTCTTTAAACGATTTGGCAAAAATTTCAGATAAAGCAATTGATTGGAAAAACAAGAACACGATAAATCCAGAATTAACAAGATTTGGTCCAGCATCTATAAAAACCACACCAGATACCTTAAGTAATTCAGCCATCACAAAAAGGAAACAAAAGGCTGCCCCCATAAGGACATACAAAGATCCTGTCTGATGCTTTTTTACTGCTTTACCCAGAATCGCGAAGACAAGCACATATGAAAGAAGAATAATGATATTATAAATATCCAGTGTATGATAGAAAATTTTGTAAGGAGTGAGGAGAACGAATAGAATAAAACCACCAGTCACGACAAGAAACGCATTGACAAATTTTCTAAAAATTTGAAAAGTGTATAGACTGTTAAAGAAAAGAAGCATTATTGGGACTCCTGCATAACCGCAGAAGAACTCAATTTTTCTACCCATGGTAAGAGAAATGTTAGGGAAAAATGTGTAAAATATCATTGAGCCATCATCAACTAATGTCGCTCGCATGAATATTACAAAACAGATCAAGCTTAGATATAAATAATATCTTCTCCTGACTTGAAGAAATAAAACAATATTGTAGGCCGCAAAAATTGCAATGCTTCCTATTTCCAACAATTCAATTTGCTCCTGCATATATTATTTAAATAACTGGATTGACGTAGGCAATTAAGGAAGCAACTCAATAATAGCCAAAAACCCATCGTATATTTTCGACTACTGCAGGACATATCTACATATTTTTATATCTTTAGCTAACCTCAAAAGATCAATCTATGTCAATGTACTGTTTAGCATGGAAGTACAAAGTATCTTCCAATCAAGCAAAATTTGAAGAAGAATATGGCCGTAATGGTCGCTGGTTCAAGTTTTTTGAGTCCTGTGATGATTACTTAGGCAATGAGCTCATGAAAGGAGCAGATGGAACGACATACATACTTATTGATAAGTGGATGTCAAAAGCCGACTATCAGGATTTTATCGACGAAAACAAGGCTACCTACGACGATCTAAGTGAAAACAACAAAACTCTTTATGATAATGAAGAGCAATTAGGAGAGTTTGATTTACTCCAGTAGGTAAACTTCAATATACTTGTATCGTTTGAGAGGTTGATCAAACCAACTTAAACATGTCTATATAGACTACTTAAGTTTATAAAACTTGAAAGTGGATGGAAATAGTGGCTCAAGATTTATCACAAGCATTAAGAATTGCCTACCGAATTAAACAATAATGTTTCGATATAGCATATTCTAATGATTATCAGAAAGGCAACAAAAAAAGATGTCCCGTCCATTGTAGCTATGTTATCAGATGATGAATTGGGACAAAAAAGAGAGGATTATAGAATCCCCTTGCCTGAAAAATATTTCGCAGCTTTTGATCTTATAAGTCAAGACACCAATCAAAATCTGATAGTTGCGGAAGATGAAAGTGGCATAATTGGGACCGCCCAACTTAGTTTCATTCAATATTTAACATATCAGGGAGGGATAAGAGCACAAATTGAAGCTGTAAGAGTACGAATAGATAAAAGAGGCTCAGGTCTCGGGGAAGAACTATTCCTTTGGATGATTGCGCATGCAAAAAATCAAGGCGCGCATCTACTTCAACTCACCACAGACAAGCAGAGACCTGATGCATTAAGATTCTATGAGAAATTAGGATTTAAATCCTCCCATCAAGGGATGAAAATGCACTTCTAAATCAACTACTTTTGACTCGTGAACCTATTAAGCGCACTTGCCTCTGAAGTTAATATTCTACTAATTATTAGTTTAGTCATCGTTGTTCTTGGATTACTGCTGAAGAGATTCAAGCAACCATATATTATTGCCTACATACTATCAGGAGTAATCCTAGGCCCTCATGGGTTTGAAGTTGTAACAGACTTGGAAGTTGCGCAGCATCTAGGAGAGATAGGCCTCATCATCCTAATGTTTTTCATTGGAATGGAGATATCACTTCCGGATTTTCTAAAAAGATGGAAAGTGGCTTTTTTCGGGACAGGCATGCAGGTCATTTTCAGCCTTTTGCTCATGTTCTTGCTAGGTAGCTTTCTTGACTGGTCTTTAAACAGAATAATACTTCTTGGATTCATTATCTCCATCAGTAGTTCAGCAGTTGTCATCAAACTTATTCAAGATCAAACCCACCCAGATAGCAAAACAAGTCAAAATGTAATAAGTATACTATTAACTCAAGACATTCTGATTGTTCCTATGATTATTGTACTAACGATTCTTGGTGGTGGATCGCTTGATGTAAAGCAACTATCACTACAAATCATTGGCGGCATTCTCATTATAGCCATACTCATTTATCTACTAAAGAAGCAGAAAATCAAACTTCCTTTTGAAAAAATTCTTAGCGAGGATCATGAACTACAAATTTTCGCAGGTCTTATTGCTTGCTTTGGAATGGCATTGCTCACTTCTCTCTTTGAGCTTTCGGCTAGTTTAGGAGCTCTTGTATCTGGAATACTAATCAATGCATCGAGTTCCAACAAATGGCTTCATGATAGTTTACATTCTTTTCGGGTGGTATTGATTTCAATCTTCTTCATATCAGTAGGAATGCTTATTGATCTCTCTTTTCTAAAAGAACACCTTTTAGCCATCAGTTTTTTAGTCTTGATCATTTACATTTCTAATCATGGAATCAATACAATTTCTTTACGCTTGTTAGGGAACACCTGGAAAGAAAGCATTCTAGGAGGATCATTCTTAGCTCAGGTTGGAGAATTCAGCTTTGTATTAGCCACCATAGGTCTTCAACAAAATATCATTACAAATTATACCTATCAGATCACCATCATCGTAATTGCAATTACTATTTTCATAAGTCCCTTTTGGGTTTTGCTCACCCAGAGGTTGCTAAGTAGTCAAAAATAATTCTCTCAGCTGCGCAAGTTTTTTTTAGGAACAGCATCCAAATGCTAACCCCCTAAATCTGTATTCAGGGAATTGAGACGATACTTTTGCTTTGTCAACTATCTAGGCTCAAGTGAACGAATCAGACTTTCGGGAAATCGTATTTGAAAATCAAGACCGTGTATACAACACGTGTCTAGGCTTTATGAAAAATGCCGAGGAGGCCCAGGATATGGCTCAGGAAGTTTTTATACATGTGTATCAGAACATAGCAAAGTTTAAAGGTGAATCTAAACTTAGCACATGGATTTATCGAATTTCTACCAACAAGTGCTTGGAAGAAATCAGAAAGAAAAGCAGACAAAAACGAGCTGGACAACTATCTGACATTTCAGATGAAGTAATACAAAATAAAGCCGCTGACTTTTTCCACCCTGGAGTAGCATTAGAAGATCAGGAACGAGCAACCATCCTTTTTGAAGCCATTGAAAAATTACCAGATCCACAAAAGGTTGCTTTCACTCTATCCAAGATTGAGCAACTTTCTTATGAGGAAATAAGTAAAGTCATGGAGAAAAGTATTAGTTCAATAGAATCTCTTCTTTTCAGAGCTAAGAAAAATTTGCAGAAATTACTCACTCACTACTATGAAACCATTTGACATTGAAAGAGAAGTTGAACTCACACTCAGTAGTCTTGATAGACTAGAGAAGATTGAGGCTCCTGTTAATTTCGTAGACGTTCTTACGTCTAAGATGATTTTTTCAGAGGATCAAATCCGATGGATCAATCGAGCCAAATTAGCATTGGCAGCTATGATAACTCTGGCAATCATAAATGGAGCCCTTATGATAAAAAGCAATGAAAAAAAGGATTTGATGCTGCAATCAATAGCCAAGGAATACAACCTAAGGGGAAATATATGAAATGAAAACACTTACCGCTCGCCTAATAGTCATAGCCGTCATCATTATGGTTCTACTAAATGGAGGATTATTAATCCTACTATGGAATAGTCAAGCCGCGCCTAATAAAAGAGAACTACCCTCCATTGAAGAGATTAACAATTTTATTATTGTCGAAATGGGGTATGATAATCAAACAGCAGATGCTTTTATAAAAATTGCAGAAACTCATCGCTCCAACCAACATAAATTCCAAGGAAAATATCGCGAATTGAAACGTGAGTTAAACATGTCAATGCTTGAACAAGATGACGAGCGTGTGAATATCATACTAGATGACCTAGCTGCTATTGTAAAGAAAAAAGAACTCGAGCTATACAGGTTCTTTTCAGAAGTTATGAAAATATCAAGCCCAGAGCAACAAAGAAGTTTCGGGAGAATTTTTCGAGAAGCTACGGGTGCTCCAGAATACGAACGTATCCCGATGGATAGAGATAACACTAGGCCTCCACATCCCCCCAAACACTAGATTTTGCATATGAAAAGAATCCTTGATCAATCAGAATGGGAGAGGTGATATTGTTATGATAAATACTTCCTGTCCCAAGTCCGTGATGTTCTTCATTTTTCGGATATAGACTTGCAAATTGAGCAATGGCATTTAGCCCTAAATTAGACTCCAGATACGAAGTAATCCACCATTCAATTCCATGCATCTCCGCCAAATCAATCCACTCTTTCACTGAAGAAAAGCCTCCGTGTAAAGTAGGTTTTAATACTAGATAATGAGGCTTTAACTCTTGCAATAAATCTACTCGATCTCTCGAAGAATTAATTCCAATAAGTTCCTCATCAAGCGCTATTGGGATCTCACTCCGGTTGCAAATCAATTCCATTGCCTCTGGCTGCATGGGCATTATGGGTTGCTCTATCGAGTGAATGTTATACTTACTTAAGTCTCTAAGTTTAAAAAGAACCTCATTCGTATGAAATGCTCCATTTGCATCCAATCGAATAATTAAATCATCAGAAATCTTTCTTAGTGACTTGATGACCTCCAATTCACTTTCAAAATCTAGTGCTCCAACTTTTAGTTTTATACAGTTAAAACCTGCTTCTAGTTTTTCAGCTACCTGTTCTTGCATAAAATTTTTGTCCCCCATCCATACAAGTCCATTGATTGGTATTTTTAGTTTCTGAAGGTCTTTTCTAAAAATGTATTTGCTTCCACCATTGACAAAGTCCAGGAATGCCACCTCTAGTCCAAAACGAACGCTAGGATATTGATCTGAAACAAGATCTGTTGCCAGAGCAAAAGCCTCTTCCTCTGTCTTAGGTGCGTTTCTGTTTTTCACAGCCTCTATAAGGGCTTGGAGCAAATCCGGAACTTCTTCTACATCTTCCGGGCTTAATCGACCAATCGGTGCTACTTCGCCTATACCCTTATTTCCTTCTTGATCATACACCTTCAAAAACCAAACCTTACGATTCTCCATGGAACCACGGCTGGTTCGAGCTGAGAATTTAAAATCAAGAACATACGGCTTAACTTCGAGGCTTAACATGAATCTAAAATTAGAAGATTTTTTATACGAACTCCCTGACGAACGGATTGCTAAACACCCACCCGCACACAGGGGTGGATCTAAGCTTCTTTGTTATAACAAGGGAAGCATCTCACACCACGAATTTAAGGACATTATAGACCTGATTCCTAAAGGTTCATTATTAGTTTTTAATGATACCAAAGTCATTCCTGCACGAATTATTATGCATAAAGAAAGTGGTGCCAGAATTGAAATTTTTTTACTCGAACCTCTGCTACCGTCACAGGTTCATGAAGAAGTCATGAACTCATGTAAGTCCTGCATGTGGAAATGTATGATTGGAAATGCAAAAAAATGGAAAATAGGTAGCGAGTTATGCCTCCATGAGCTGAAGCTAAAGGCAACCAGAAAAGGTCAAAATGAGGTGTGTTTTGAATGGGCAAATTCGTTCACTTTTTCGGATATTCTTACTGAGATAGGGAAAATTCCCCTTCCACCATACATTGATAGGGATGTAAATGAGAGTGATCCGGATAGATATCAAACCGTTTATTCCAAAATGAAGGGAGCGGTAGCTGCTCCAACAGCTGGATTACATTTCACGAATGAGATCATAGAATCGATTATTAAAAAAGAGATAGACACAGACTACCTCACCCTTCATGTATCCGCCGGTACTTTTCAGCCTATAAAAAGTAATGACATAGCCGAGCATCCTATGCATAATGAACAGGTCTGGATAAGTAAATCCAATCTGGAAAATATCATAAGGGCAAAAAAAGTGATTGCAGTTGGCACCACCTCCATGCGCACAATGGAAAGCCTATATTGGTACGGAGTTAAACTATTGAATGGCGCTAAGGAGTTTTTCATAGACAAAAGTGATCCATACTCTTATGAACCAGCAGAAAAAATTGAAGCTTTGAGTGCCGTGCTCAAGCACATGAATAGTTTGGATGTTGAGAAAATAGGTGGGCAAACTGAAATATTTATATACCCTGGTTATGACTTTAAAATCTGCGAAGGGCTTGTAACTAATTATCATTTACCTGGATCAACACTTATACTATTAGTGGCCTCTTTTATTGGGGAAGACTGGCGTAAAGTCTATGATGATGCGCTTAATAACAATTATCGATTTTTAAGCTATGGTGATAGCTCTTTACTGCTACGATAATGTGACTAGTAAGAATCATTCTTATCTCTATCATAAACTTTCTCTTTTAAATACAATTATCAAGGACTCGTAGCACTTGATTCCATATTGGTCGAAAGTATTAAAAATACCCAATTGTGGGTATTGATTTCCGACAAAGATATCCCTTGCTTTGTATGACAACTACTACTTAAGCTATGAGTCAATTAATTAAAAGTTTATCTATACAGCGTATTCATATTGAGCTAGCTGGAAAATTTTTCCTTCTTGTCTTAATATTAGCATTATTGATAAGCTGAGATCGCTCTGATCACCACACTACTTTACCGTTAAACATTTATTTGAAGCGCCTTCGGGCGCTTTTTTTATTTACAATACCGAATAAGATTTTGATTATTTTCGTTTCCTAAATGACTCCACAATGCTGTTTATAAAACGACTTTCATTCATAATCATCACATTGATGGCTGTGGCTTATATCGGTTTATCCTATATGCTTTCCAACCGTGTTTTAAAGACAAATAGCTCATTTCAGAAGACACTAGATGATATCAATAAGTATTGGGGCACGAACTATGAAGAAATGGTCGCACTACTGCCTCCTCCCTCCGACTTTAGCGTTGAAAGTATTGATAACATTCAAATTAGAGGTAAATATTTTGCGGTAAGTGATTCATCATCATGCTTGTTTATATTCTCACATGGTTGGGCACGTAGCTGGCAAAACATGCTCAAATATTACCCAGTAGTCGATGACTGTGGGTGCAATATCATCATGTATGACCATCGTGCACATGGGGATAGTGGTGGTCAATACCCTACAGGTGGGATCATGGAAGCTAAAGACCTAATATCTGTTACAGCTTGGGCTATCCAAAATAAAAATTACTCCTGGAATCAAATAGCATGGTTAGGTAGTTCCTGGGGAGCGGGTGCTGCACTTATTGCTGGCTCAGAAGATCTAAATCCTGCTTTCATCATTGCTGACTCACCTTTTCAGGATTGGTATACAGCCATTTTTGAGAGAGCTATTGACGACTATGGATCATGGGTAAATGGAGTTGCGCCAGCAGTAATGTTTTGGGTGAATATGCGAGCTGACATCAATTATAAAGAAGCAAATCCCATGGAAAAATCTAAAGATATTGACGAGCCTGTTTTCCTTATCCATTCAAAAGCAGACCCCAAAACCAACTCCCAACAATCTGTCAACATCGCAAGGAATCTAAATGCATCCTCGGAATTTCATCACACTGAGTGGGGAAACATCCATGTCATGGATGTAATCAGCAACAAAACTGAATTCAAAGCCCTTCTCAAAAATTTTATAGAAAAAAATGATATCAACGCTTTTAAATGAGATTTTAGTAAGGTGATTTCTAAGCCAGCTTTATAAGTTGACTGAACTTTTACGATTTCCTCATTTTCTAAGCCACGAAAATCATTACATTTTTATTGATTCCATCGTTTTAACGATATTGTAAGCAAAATTTAGATAATGTTACTTCTAAGGCGAGTAAGGCACGAATTAATGAAAAAGAATAGGTTTACCTCTTACTTACTATATGCGTTGGGAGAAATATTGTTGGTAGTGGTGGGTATATTGATCGCAGTATTACTGAACAATTCGAACAACCAATCCAAGCTGGATAGAATAGAAGAACTATCAATCGTTCGTCTATCAGAAGATTTGAAAGATGATATTAATCGTTACGATTTTCTAGATTTTCGTATTAGCGAGCGAATTCACCTATGTGATTCTACTCTTAATCTTATTAAAAGTCAAAAGAGCTTGGATGAGCGCTTAGGCATCATATCTATCCATCAGATCAATTTCTTTCTTGTAGAATCGAATACCACCACCTATGACGAAATGTTAAATACCGGACGTCTTTACTCCATGAAGGATAAAGAACTCAGGACTCAGGTTATCAAATATTATCGAGATGTAAATAAATGGAGTACATATATTGAGCGAGATAATCAACAAATTAGGAGTAAAATGATCCAACCAAATTACAACGATTACTGGGTCCTTCAAGAGGATATTTGGGATGGTCAAGTCATAAACACTCAAAAGTATCCATGGCTTTTAAGTACATATTCACGAGAAATCAAAGACATAGAAGCCCTCATAGATCAAGCAGAAGATGGGTTTAGATCTAGTAAAAAACATATTGGATATCTTAAAAGGCAAGCTGAAGAATTGCTTTTAAAAATAGCTAAGGACGAATTATAAAATAATTTCCACAACTTGCTGATCAATGTCAGAAGCTCACTATTCCGCACCCGAAGAACGACTTAATGTACTTTCTCATGGCTTTGGAATCATTGCCAGTATTGCAGCCTTAATGATGATGGTAATAGAGGCTGATTCATTTATTGAATATATATCAACGATTGTTTTTGGCATGAGCCTGATTTTACTTTACAGTGCTTCCACCCTTTATCATGCTGCAAAAGAAAGCAAACTCAGAGCGAGGTTAAGGATCATGGATCATGCAGCAATCTATATCTTGATAGCCGGGACTTACACCCCCGTTTGTCTAATTACATTGTCAGAAAGTGTTGGGCAACTTCTATTTTATGTGATTTGGAGCGTAGGCATATTCGGAGTAGTTCTTAAACTATTCTTCACTGGTAAGTATGATCGGCTCTCTACTATAATGTATATAGCCATGGGTTGGATTGCTATTTTCGCAATTAAGCCTCTGCTTAGCACTATGAATACCGAGGGTCTCCTATGGTTATTAGCCGGAGGAGTATTCTACACTTTGGGCGCAGTTCTGTATAGTATAAAATCAATTCCCTTCAATCATGCAGTTTTCCACTTTTGTGTACTTGGTGGTAGCGCTAGTCATTTTATGATGATTTATCTTCATGTCTTATAAGGATTACACCGAGTTGAATAATCAAAGCCCATGAAAAAAATCTTTCAAACTTTCTTTGAGAAATGGCCTGAATATCTTTTGGAGATTTTAGTGATTACCATTGGGATTTTGGGAGCCTTCACATTGAATAATTGGAAAGAGCGCTCAAATACACAAGAGCAAGTAAGAAGATCACTGCAGAATGTAATCAGTGAGTTGGAAGACGATTCTGTCCAATTTCATTACCAACAGGAAAGCTCGAGTCAAACCCTTGAAAATCTTCGTAATCTACTAGATGTGGTACTTAATCCAAATTCCTCTACCGATAGTATGGAATACTTTTATCACAAATCAAGAAGTTTCATACTATACGTTCCTCAGAACAGTTCTTTTCAGTCCATGAATCAACTGGGTCTATTACAGTATATTTCTAACCCAGATCTTCTCTACCAAATCCAAAATTATTATACGTTCACTCAGCCTAATGTGAAAATCTTGCGAGATATAGAGGAACAAAGATTTAAAGAGAATATGAACACCATAAACACCGACCCAGCAATCATAATGAAAGAAGCTGGTTGGGATGATTTACCATTAGACTATAATGAAGTAAAAAGCATTCTTCAAAAACCGGAAAATTTCAGGAAAGTTTACCGTTATGGTAAAATTCAGGAATATCTAATTAGCCGGTCTGAAGGATATGTGTCTACCAATGCAGAATTACTTGCTATGCTCAGGTCGTACCTGAAAGAATAGTTTGTATCACTCTTCCCAAAATTCATACTCATAGTGGATAGTGTACTCTCGCTCTGAATATCTATTCAAAATTTCTGTTCGATCCTTCAAACCGTCATCATAGTAATGAATTCGGGTGTTTAGCACCTCTCCATCTTTAAAGTACTCTGACTTGGTTAGCAAACTATTTTCATAATAAAACCTACGCTCATAATCCCCTAAAACAACCCTCGTTAATAAATCCTGATCATACTCATAAGATGCTGAGAGTCTTTTTATTTCAGACTTTTTTTTCATTCGAGACTGTATTTCCTTTTGATCATCAGTTAGACTTTTTTCCGCACCTAATCGTAATGTTATCCTGGTTTTATTCCCATTTTCATCTATGGCGTATTCAGTTTTTGAAAAGATCTTCATCAGCTTTCGATCTTGGTACTCAAAGTATTCAGTCCTTTCTGGAGAACCCAACTCAATAAATTTATCTGGATTTACCAACTCCATTTTTCTCAATATTTGATTGGGCAAATCATCATTATCCACTTCAACAATATCTCGCCAAAAATCTCCTGATTGAGGCTTATTCTTCAAATTCCTTGCATAAGCAGCAGGCCAGTCATGACCATACAAAAAATTGTTTTCAGCTTTCCCTAAGGAAAGTCCATCCATTATATGTGGCAACAAATTTTTATTTGGGACTTGCCAAAACTCTCTCTTTATCTCATATTTTCGATCATAGGGATAGGTAGTTTGTTCTACAAATTCATCAAGTGTTCCATCTGGATGATAAGATGCAATTGATACAACTTTGCCTGTTTTTTGCTGAGTATCTATTTGATGACTTGTAAATCGTGTAGTAATTTTTCTCACATCAATCATCCGTTCATTCAATAGCATTTCAGACGAAGAAATTTTCTCGCAACTCACAGTGAAAAACAAAATAATTGTAGAAACAATGGAAAAAAGCAATGTCCAATTTTTATGCTTAGTCGGGCTTGTTAATGCGACAATTCTAGACTTTAAGTGATGAGCACTAAAATGATTCATAAGGGCTGGTTTGGTTCTTTGCGACAGTGACAAAAGGGTATTTGCGTAACTGGCTCTTTCTTCAGTCTGAAGAAGTTTAGCATCAACCTCTAATTCAGTATTAATTCCAATAATTCTTCTCAATATCCAGGCAAAAGGATTGAGCCAGAAAAGAGCACTGTAAATTTGACTGATTAAAATATCAAAACTGTGAATAAGTTCGCTATGAGCTAATTCATGTTTAAAAATAATCCTCCTACCCTCATAGATGGAGCTTCCTATAAAAATCCAATTAAAAAATGAAGCACCTTTAAATGATTTATCTGGCACTTCATAAATACGGATGCCCTGCTCTAGAGACGAAATAGCATTCCTTCTTATGCTAAAGATTTGAAATAGCCCAAGAAGGATTCTCATCATGAAAAAGAAAGAAATCGCGATATATATTATAAAGAATATAGAAGTCCACTCAATTACATTAGAAGAATTATTATTTAGAATAGGTTGAATATTGGACTCTTCGAATTCTTTACCTATCAATATATCATTTATAAGATCTTCATTATTAGGTTCTGCAGTCCCAATCGATTCACTTACTAACGTACCTAAATTCATATCGGGAGCACGTCGAGTTTGAATAGAGGTCAATGGAAATAATACAGAAAACAACAACCAACCTAATAGATAGAATCTTCTAAAAGCTGGACCTGTATGTTTCCTTAAAAGAAGATGAATCAGCCAAAAAAATAAGGACACAAAAAGCATTTCCAGATAAAAGGTTATTAAAGAACTCATAGCTTGTTAATTAAAGTTTTCAATTCACTGACATCCTTTTCAGAAACATCCTCATCTTCTAACATTTGAGATAGCAAACCTTTGTAGGATCCATCAAAATATTCCAAGACCATGCCCTTTAAGATTTGTTTACGATATACACTTCGTGTTACAACAGGAAAATACTGATGAGTTCTACCATAAGCTTTGTGCCCCACCATTCCTTTGGCTTCAAGGATTCTCACCAATGATGACACTGTATTATATGGTGTGCCTTTTGGAAGATGCTCTACTATTTCTTTCACAAAAACTTCGCCCTTCTCCCAGATAATCTTCATAATAGGCTCTTCAGCCTTTGTCAATCGTTCCATAGCTAAATATAACTGAAAAATCAGTTTTATAACTAAAAAATCAGTTTTATTAAAATTAATGTATGAATAACCGTTTTAAAGCTTCTATTCTCAAATTCGAATATGATTTATGGAGTTACTACCTAGCCGTTCCCAAACCAATAGGGGACAAGTTCATTGAAGGTGACGATCGAAGAGTGATTTGTGTTATTAATAAAAGTACTCCAATTTATAGTGCATTGATGTCAAAAGGAGATGTGTATAGTATTTATGTGAAAAAGGACTTCATGAAAAAACATGAACTAGTAGAAGGTGATGAAGTAGATGTAACACTTGAGAAGGACAGGTCTGAGTATGGAATGCCAATGCCAGAGTCTTTCCAAGTTTTACTAGATCAGGATAAGGAAGGGTGCCTGTATTTTCATGCACTTACCAAAGGCAAGCAGCGTACACTCATTCATCTAGTAGGGAAAGTCAAAAATGTAGATAGTCAACTGGCTAAAGGATTAGCAATTATGCAACACCTCAAGGAATCTCAAGGTCAGCTGGATTTCAAACGACTCAATATCCTTATCAAGGAATACAATAATCGTAAGTAAGAACTTACATTTGTTTGTTTAGAAATGAATGTAAAGAAAATTGGTTTCAGAGGCGGTTGCCATTGGTGTACAGAAGGGGTATTCAGTATTGTTAAAGGTGTAATTAACATTAATCAAGGTTGGATAGCATCAGACATTCCATATGAATCATTCTCTGAAGCTATCATAGTTGAATACGAATCAATTGAAGTCGATCTGGATAATTTGATCAAAATCCACCTTCATACTCATGCTTGTATCTTCGATCATTCAATGAGGGGAAAATATAGATCTGCTGTATATGCCTTCAATCAATTAGATAAAGACGAATCCAGAAAAGTGATCATGAGATATTGTGCAGATTTTGATAGTCCTATTGTTACTAAAACTCTGATGTTTAGAGCATTCAAATCCTCTGAAGAAAGATATCAAGATTATTATCAAAAAAATCCGGAGAAACCTTTTTGTCAAACGTATATTTCTCCAAAAGTGAATATGCTAATGAAAGAGTTTAGCAACCTAACCCAATGATTAACTTCGATACATGAAAAAAACAATATTTCTACTCGTTGTACTATTCTCGTTCTCTGTATTTGCTCAGGACCAATTGTACAAAGTCACCCTATTACGTGCCAAACCTGGTGAATTACTAAATCTTATTGACCTGATAAATCAGGACATTAGTAATTATGAATCATATTTAGATAACAAACCTTATCTACTCAGGCACAGTCAGGGGGATCACTGGGATCTAATGCTTATCTACCCAATCAACAAAGTAGAGAACTACTTTTCAACAGCACAAAATACAAGGAAAGGACAATCAGAGACGCTCGAGAAACCTTATGGTGATGAGTTTTACGATATTGTATCATTTCAAGAGGAAGCAATAGTCAATGGTCCTCCAGCCAACGCCTTCATTGATGCTTCTGAAAAATATAACCTTTTTCATATAGAAATATTTACAGCATTAGCTGGAAAACAAGAAGAGCTCCTTGAGCAAAGACTTGCCGAAAACCAATTCTATGCTGGCATAGAACATAGGCCTAATTTTATTTTCACAAGAGTTTTTGGTCCAAGTTGGGATAATTTTACCATTGGATTTTACGAAAACTTGCATGACTTTGCGGGTCCGGAAGTCTCATTCGAAAAGGAAGATAAAGCCGCGAAAGAAGCAGGTTTCGAAGGAGTGAACTATGTAGGAAGTTACCTACGTTCGCTACTTGCCGAGCATCACGATACACTTGCTTGGAAGGTTGAACAATGAATGAATATTGAGATATGAAAGTTGAATTATCATACAAAGGAGACGAGGAGTTTGAGACTACTAATGACACAGGCAATAAAGTTGATATAGATATGTTTCCTGCAGATCAAAAACAACATCAATCCCCCACTCAGCTATTACTATCAGCATTGGTAGCTTGTGCAGCAGTGGATATAGTATCCATGATCAAAAAAAGAAGAAAAACATTTATTGATCTTAAAGGGTCAGCCGAAGGAGACCGAAGAGAAGAACACCCACGAGGTTTTACTAAAATCAATCTACACTACACCATAACTTCTCCAGATTTGACTGATGAAGAAGCTGAAAGAATTGTTGACCTTTCCACCACAAAATATTGTTCTGTAGCAGGATCTCTCAGTGCAGAGCAAACCCATTCATTCGAAATAATTAGACCGTCATGAAAAACACATTAAAAGTAGCACTTGCGCAAATAGCTCCTGTATGGCTAAATCGTGAGAAGACATTAGAAAAAGTAATTGATTATACCATTCAAGCTGCAGACAATGGTTCTGACTTAGTCACTTTTGGAGAAGCTTTACTTCCTGGATATCCATTTTGGTTAGACAAAATGAATGGGTCAGAATTTAATTCCCCTATACATAAAGAGATTCACGCTCATTATATGGATCAGGCGGTTAGTATAGAAAATGGACATCTAGAACCGCTATGCAAAGTAGCCAAAGAAAAAAGCATTGCAATTTACCTTGGGATTATAGAGAAGCCTTCAGATCGCGGAGGACATAGTTTGTACTGCACGATAGTCTATATCGATAAATCTGGTGACGTAAAATCAGCTCATAGAAAATTGATGCCAACTTTCGAAGAACGACTCTCTTGGAGTCCAGGAGATGGTAATGGTCTAGTGACTCACGCTTTACCCCCATTCAGAGTAGGTGGTTTGAACTGTTGGGAAAATTGGATGCCAATGGCTCGTGCAGCAATGTACGCACAAGGCGAAGACCTCCATGTATCGGTATGGCCCGGAAATAAGGTGAATACTGAGCAACTACTCCCTACCATAGCAATGGAATCTCGATCATATGTGATTGGTGTTTCAGGTGTTTTCAAACCAGAAGATATTCCTGTAGATTTTCCTCATGCTGATATTATGAAACAAAAAACTACCAGTATTTTGGCGAATGGAGGTTCTTGTCTCGTAGCTCCTGATGGGAGTTGGGTTATTGAACCATATACTCAAGGTGAAAAACTCTTAATCGCAGAAATAGATCACAAAAAAGTAAGAGAAGAAAGACAGAATTTTGATCCTTCAGGGCACTACTCAAGACCCGATGTTCTTAGCTTAAATGTGAATAAAGAGCGTCAGGCAGTAATTAAATGACCCTCAGGATTATCATTTTTTTAGTATTTATAACTCCGTTATTCTGTCATAGTCAATCATCAAGTGAAGATGACGTCAATTTTAATGCAGCAATAGATTGGCTAGACAGTAAGTTAAACTACATTTATTATGATGAAGTAAACGCTAAGTGGTGGAAGAATACATTCTATGTAAATGAAAAAAAAGAAGTTACCATAAAGCACATTTCAAGTGATAAACCGAATACAGCAAATATTAAGGACAAAAACTATACCGTACGAAGGTTCAATATTGAGGATATTAATCCACGGAATTTAACAATATCTGAAATTAAGGATTCACGTGGTAGAATCGTAAAAGGAAAAATGCTTGAGATACGAACTTTTGAATTCCAGGAGTCTATTAACAAGACTATTAATAATCGAAAAGGAAGTAGCACATCTTTTTTATACTTTTCATTTCCAGAATTTCTTAATGATAGTCTTATCAACTATGCTGAAGTTGTAAAGGAAAAACTAGAGACAGCCATAGTTGCAAGCACTAAAATCTATTCAAAAAACGAAGAAGAAGATATTAGTACTGTTTTAAATGCTCTTTCTGGGAGCTTCAAAAGCGAAAAGGGGGATCTTTGGGAAACAGAATTATTCCAAGCAAATGTTTTAAAACTGGAAAGAGGGAACGAAAAGGAGGAATATTTTGGGTATAGCCCTCAAAAAAAAGAATTCTATATCATTTCAATTCATTCAGGCGGGTTCGATACTGAAATTTTCAGCTTTTCCAATGGTCATAAAATCATCCTGAAAGGTGAGAATTACAACTTTTCCTTGGAAACAAGAAACTCATTTCAACTAGGGTCAATAAAATTCTTCAGACAGTAGAAGATTCAAGTTGTTCAATAACATTCTGTTTGTACTTTCTACCTACTGGTAGTTCATGGTTATGAATAAAGACAGTATCTCTTGAATGTGAATCAACATGTACTTTGTTCACCAAAAATGAGCGATGAATTCGAATAAAACTGCCTGATAATTTCTCTTCGAGAGAAGATATCTTTTCCTTCGTCACCAACACTTCGGATAAAACATGAACTTTCACATAATCACTTAGACTCTCTATATAACGAATATCTAGTAGGAGAACTACTTTTTTCTTTCTATCAACCTTTAGCATAATACTATCCTGATTCTCTTTTTCTAATTTTACTTTCATGACTTCTACTTCAGTATTTTTTTCATTCAATTTCTTCACTGTCAAAACAATTCCTTCGGCAAACACAATCAGGTACAGAATAACTGTTAGTAAGTAAATATCTCCAGCAACCTTCCCTAGATTCGAAATCTGATAATCGCCAAGAATCACAAAAGCTAGAACCATTACTAAAAGCTCAAAGTAGATCGATACAATTAGCATATAAGTGAAATAAAGAATGAATTTCATTCTCCTTCCAGTCAGAAGATATTTTGGAGTTAATAGATGATTAAAGAAAAGCGAAGTTGCTATTGCAACTGGCATTAGAAAGCTAACAAAACAAAAAGCAACAGTTATGCTTTCCAATGAAGCTCTAAAAAATAGTGTTAAAAAGACCCATACGAATCCCCAGAAAATGACCAGTTTGCTAATATTCATGAACTCTAATATGAGCTAAATTGATAAATTTTGAATCTCTTGTAGACAAACGACAGTCTTATGTATGGATTCTACCTTTTAATAAATGACAATGAGCCCGTGCTTTGCTCATATGTTTAATTTAAAAAAAATAATTATGATTGAGTTATTTCAAATGGGCGGTATTCTATTCATGAGTATCCTGACCATCGAGTTTGTGTTTGTTATGTTCTTCGCCTTTCAAAGTTTTTTAAGTAAAGAGAATACAAAGCTTGAAACGATAAAATCTATTGGATTACTATCCGCAATTACAGGAGTTCTTGGACAATTGATTGGTTTGTTTTCAGCATTTGAGGCAATTCAAGAAATGGGATCTGTAACACCTGCTATGCTCGCTGGAGGCTTTAAGGTATCAATGATTACAACTATGTATGGTCTGATAATTTACCTAGTCTCCCTCATTATATACATAGTCCTAAAAAACAAAAAATAGACAACAGCCGGATTCAGTTCCGGCTTAAAATTTCAATTTCCTACCTAGCTCCATATCGCTTAACTCCAAGTCTAGTGCTTTTGTAGATAGTTGAATTTCACGAATAGATATAAGTAAAGATAAAATGAGAAGGATGAGTGAAATACCAAATATTACACTTCCCCATTCATTTGCTTTAGAGTAGATAAAAAACATAGCTAAGACACAAAGCAATAGGCTTATAACACCAAAGAGTTGCATTGCTTTAATCAAGAAAAGTCTTTTTCGTAAATTCTTTAGCTGTCCTTCAAGTAAACTCTTTGGGTCATTAATATAGCTTTTGTGTAATTGACGGATTAAAGTAGCAATAGCTAAAAATCGATTCGTATAAGCCAATAATAAAAGCGAGATAGCAGGAAAGAGTAATGCTGGAGTCGTTAAATCAATTTGCATATTCAAAGATAAGGTTCAACCTTTTCTCAAATAGATCAATCCCTCTTTGATTAAACCTAATCCATATGCTGAAAGTTGAATAAATGCAGCAACTATGGAAAAGAAGCCAATTTTTATACTTCCAATTCTTATTGAAGAATCTATAAATACAGAAAAGAAATAGAGTCCATAAATAGCAAGTCCCCATATTGCTATATCAAAAAACAGAAAAAGACAGGAGAATGTAAGAAATAGTCCAATGAAGAATATGCTTGGGAAAAAATGAATCAATTTCAACTCTTCTTTATAAAAACGATAAACATTAATTCTTGCCGTTCCGAAAAAATGTAACTGTTTGAAAAATTGACTAAAACTTGTCCTTCGTTTATGATATACGTAAGCATCTTCAATAAGACTTGTTTTGAATCCATTTTTAATTATCCGAATACTAAACTCTATATCTTCTCCCTTTCTGGGCAATTGGTATCCCTGAGTTTTCTTGTAAACCTCTTTACTAATACCCATATTAAAACTTCTAGGATGAAACTTTCCCACATGTTTTTTATTGCCGCGTATACCTCCGGTGGTAAATAGGGAAGTCATTGAATAACTTATAGCTTTCTGCACAGAAGTAAAGCTTTCATGAGCTCTGTCAGGCCCCCCAAAAGCATCTATTTGATGTTTTTTTATATTATCATCAACTATTTTTAAGTAACTCTCTGGAATAAGACAATCTGAGTCAAACACAATCAGCCAATTTCCTTTCGCTCTCTCAAACCCATAATTCCGACTAAACCCTTGCCCAGAATTTTTCTTATAAAAATATGTGATGTCTAGCCTGTTCGAGTAGTTTGAAACAATTTCTTCACATTTGATATTAGAACCATCTTCAACAATCAAGACTTCAAAATCAGTGAATGTCTGAAATGTAAGACTATTTAGAAGTTCATCAACCTCCTCAGGTCGATTGTAAACAGGTATAATAATAGAATATTCAGGCATTAACTAGAATCTAGATATCGTCAGTTCGCTCAGAAATCAGATAATCACCTTTTCTTTGATTGACTTGAATAAGCATTTCTGCAAGAAATCCCGCTAAAAAAAGCTGCATTCCAATAATCAGTGCTACTAAAGCTAGGAAAAACAGCGGTTGATTTACTACATCCCTGAGTGGCATATGATGAAATTGCCTGAAAAGTTTCTCCCCAATTATCCAAACAGCAATGAAAAAACCACTTATAAACGATAAACTACCAAAAACACCAAAAAAATGCATTGGATTCTTTTTAAACCTCGACACAAAGGTCACGGATAATAAATCAAGAAATCCAGTAACAAAACGCTTCATTCCATACTTAGAAGTACCGTATTTTCTAGCCCGATGTTCAACTACTTTCTCCCCTATGTTAGCATATCCATTCCATTTAGCAATCAGTGGAATGTATCTATGCATTTCTCCATATACATGTATATTCTTAGTGACATCCTTTCTATAAGCCTTCAATCCACAATTAAAATCGTGGAGTCTAATACCAGACACTTTTCTAGTTACCCAATTAAAAAACTTAGAAGGAAGAGTTTTACCTATAGGATCGTGTCTTTTCCTTTTCCAGCCAGAAACAATATCTAACTTTTGCTCTACAATCATCTTTACAAGCTCCGGAATTTCATCTGGACTATCTTGCATATCAGCATCCATCGTAATCACTACTTCACCTGAAGCATGATCAAAGCCCGTCTGCAAAGCAGCTGATTTACCATAATTGCGATTAAATTTCAAACCAATTACTCTTTGGTCTTCTTTTGAGGCTTTAAGAATAGTCTTCCAGGACCTATCTGTACTACCATCATCAATAAATAAAATTTCAGTAGATATAGAATGAGAGTCTACAACGCGAAAAATCCACTCCAAAAGTTCTGGAATGGATTCTTCTTCGTTATAAACAGGTATAACTAGTGATAATTTTTTATCCTTCAAATTCAGGTTCTTTCTTTTTGATGATTGCACCAGTGATTAAAGCCAGTATAGCATAAACAATCAGACCCCAAAGAAACCCAACGATTGATCCTGTAACAGTAAACCTATCTAAAGTATCATTACGAGACTTTTCAAGAGCCTCTTCCATTTGATCTTCAGGCATACCAAAGTTTTGCATCATAGCTTCCGCATTTTCAACAGATTGATCAGCCAACATAGTAGGCAATTCAGGATCAATAACGTTGTACAATAAAATATTGAAAACTGTTCCAATAATACCTGCAACTACCAATAATTGCATAGAGTATACCCATGCTTTCCCGAAAGCCATAAAACCTCCAATTTCTTTTCGATGCTGTATTCCGAAGTAGGAAACTAAAGCAATAAAGATTAGAAAAAACAAGATCATCCACATTGACACTAAGAAAGCAGGATTAACAATGTAAATTAAAAGGTTGAGTACGATGCTTATTACACCGACAATTAACCCAGACTTGATTGCGTGATTGTTCATAAGTTATTTAGGTTTTTTTCTTAAAATTATGGCAACTACAGGCGTAATCAAAAAAGCAGAGAAGAGTTTATTCCGAAAGGTCATTTGAACAAGCTGAGCGGAACTCATATTTGAAATTGATCTATACCGCTCATTTAACGTTTTTTCTCCCAATTCAATAAGATAGAATTCCTCGTTTTTCTTGAGAAGCATGGTAGCCCCATTCTTATAAGCTTCTAATATACTCGAATCTGTTTGAGTAATAATATAGAAAGTGGCTTCAAAAAGTAAAATAGCAGGGATAAAAACAATAAACCCGATGCTTATCCCCTGCCAAAAATGAAGAAATCCATCATTCCTGAAATCTTTAAATTCTTTACCCGCAAAAAAAATAAACAAAAAATAGACTCCAAGATCAAACCAAAAATGGCGGCTATCTAGCAAGGGATTACTTCCAAAATTGATTGAAACAAAAAAAATACCAATGAGGAATATTCCACACAATACAGAATATTTAATTGCTGATTTTATCAAAATAATTTAATTGAGAGTCAAAAATTCCCTATTAACAGTACCAACCACTTTTCCCCGTAATTGCATATTCCAGAAAGGGGAATTTTTAGATTTAGACAAATTAGTTTTCTCATCAAAAAACCAGTTCAGGTCTTCATCACAAATAGTTAATTTAGCTTCTTCTCCTTCAGCAATTTTGACTGGATCTAATCGTAATACTTTTCGCGGGCCATTCACAATCTTGTCAATTAGTATTTCGAGAGGAATATCTTCCGCTAATTTTAGCAAAGAAGGAAAAAAAGTTTGAATGGATATATTTCCAGGTTCAGCAAGGTCAAACTCCAATTGCTTCACTTCCTGTTCTAATGGACGATGGTTTGAACAAATTGCATCTATTGTTCCATCTTTCAATCCCTTAAGAAGTGCTTTCCTATGGACACTATTCCTGTAAGGAGGTAAACTTTTCATATTAGTGTCAAAAGATTCAATAGAATTATCTTCGAAAATCAAGTGATGCAAGCCTATGTCGCAAGTGATCGATAAACCTTCCTTTTTTCCTCTTTTAATAAGTTCTAGGCTTTTGCCAGAAGTTATTTTAGAGAAGTGAAGACGACCTCCACTATACTTTAATATTTCAATATCCCTTTGCACAATAAGCTCTTCAGAAAGAGGTGGCTCGCCACGAAGACCAAGATTTGTACTTACTCTTCCTTCATGCATGTGCGTATTACTCGAAATATTCAAATCACGAGAATTTTGAAAAATTGGCACATCAATACTACTTGTATATTGAAGAGCTTTTAGAAGTAGTTCAGAATTCCAAATTGGCATATCCCCTTCAGAAAAAGAACAAGCACCAGCATCAATTAAATCCAAAATTTCGTTAAGATTCTCTCCTTTCATATCCTCACTAAGCGCTGCAGTAACATGTAAGTCAACAGATTGATTAGATTTTTTTATTATATAACCAACATCACTCTTGGAGGTTATAGGAGGCATTGTTCCTGGCATTAAACAAACATCAGTAAATCCACCTGCTTGAGCCAGCTTTGAGCCAGAATCGATATCCTCTCGATACTCAAATCCAGGGTCGTTAAAATTGGCATTTAAATCAAACCAACCGCAGGTAACTATTTTTCCTGTAAGATCAATTTCTTTTTTTGCAGATTTACCGGTTAAGGAGGAAATCTTACCCTTTTCGATTAATAAATTGACCTGTTTTAAATGAGATTGGGAATTACAATCTACGACGAGTACATTCTTAAGTAGTAAACTCATTTGAGGTATCTGTGCAATCCTGTTTCTATTAGGATAAACAATATCATCAAAATTAATGCATATTTCCATATGTCGTGCTTAGAAGACATTTTAGATACTAAATCATTAAAATTATCGTCAGACTTTAACACGCTTATATTCTCGTATTCCGAAAATACCTTTCTCCATGTCTCAATTTTAGCAGACCTCATAATTGATTCAGTTCTAGAAATATTTATCGCAACTTCTTTTAATGTGTCATTTCCTTGAAGGAGATAATATTTACCTGCACTAATATCATCCGGTATTTCTAATACCATTCGATCTCCATATGAATTGAAAGATGGAATAACTTCATAAGCATTACTTTTAATTCTAACTGGTATGTCTGAAACGGACTCTGATATCGTAATCAAATCGTTCGGATAAAAATAAGAAGGCTCTACTTCCTTTGTCGAGGAAAAAGCAATTTGATACATAATAGGAAGAAAAAGCGAATGGCTTTCAAATTTTGTCTCGTTACCTTCTAGGATGAAGTTAAAGAAATAGATTAAACCAGACCGTAAAAGAAAAGGTCGACCATCTCTGTATTTTATTATTACTTCAAAATCACCTTCAAAATCAAAAAAAACATATTCCTTTGGTAAAGAAACTTCTTTTGAATTACGAGTAAAAACTCCTTGAAGGAGAGGATGCGAATAGTCAATGTCAATTTCAGTCAGTTGATTAGTTCCTGCTTTTATTATATGGAGTCCTAGAAATTTATCGTAGCTATCTATAACAATAGAATCAGGAGGAAAAACAACAAAAAAAGTATTACGAAACTGATCCAATAAACTTGTTGGGATAAATGAGATACTATTTAAAATAATCAGATCATTCATCTTTACTTTGTTGTAATCCAGGGAGTTAATGGATTGCATATTCAAATCAAACAAGTCTTTCTTATCAAAAATCAAATTCAACGCTTTTGAATCATTAGTGTTGATAATACTCACTCTAGGAACCTCTTGCTTTGGGATTACAAAATGAAAAATATTATCATAGATTACTTCATCACCATCAATAACTATTTCATAGCTACCTGTTGATGTTTTAGGAAGATCGAATTGAATCTCATCCAATTCAGAAATTTCTTTAACCACCGAACTAAATTGACGGTCACCCTGCATCAACTTTATAATAACATTCCCCTCTTCAGCATTCCACACTTCAAAACTGACAGTAATAATTTGTTGAGAGATATCTTTTTGGCTTGGTTGAATAGACAGCGTATCAACATTTATATTTCTCATCCGGTTTAGATCTTGTGTAAGGACTATATTGTAGACCTTACTTGAATCAAAAAATGTATAATCTACGCTTTCTGGATTTGAAGCCTGGAAATCGCTGAATATATAATTATATTCAGCTAGATTCTCAGTAAAAGAATTTTCGATTTCACTTAAAATAGAATTTGTGTTATTGACAATATCAAAATCAACCTCTTCGAATAGCGACTTATCTAAGTTTTTTTTCTGTTTATTATCAAAATATGATATTGATTTCACGCCTCGATCGAAAGAATTTCGCATAAATTGTTCTACAATCAAACCTTGATCATTGACCAAAGAACTTCCTGAATTATCAAAATAAACAGAAACAGAATTCGGAATGGTCTTAGTTTCAGCAAATGAAAGAATAAAAACAATTACCGATAGGACAATCAGGGTTCTCGTAGTTAAAATTAACAAGTACTTTAACCGATAATTTGATTTCGTTTTGGAAGATAAGTTGGTAATGTACTTTATCGATGAAAAGTATATCTTTTTTGCCTTCCTAAAATCGAAAAGATGAACAACAATAGGGATAATCAAAAAAGGAAGGAAATACCACCACATAAACTAAGCTTAAACAATTAAGATTGATATCTATACGAACATCTGAATAGCAAGTTATGCAAAACATTAGGCACAGGCTCAATGAAAGTCCATGCTTTGAAACAAAAAAAGGGATATTGTTTTCACAATATCCCTTGATAATAAAAACTGGCAACGACTTACTCTCCCACCTGTTACGGCAGTACCATCAGCGCTGACGGGCTTAACTTCTCTGTTCGGAATGGGAAGAGGTGGACCCCGTCGCTATAATCACCATAAAATTTGCCTATATCCATTTAATGGACAGGACTTAATGTCTTGACATTAAAAATGAAAGATTCACATGAAAAACGCGAGTTTATCGAAACGCTTCAAAAAAGTTTACGAGTAATTAGTACTGCTCAGCTTTGACATTACTGCCTTTACACCTGCAGCCTATCTACGTCCTAATCTAGAACATCTCTTAAAAGAAATCTCATCTTGTAGTGGGTTTCGCACTTAGATGCTTTCAGTGCTTATCCCTTCCCAACGTAGCTACCCAGCAGTGCTCCTGGCGGAACAACTGGTACACCAGCGGTTAGTCCAACTCGGTCCTCTCGTACTAAAGTCAGATCTACTCAAATTTCTTACGCCCACAACAGATAGGGACCGAACTGTCTCACGACGTTCTGAACCCAGCTCGCGTGCCACTTTAATGGGCGAACAGCCCAACCCTTGGGACCTTCTCCAGCCCCAGGATGTGACGAGCCGACATCGAGGTGCCAAACCTCCCCGTCGATATGAGCTCTTGGGGGAGATCAGCCTGTTATCCCCGGAGTACCTTTTATCCTTTGAGCGACGGCCCTTCCATACAGAACCGCCGGATCACTATATCCTAGTTTCCTACCTGCTCGGCTTGTAGGCCTCACAGTCAAGCACCCTTATGCTATTGCACTCTGCGCACGGTTACCAAGCGTGCTGAGGGTACCTTTGAAAGCCTCCGTTACTCTTTTGGAGGCGACCACCCCAGTCAAACTACCCACCACACACTGTCTCCCTTTCGGGGTTAGGCATCAGATAAATAAAGGCTGGTATTTCACCAATGACTCCACCATGCCTGACGACACAGCTTCAGAGTCTCCCAGCTATCCTACACATCATTTACCCAATACCAATGTGAAGCTATAGTAAAGGTTCACGGGGTCTTTCCGTCCCGTTGCGGGTATCCGGCATCTTCACCGGAACTACAATTTCACCGAGCTCATGGTTGAGACAGTACCCAGATCGTTGCACCATTCGTGCAGGTCGGAACTTACCCGACAAGGAATTTCGCTACCTTAGGACCGTTATAGTTACGGCCGCCGTTTACTGGGGCTTCAGTTCAATGCTTCTCCGAAGATAACATCCCCCCTTAACCTTCCAGCACCGGGCAGGTGTCAGGCCGTATACATCCTCTTTCAAGTTCGCACAGCCATGTGTTTTTGATAAACAGTCGCCTGGGTCTTTTCACTGCGTCCTACCGAAGTAGGAGCCCCTTCTCCCGAAGTTACAGGGCTATTTTGCCTAGTTCCTTAACCATGAATCACTCGAGCACCTCAGGATTCTCTCCTTGACTACCTGTGTCGGTTTACGGTACGGGCACCTTTATCCTAACCTTAGAGGTTTTTCTTGGAAGTCTGCTTAGGTACACTATCCACGCATCCGAAGATTTGTGGTACTATCAGGTTCAGCAAGATCTGCGGATTTACCTACAGTTCTTATACCTACACCCTTCAACGTACTATTCCGTCAGTACGCGGTACTTTCACTACTCCGTCACCCCATCGAAAATAAAGGTGGTACTGGAATATTAACCAGTTGTCCATCGACTACCCCTTTCGGGTTTGCCTTAGGTCCCGACTAACCCCCGGCTGATTAGCATTGCCGGGGAATCCTTAGTCTATCGGTGGGCAGGTTTCTCGCCTGCCTTATCGTTACTTATGCCTACATTTGCTCTTCTCTAGTCTCCAGCATGACTCACGTCACACCTTCATTGTTTAGAGAATGCTCCCCTACCATCATAAATGATCCTAAGCTTCGGTATTGTACTTGATGCCCGATTATTATCGATGCTCTGCCGCTCGACCAGTGAGCTGTTACGCACTCTTTAAATGAATGGCTGCTTCCAAGCCAACATCCTGGCTGTCTAAGCAGCTGAACCTCCTTAGTTCAACTTAGTACAAATTTAGGGACCTTAGCTGTAGGTCTGGGTTCTTTCCCTCTCGGACTTGGACCTTAGCACCCAAGCCCTCACTGCGGAATATATTTATCAGCATTCGGAGTTCGTCTGGATTTGGTAGGAT